>NZ_JBIVEG010000003.1:0-406901 GCF_044747545.1 Streptomyces sp. NPDC090077
CAGATGTGGAAGCCCGGTAACGGGTGGAGCTGACTGGTACTAATAGGCCGAGGGCTTGTCCTCAGTTGCTCGCGTCCACTGTGTTAGTTCTGAAGTAACGAACTCGCCTTGCCGGCTTGAGTTCAACTTCATAGTGTTTCGGTGGTCATAGCGTTAGGGAAACGCCCGGTTACATTCCGAACCCGGAAGCTAAGCCTTTCAGCGCCGATGGTACTGCAGGGGGGACCCTGTGGGAGAGTAGGACGCCGCCGAACAACCCGCCCTTTTAGCTCAGTCGGTAGAGCGTCTCCATGGTAAGGAGAAGGTCAACGGTTCGATTCCGTTAAAGGGCTCAAAGAAAAAGGCCCCCGCCAGATGGCGGGGGCCTTTTTGCGTTTCAGGACGAGTTTCCGGACCGGACGCCGGGCCGCGCTTCCACGGTTCCGGCCCGCCGGTGGCGCGGGCCGGGACCGTGTGCGGCTCAGGAGCCTTCGCGCTGCTGGGGGACGCGGAAGGCCAGGATGGCCATGTCGTCGGAGGCCGGTTCGGCCGCGAAGCGTTCGACCGCGCGCAGGACGCGGGAGGCGACCGCGCCGGCGGTCAGGCCGGTACAGGTGGTGAGCACCTCCGCGAGCCCGTCGTCGCCGAGCATCCTGGAGCCCTCGCGGCGTTCGGTGACCCCGTCCGTGACGCAGAGCAGGACGTCGCCCGGGTCGAGGGTCATGGTCTGTTCGTAGAGGTCGAGGTCCTCGATCACCCCGAGCAGCGGCTGCGGTTCCGCGGCAGCCGTGACCTCGCCGTCCGGGCGCAGGCGCAGCGGGAGGGGGTGGCCCGCGCAGACGACCTTCATCAGGGCGCCGCCGCCGGGCTGCGGGTGGAGTTCCCCGTAGAGGAGGGTGAGGAAGCGGCTGCGGGCGCCCTCGTCGAGGATCGCCGCGTTGAGGCGTTCCAGCACCGCCGGTCCGCCGAGGCCCTCGCGGGCCAGGAGGCGCAGGGCGTGCCGGGCCAGGCCGGTGACGGCCGCGGCTTCGGGGCCCGTGCCGCAGACGTCGCCGATGGCGAAGCCGTACGCGCCGTCGCGGATCGGGAAGACGTCGTAGAAGTCGCCGCCCACCTCGTTGCCCTCGCCGGCGGCGCGGTAGATGACCTCGACCTCCATGCCGGGGATGGCGGGGGAGCCGGGCGGCAGGAGGCTGCGCTGGAGCGAGCGGCTGATGGCGGTGCGCTCGGAGTAGAGGCGTGCGTTGTCGAGGGCCAGGGCCGCGCGCCGGGAGAGGTCGTCGGCGAGCTCCAGGATCTCCTGGCGGAAGTGCTCCTCGCTGGGCTTGCCGAGGGTCAGCATGCCGATCACCCGGTTGCGGGCGAGCAGGGGCAGGACGACCGTCTCGCCGCCGACCGCCGCAGCCGTCGCGGGCCAGGGGCGGGCGCCGGCCTCGCGGACCGGTTCGGGCGGGTCGACACGGGACAGCAGGGCCTTGAGGCCGTCGATGCGTTCCTCGTCCTCGTGCAGGACGTAGGCGAGGTACGGGTCCGAGGCCTGGTCGGCGATGGTGTAGACGGCGCACCAGGTGGCGAGCGTCGGGACGGTCATCTGGGCCATGAGGGCCAGGGTCTGGTCCCGGTCCAGGGTGCCGGCGAGCAGGTCGGAGGCCTCGACGAGGAAGGAGAGGGAGCCGCGGCGCAGCCGTTCCAGCTCGCCGAGGCGGGCGGACTCCACCGCCAGGGCGATGCGGTCGGCGGCGAACTGGAGGCGCAGGGCCTCCTCGTTGGTGTAGCGGCCGGGTCCTTCGGCGGCGACGCCGAGGGACCCGGTGAGGCGGCCCTCGACCTTGAGGGGGACGGTGACGACGGAGCGCATGCCGGTGGACTCCAGGAGCGGTACGGCTCCGGGGACGACGGCGAGGTCGTCGTGGACGGCGGGCAGACGGGCCGATCCGTAGCGGCTGGTGCCCGCCTCGACGGGGACGCGGGCGAAGCGCTGGCGGGTGGAGGGCAGGCCGGTGGTCGCGCGGACCTCCAGCTCGGTCTCGTCGTCGGTGGCCAGCAGCAGGAAGGCGGCGTCGGCGTCGAGCATGTCGCGGGCCCGCTCGACGGTGCGCTGGAGCAGTCCGTCGAGGTCGTCGGGGGCGGGGGAGCCGATGAAGACCTCGAAGGGGTCGGTGGGGCGGGGCTCGCTGTGCTGGCCGTCGGAGGAGGGGACGCGGACGGGGGTCTGGAGCAGGGCCCGCTCGTCGTCGTGGACGAGGAGGCAGACAATGGAGGGCTCGCCGTGGGCGTCGCGCACCCGCAGGTGGGAGGCGTAGACGGGGATGACCCGGCCGTCGGCGCCGCGGATGCCGTAGCTGCCCTCCCAGCGGGACAGGCGCAGGGCCTCGGCGACGCCGGTGCCGGTCCCCGGGGTCTGGGGCCAGGCGGCGATCTCTGCGAGGGGACGGCCGAGGGCCTTCTCGGCGGGGTGGCCGAAGATGTGCTCGGCGTCCTCGTTCCAGGCGGAGATGGTGTCGGCGGCGTCGATCTGGAGGACGGCGACGCGGACCCGGCTGTCGGCCAGCGGCAGGAACTGGTCCGGTACGACGGGCCCGGCGGAGCGGGTACCGACCGGACGGTCCGGGAGATCGAGGCGGAACCAGACGTGCTTGTGGGTGGCGGTGTACTCGACGCCCCAGCGGGTGGCGAGGGCGGCGCAGAGCATCAGCCCGCGGCCGCTCTCGCGGTCGGGGTCGGCGTACGGGCGCTCGCCGGGGTGCCGCAGCGGCAGTTCGCGCTCGGGGTAGCGGTCGGCGACCTCGACGCGTACGCCGCCCTCGGCGCGCAGGCACAGGACCTCGGCCCTGGTTCCGGCGTGCACCACGGCGTTGGTGACGAGCTCGCTGGTCAGTACGGCCGCGTCGTCGACGATGTCCGCGAAGCCCCAGCCCTGCAGCGTGTCGCGCACGAACGCGCGGGCGGCGGCGACCGACCGCCCTTGAGGGTCGAAACTGGCAGCCGCCCGTGCCGTGATCACGAGTCTCCTTCGACGCGGTTGGACATCGGATGCCAGGTTACTTACCTTCGCGGTCTCCATGAGGCGGTCGTACGGGAATCCACCCGCAGGGTGCGGCCGGTGTGCGATGGTGCCGAAGTGTTATCGCCGGGTTCGGCCGGGGTGAAACACTGGGCAGGCTTGGAGGGCCGGCTCTTGGACAGCCGGCGTCCGGTGGAACAGAGGTCGACCCTTTCGGGAGGGACACGGTGGAGTCTGGCGCAGCGGTGCGGCGTACGGGAACGCGCCCCAAGGGGGGCCGGTCCCGGCGGAACGGGACCACGGAAGTCGACACCGCCGCTCTGAACCGCCTGCTCACGGCCCTGGTGTCGATGCGGGACGGGAACTTCCGCAAGCGGCTGACGGTGTCCGGCGAAGGCGTGATGGCGGAGATCGCCGCCGTCTACAACGAGGTCGCCGACCGCAATCTGCACCTGACCGGTGAGCTGTCCCGGGTCCGGCGGACGGTGGGCCGTGAGGGCAAGCTGAGCGAGCGGCTGGAGACGGGGGCCTGCGAGGGTTCCTGGGCGGCCGCGATCGACGCGTCGAACCAGTTGGTCGACGATCTCGCGCGGCCGGTGTCCGAGGTGGGCCGGGTGCTGTCGGCGGTGGCCGAGGGCGACCTGGACCAGCGGATGGACCTGCGGACCCAGGCCCCGGACGGGGTGGGGCATCCGCTGCGCGGGGAGTTCCTGAAGGTCGGACGGACGGTCAACAACCTGGTCGACCAGCTGTCGGCGTTCACCGACGAGGTGACGCGGGTGGCGCTGGAGGTCGGCACGGAGGGCAAGCTGGGCGGGCAGGCCCAGGTGCGCGGAATGTCCGGTTCTTGGAAGGACCTGACCGACTCCGTCAACACGATGGCGTACCGGCTCACCGCTCAGGTGCGTGACATCGCCCTCGTCACGACGGCGGTCGCCAAGGGCGATCTGTCGCGCAAGGTCACGGTGCACGTGGCCGGCGAGATGCTCCAGCTGAAGAACACCGTGAACACCATGGTGGACCAGCTGTCCTCCTTCTCCTCCGAGGTGACGCGCGTCGCCCGCGAGGTGGGTACGGAGGGCGAGCTGGGCGGCCAGGCGAAGGTGCCCGGGGTCGCGGGCGTGTGGAAGGACCTGACCGACTCCGTCAACACGATGGCGGGGAACCTGACGGCGCAGGTGCGCGGGATCGCACAGGTGACGACGGCCGTCGCGAACGGCGACCTGTCGCAGAAGGTGCGGGTCAGCGCGCGCGGCGAGGTCGCGCAGCTGGCCGAAACGATCAATCAGATGACGGAGACCCTGCGGACCTTCGCGGACGAGGTCACGCGCGTGGCCAGCGAGGTCGGCGCCAAGGGCCTCCTCGGCGGCCAGGCGCAGGTGCCGGGGGCGGCGGGTACCTGGAAGGACCTCACCGACTCGGTGAACACGGTCTTCCGCAACCTCACCACGCAGGTGCGGGACATCGCGCAGGTGACGACCGCGGTGGCCAACGGCGACCTGTCGCAGAAGGTCACGGTCAACGTGGCCGGCGAGATGCTGGAGCTGAAGAACACCGTCAACACGATGGTGGACCAGCTCCAGTCGTTCGGTGCGGAAGTGACGCGCGTGGCCCGTGAGGTCGGCGTCGAGGGTGAGCTGGGCGGTCAGGCGCAGGTGCCGGGGGCGGCGGGTACCTGGAAGGACCTCACCGACTCGGTGAACACGGCTTTCCGCAACCTCACCGGGCAGGTCCGCAACATCGCCCAGGTGACCACGGCGGTGGCCAACGGCGACCTGTCGCAGAAGGTCACGGTGGACGTCTCCGGCGAGATGCTCCAGCTGAAGAACACCGTGAACACGATGGTGGACCAGCTGTCCTCGTTCGCCGACCAGGTGACCCGGATGGCGCGGGACGTGGGCACGGAGGGACGGCTCGGCGGCCAGGCCCGGGTGGAGGGGGTCTCCGGCACCTGGAAGGAGCTCACCGACTCCGTCAACTTCATGGCGGGGAACCTGACGTCGCAGGTGCGCCAGATCGCCCAGGTGACGACGGCGGTGGCGCGCGGTGACCTGTCGCAGAAGATCGACGTGGACGCCCGGGGCGAGATCCTGGAGCTGAAGAACACCATCAACACGATGGTCGACCAGCTGTCCGCCTTCGCGGAGCAGGTGACCCGGGTGGCCCGGGACGTGGGCACCGAGGGCCGGCTCGGCGGGCAGGCGCAGGTGCCCGGTGTGGCGGGCGTGTGGCGGGACCTGACGGACTCGGTGAACGGCATGGCCGGGAACCTGACGTCGCAGGTGCGCAACATCGCCCAGGTCGCGACGGCGGTGGCGCGCGGCGATCTGTCGCAGAAGATCGACGTGGACGCCCGGGGCGAGATCCTGGAGCTGAAGAACACCCTCAACACGATGGTCGACCAGCTGTCGAACTTCGCGGAGCAGGTGACGCGGGTCGCCCGCGAGGTGGGTACCGAGGGCATCCTCGGCGGGCAGGCGGAGGTCAAGGGGGTCTCCGGCACCTGGAAGGACCTCACCCAGTCCGTCAACTTCATGGCGAACAACCTGACGTCGCAGGTGCGCAACATCGCCGAGGTGACCACGGCCGTGGCCATGGGCGACCTCTCCAAGAAGATCACGGTGGACGCCAAGGGCGAGATCCTCGAACTGGTCACCACCGTGAACACGATGGTCGACCAACTGTCGTCCTTCGCGGAGCAGGTGACGCGGGTGGCGCGCGAGGTGGGCTCCGAGGGCATCCTCGGCGGCCAGGCCCGGGTGCGCGGGGTGACCGGCATCTGGAAGGACCTCACCGACAACGTCAACCTGATGGCCAACAACCTGACCTCGCAGGTGCGCAACATCTCGCAGGTGTCCGCGGCGGTCGCCAACGGCGACCTGACGAAGAAGGTGACGGTCGAGGCGCGCGGCGAGGTCGCGCAGCTCGCCGACACCGTCAACACGATGGTGAAGACCCTGTCGTCCTTCGCGGACGAGGTCACGCGCGTGGCCCGCGAGGTGGGCACGGAGGGCCGGCTCGGCGGCCAGGCGCACGTCCCGGGCGTCTCGGGGACGTGGAAGGACCTCACCGACTCGGTGAACTTCATGGCGTCCAACCTCACCGGCCAGGTGCGGCAGATCGCCATGGTCACGACCGCCATCGCCAAGGGCGACCTGACCAAGAAGATCGACATCGACGCCCGCGGGGAGATCCTGGAGCTCAAGACGACCATCAACACGATGGTCGACCAGCTGTCCTCCTTCGCCGACCAGGTGACGCGGGTGGCCCGCGAGGTGGGTACCGAGGGCATCCTCGGCGGCCAGGCCCGGGTGCGGGACGTGGACGGCACCTGGCGGGACCTGACCGAGTCCGTGAACGAGATGGCCGGGAACCTGACCCGGCAGGTGCGCGCGATCGCGGCCGTGGCCACCGCGGTGACCCGCGGCGACCTGAGCCTGAAGGTCGACGTGGACGCGGCGGGCGAGATCCAGGTCCTCCAGGACAACATCAACACGATGATCGTCAACCTGCGGGACACCACCCTGGCCAACAAGGAGCAGGACTGGCTCAAGGGCAACCTCGCCCGGATCTCGGCCCTGATGCAGGGCCGCCGGGACCTGGACGACGTGGCCTCGCTGATCATGAGCGAGCTGACGCCGGTGGTCTCCGCGCAGCACGGGGCGTTCTTCCTGGCCGTCCCGGCCGGCGGGACCTCCGAGATCGGGACGGACGGCGGCGCGGAGGGCTCGTACGAGCTGCGGATGCGCGGGAGCTACGCGTACGCGGGCGGGCAGATGCCGATCTCCTTCCGGCCCGGGGAGGGGCTGATCGGCACGGTCGCCGAGGAGAAGCGGACGATCCTCGTCGAGAACACCCCGCCCGGCTACCTGAAGATCTCCTCGGGGCTGGGCGAGGCGCCGCCGGCGCACGTGATCGTGCTGCCGGTGCTGTTCGAGGGGAAGGTGCTCGGCGTCATCGAGCTGGCGTCGTTCACTCCGTTCACGCAGATCCAGAAGGACTTCCTGAGCCAGATCGCCGAGATGATCGGTACGAGCGTCAACACCATCTCGGTGAACTCCAAGACGGAGATGCTGCTCAAGCAGTCGCAGGAGATGACCGAGCAGCTGCGCGAGCGCTCCGACGAGCTGGAGAACCGGCAGAAGGCCCTCCAGGCGGCCAACGCGGAGCTGGAGGAGAAGGCCGAGCTGCTGGCCCAGCAGAACCGGGACATCGAGGTGAAGAACACCGAGATCGAGGAGGCCCGGCAGGTCCTGGAGGAGCGTGCCGAGCAGCTCGCGGTGTCGATGCGGTACAAGAGCGAGTTCCTCGCGAACATGTCGCACGAGCTGCGGACCCCGCTGAACTCGCTGCTGATCCTGGCGAAGCTGCTGGCCGACAACGCGGACGAGAACCTCTCGCCGAAGCAGGTGGAGTTCGCGGAGACCATCCACGGCGCGGGTTCCGACCTGCTCCAGCTGATCAACGACATCCTGGACCTGTCGAAGGTCGAGGCGGGCAAGATGGACGTCTCGCCGACGCGGATCGCGCTGGTCCAGCTCGTGGACTACGTGGAGGCCACCTTCCGGCCGCTGACCGCGGAGAAGGGGCTGGACTTCTCGGTACGGGTCTCCCCGGAGCTGCCCGCGACCCTGCACACCGACGAGCAGCGGCTGCTCCAGGTGCTGCGGAACCTGCTGTCCAACGCGGTGAAGTTCACCGACAACGGGGCCGTGGAGCTGGTGATCCGGCCCGCCGGGTCCGACGTGCCGACGGCCATCCGGGAGCAGCTGCTGGAGGCGGGGTCGCTGCGGGACGCGGACGGCGACCTGATCGCCTTCTCCGTGACCGACACCGGGATCGGGATCGCGGCGAGCAAGATGCTGGTGATCTTCGAGGCGTTCAAGCAGGCCGACGGCACCACCAGCCGCAAGTACGGCGGCACCGGCCTCGGGCTGTCCATCAGCCGGGAGATCGCCCGGCTGCTGGGCGGGGAGATCCACGCGGCGAGCGAGCCGGGCCGGGGGTCGACCTTCACGCTGTACCTGCCGCTGCACCCGAGCGAGCTGCCGCCGCAGGGGTACGCGCCGCCGACGCCCGGCGGGGCGCGCGGGGAGTACCGCAGGGCGGCCGAGGAGGAGCCGGTGGCGGTCCAGCCGCTCCCGGCGGCGCTGCCGTCCCTGCCGGCGCCGCTGGGCGCGGCACCGCAGCGGCAGGCGCTGCCGGTGGCGGAGGGGGCCGGGCAGGGCTCCTCGGCGCTGTTCCGGCGCCGGCGCAAGCCGCCGGCCGGTCCGCTGCCGCGCACCGAGGTGCCGGGGCAGCCGGAGGGCGACGCCTGGGACGTGGCGGAGCCGCTGCCGGTGCCGCCGCGCACGTACGACTTCCACGGTGAGCGGGTGCTGATCGTGGACGACGACGTGCGCAACGTGTTCGCCCTGACGAGCGTGCTGGAGCAGCACGGGCTGGCGGTGCTGTACGCGGAGAACGGCCGGGAGGGCATCGAGGTCCTGGAGCAGAACGACGACGTGGCGGTCGTGCTGATGGACATCATGATGCCGGAGATGGACGGGTACGCGACGACCTCGGCGATCCGGCGGATGCCGCAGTTCGCGGGGCTGCCGATCATCGCGCTGACGGCGAAGGCGATGAAGGGGGACCGGGAGAAGGCCATCGACTCCGGGGCCTCCGACTACGTCACCAAGCCGGTCGAGCCCGACTACCTGCTGACGGTCATGGAGCAGCACATGCGCGGGGACTGACCGCGGGGCGGGCCGCGGGGCGGAGACCGGGAGGGGAACCTTCGGGTCTCCCCTCACGTTTCCGCTTCGTGCACAGTGACATCTCGGTGACAGGGTGTGGCGATCTCGGGACTGGGGCTACGATGACCGGCACAAGGACGGACGGCTCAAGGATGCCGTCCTCTGGGGCGGGGCCCGGCGCGCACGCCGGAGCCAGGAGCCGGGGAGGCCCCATGCCGGGGCGAGGAGGACAGGGCATGGTGCAGAAGGCCAAGATCCTCCTGGTCGACGACCGGCCGGAGAATCTGCTGGCGCTGGAGGCCATCCTCTCCGCGCTCGATCAGACACTGGTCCGGGCGTCGTCGGGGGAGGAAGCGCTCAAGGCGCTGCTCACGGACGATTTCGCGGTCATCCTGCTGGATGTCCAGATGCCGGGCATGGACGGATTCGAAACGGCCGCGCACATCAAGCGGCGCGAGCGGACCCGGGACATCCCGATCATCTTCCTCACCGCGATCAACCACGGTCCGCACCACACCTTCCGCGGCTACGCGGCGGGCGCGGTGGACTACATCTCGAAGCCGTTCGACCCGTGGGTGCTGCGCGCCAAGGTCTCGGTGTTCGTGGAGCTGTACACGAAGAACTGCCAGCTGCGGGAGCAGGCGGCCCTGTTGCGGCTCCAGCTGGAGGGCGGCGGGACCAACGGCGACGGCGGCCGGGAGACGGCCGGGCTGCTGGCCGAGCTCTCCGCGCGGCTCGCGGCGGTCGAGGAGCAGGCCGAGGCGCTGACCAAGCAGCTCGGCGAGGACTCGGCGGACGCCGGGGTGGTCGCCACGGCCGCGCACCTGGAGCGGAAGCTGACCGGACTGCGGCGGGCGCTCGACGCGCTGGAACCGGGAGCCAGCGGGGGAGCCGCGGTCCTGCCCGCGCAGGGCTGAGGGCGCGGGGCCGCCCGCCGCGCGACGGCGGAGCGGCCCGCCCGGCAGTCCTGCTGGGCACCCGTCAGTTCTGGCACGGCGTCAAAGCGCTTGCGGGCGCGGCGACACGAACGGGTGAAGGAGTGGGCACGCGTGTCCACCGGCGTGCGCACAGGTAACCTCGGCCCCATGGCCTCAAGTACGTCCGGCAAGGGTTCCCAGAGCACGGCGGGCACCGCGAAGGGCCGCACCGGCCGTACGACGGCGCCGACCAAGAAGGCGGCCCCGCGTAAGCCCCCCGCGAAGAAGGCGGTCGCGGCCAAGCGCCCCCCGGCGAAGAAGGCCGCCGCCAAGCCGGCGCCGTCGCCGAGCGGGGGAGTGGTGCGGCTGGTCCGCTGGTGCTGGCTCGGTCTCGCGCACGCCGTCGGCGGGCTGTTCCGCGGGATCGGCAGGGGCGCGCGGAACCTGGACCCCGCACACCGCAAGGACGGTGTGGCGCTGCTGCTGCTCGCCCTCGCGCTGATCGTCGCCGCCGGTACCTGGTCGAACCTGAGCGGGCCCGTCGGGGACCTGGTGACGATGCTGGTCACCGGTGCCTTCGGGCGCCTGGACCTGCTCGTGCCGATCCTGCTGGGGGTCATGGCGGTACGTTTCATCCGGCACCCCGAGCAGACCGACGCCAACGGGCGGATCGGGATCGGCCTGTCCGCCCTCGTCGTCGGCGTCCTCGGGCTGGTGCACATCGCCTGCGGGGCGCCCGGGCGGGACGAGGGCACCACCGCCATGCAGAACGCGGGCGGGCTGATCGGCTGGGGCGCCTCCAAGCCGCTGATCTTCACGATGGGGGCGCCGCTCGCGGTACCCATGCTGGTGCTGCTGACGGTCTTCGGGCTGCTGGTGGTCACCGCCACCCCCGTCGCCGCGATCCCGCAGCGGCTGCGCCGCGCCGGGATCCGGCTCGGGGTGATCCAGCCGAACGCGTACGACGAGGGGTACGGGGAGCCCGAAGGCGCCGGCGGGCAGGACCGTCACGACGCCGAGCAGTGGCAGGCCCGCACCGGCGGTGCGGTGGACGAGGCCGAGGAGGCGGCCCTGGCGCGCCGGCGCCGGCCCCGGCGGAGTGCCGCGCGGCCCGGCGGGCGCGAGCCGGACGCCGTCGACGTCGCCGCGGCGGCAGCGGCCGCGCTGGACGGGGTGGTCTACGGGGGGCTGCCGCCGAACCCGCTGGTCGCCGATCTCACCCAGGGCATCTCCGCCCGGGAGGAGGGCGTGGAGGTCACCGCTCCGGTGCCGCCCGCCCGGGAGGAGCGGCCCGCCCCGGCCCCCGCCCCGGCCCAGGCTCCGGCCCCGGCCGGCGGGCGTGACGAGGCCCCGCACGAGCGGACCGCAGCGGCCTCCGGGACGCTGTCGGTGCCGGACCTGACGAAGGCGCCGCCCGAGGCCCAGCCGCTGCCGCCGCGGGCCGAACAGCTCCAGCTGCGCGGGGACATCACGTACGCCCTGCCCTCCCTGGAGCTGCTGGAGAAGGGCGGACCCGGCAAGACCCGCAGCGCCGCGAACGACACGGTGGTGGCGGCGCTGACGAACGTGTTCACCGAGTTCAAGGTGGACGCGCAGGTCACTGGCTTCACCCGGGGTCCGACGGTCACCCGGTACGAGGTGACGCTCGGCGCCGCCGTGAAGGTCGAGCGGATCACCGCGCTGGCGAAGAACATCGCCTACGCCGTGGCCTCGCCGGACGTGCGCATCATCAGCCCGATCCCGGGCAAGTCGGCCGTCGGCATCGAGATCCCGAACACCGACCGCGAGATGGTCAACCTGGGCGACGTGCTGCGCCTCGCGGACGCCGCCGAGGACGACCACCCGATGCTGGTCGCGCTGGGCAAGGACGTCGAGGGCGGCTACGTCATGGCCAACCTCGCCAAGATGCCGCACGTGCTGGTCGCCGGCGCCACCGGCTCCGGCAAGTCCTCCTGCATCAACTGCCTGATCACCTCGATCATGGTGCGGGCCACCCCGGAGGACGTCCGGATGGTCCTGGTCGACCCCAAGCGGGTCGAGCTGACCGCCTACGAGGGCATCCCGCACCTGATCACGCCGATCATCACCAATCCCAAGCGGGCCGCCGAGGCCCTCCAGTGGGTCGTGCGCGAGATGGACCTGCGCTACGACGACCTGGCCGCCTTCGGCTACCGGCACATCGACGACTTCAACCAGGCGATCCGGGACGGCAAGATCAAGCTGCCGCCGGGCAGCGAGCGGGAGCTCAGCCCGTACCCGTACCTGCTGGTGATCGTGGACGAGCTCGCGGACCTGATGATGGTGGCCCCGCGCGACGTCGAGGACTCGATCGTCCGCATCACCCAGCTGGCCCGCGCGGCCGGCATCCACCTGGTGCTCGCCACCCAGCGGCCCTCGGTGGACGTGGTGACCGGTCTGATCAAGGCGAACGTGCCCTCGCGGCTGGCCTTCGCGACCTCCTCGCTCGCCGACAGCCGGGTCATCCTGGACCAGCCGGGCGCGGAGAAGCTGATCGGCAAGGGCGACGGGCTGTTCCTGCCGATGGGCGCCAACAAGCCGGTCCGGCTCCAGGGCGCCTTCGTCACCGAGGACGAGATCGCCGGGATCGTGCAGCACTGCAAGGACCAGATGGCGCCCGTCTTCCGGGACGACGTCACGGTCGGGCAGAAGCAGAAGAAGGAGATCGACGAGGAGATCGGCGACGACCTGGACCTGCTGTGCCAGGCGGCGGAGCTGGTGGTCTCCACCCAGTTCGGCTCCACCTCGATGCTCCAGCGCAAGCTGCGGGTCGGCTTCGCCAAGGCGGGCCGGCTCATGGACCTGATGGAGTCCCGCGGGGTCGTCGGGCCCAGCGAGGGGTCCAAGGCGCGCGACGTGCTGGTCAAGCCGGACGAGCTCGACGGGGTGCTCGCCGTGATCCGCGGCGAGGACGCCCCGTAGGGCGTCCGGAGCCCCCGGAGGCACCCGGGCAACGAGGGAAGCGGAATCCCCCGGGGCCCCGGGCGGCCCGCTAGAACGGGGGTCCGGCCGCCTCACCCGACCGAATGGGATCGTGGCCGGATCGTCACCGGATCAGGCGGCAACCGTTTCCCGCGGGCGTGCGTCAAGTTGAGGGAGGCACCGGCGACCGCTCCCTCGCCATTCGGATGGCGTAGGAAGCGGACCCTCCGGTTGCCCCACCCTTTCGTACCCCCCCTAGACTGGACATCCAGCAGGTGGCTACACGCTCGAAAGGCGCCCTTGTGTCCATCGGCAACTCCAACTCCCCCGAAGAAGAGCGGCCTTCGACCGACGTCCGGTCCGAGGACCGGTCCGAGGACCGCATCGTCGAGCGCTCCGTCGAAGAGCCGTCCATCGGGACGGCCCTGAAGAAGGCCCGGATCGCCGCCGGGCTCACCGTCGACGAGGTCAGTTCCACCACCCGCGTGCGCATCCCGATCGTGCACGCGATCGAAGAGGACGACTTCACGCGGTGCGGTGGTGACGTGTACGCCCGCGGCCACATCCGTACGCTCGCCCGCGCCGTCCACCTCGACCCGGCACCCCTGGTCGAGCGCTACGACGCGGCCCACGGCGGACGGCCGGCGCCCACCCCCGCCGCGCCGATGTTCGAAGCCGAGCGGCTCCGTCCCGAGCGGCAGCGGCCCAACTGGACCGCCGCCATGGTCGCCGCCATCGTCGCGGTGATCGGTTTCGTCGGCTTCACGGCCTTCGGCGGCGGTGACGGGCAGTCGAAGCGGCCGGTGGCGGAAGGTTCCGCCGCCCCGAAGCCCGCGCCCAAGCAGTCCGCGGGCAAGCAGCCCGCCGCCCCGAAGCCCCAGGCCCCGCAGGCTCCCAAGCCCGAGCCCTCGGACAGCGCCATCGCCGCCGCGCCCAAGGACGTCGTCACCGTCGTCCTGACGGCCGACGCCGGCGAGAGCTGGATCTCCGCGAAGGACCACAGCGGCCGGCTCCTCTTCGACGGCACCCTCGCGCAGGGCGAGTCGAAGACCTTCACCGACAAGGAGTCCGTGGACCTCGTTCTCGGCGACGCCGGTGCCGTCAAGCTGTTCGTGAACGGCAAGGAGATCAAGGAGCGGTTCGAGTCGGGACAGGTCGAACGTCTCACCTACACCAAGGACGACCCGCCCCAGGGTCAGGCCCAGGCGGGCTGACCAGCACGGAATACGAAATTCCAGATCCCCGGGATCCCGCGCGGCGGCCGCCGCCGGCCCCGGGGATCTTGTCGTGGGGGGACTTGGGGCGGGGGCGGCCGCCGGGACGAAGTAGTCTTGAGTCCATGCCCGAACGCCGTACCGTCGCCCTTGTCACTCTTGGCTGCGCCCGTAACGAGGTGGACTCGGAGGAGCTCGCAGGCCGCTTGGCGGCGGATGGCTGGGAGCTCGTCGAGGACGCCGCCGACGCGGACGTAGCCGTCGTCAACACCTGTGGCTTCGTCGAAGCCGCCAAGAAGGACTCCGTAGACGCCCTGCTGGAAGCCAACGATCTCAAGGATCACGGCAAGACCCAGGCCGTCGTCGCCGTCGGCTGTATGGCCGAGCGCTACGGCAAGGAACTCGCCGAAGCGCTCCCCGAGGCCGACGGAGTCCTCGGTTTCGACGACTACGCCGACATCTCCAACCGCCTCCAGACCATCCTCAACGGTGGCAGCGTCGAGGCGCACACCCCGCGCGACCGGCGCCAGCTGCTGCCGATCAGCCCGGCCGAGCGGCAGAGCGCCGCCGTGGCGCTGCCCGGCCACGCCCAGGCCGCCGAGGAGCCCGCCCCGGCCCCCGCCGACCTGCCGGACGGGCTCGCCCCCGCCTCCGGGCCGCGCGCGCCGCTGCGCCGCCGCCTGGACAAGAGCCCGGTCGCCTCCGTGAAGCTCGCCTCCGGCTGTGACCGGCGCTGCTCCTTCTGCGCCATCCCGTCCTTCCGCGGCTCCTTCATCTCCCGCCGCCCCAGCGACGTGCTGGGCGAGACGCGCTGGCTCGCCGAGCAGGGCGTCAAGGAGATCATGCTGGTCTCCGAGAACAACACCTCGTACGGCAAGGACCTGGGCGACATCCGCCTGCTGGAGACCCTGCTGCCCGAGCTGGCCGCCGTCGACGGCATCGAGCGCGTCCGCGTCAGCTACCTCCAGCCCGCCGAGATGCGGCCCGGGCTGATCGACGTGCTGACCTCCACCCCCAAGGTCGTGCCGTACTTCGACCTCTCCTTCCAGCACTCGGCACCCGACGTGCTGCGCGCCATGCGCCGCTTCGGCGACACCGACCGCTTCCTGGAGCTGCTGGACACCATCCGCTCCAAGGCCCCGCAGGCCGGCGTCCGGTCCAACTTCATCGTCGGCTTCCCCGGCGAGAAGGAGTCGGACTTCGCCGAGCTGGAGCGTTTCCTCACCCACGCCCGCCTCGACGCCATCGGCGTCTTCGGCTACTCGGACGAGGACGGCACCGAGGCCGCCGGCTACGAGGACAAGCTGGACGAGGACACCATCGCCGAGCGGCTCGCGCACATGCAGCGGCTCGCCGAGGAGCTGACCTCGCAGCGCGCCGAGGAGCGGATCGGCGAGACCCTGGAGGTGCTCGTCGAGACGGTCGTCCCGCTCGACGAGGCGGAGGAGGGCGAGGGTGCCTACGGGCGCGCCGCCCACCAGGCCCCCGAGACCGACGGCCAGGTCGTCTTCACCGACGGCGCGGGCCTGGTCCCCGGCCGTATCGTCACCGCCAAGGTGGTCGGGACCCTGGGCGTCGACCTCGTCGCCGAGCCCCTGGGCGTGGAACTCGAGGAGGCGGCCGGATGACCGGAGTCCCGGCATCGGCGGCGGGCGGGACCGGCCGCCGGCCCGCGCCCGGCACGAAGCTCGGGACTGCGGCCGTCAACCAGGCCAGCCTCTGGAACATCGCCAACATCCTGACGATGATCCGGCTCGTCCTCGTGCCGGGATTCGTCCTGCTGCTGCTCGCCGACGGGGGCTACGACCCCGTCTGGCGGGCGCTGGCCTGGGCGGCCTTCGCCGTCGCCATGATCACGGACGTGTTCGACGGGCACCTGGCCAGGACGTACAACCTGGTCACGGACTTCGGGAAGATCGCCGACCCCATCGCCGACAAGGCGATCATGGGGTCGGCGCTCGTGTGTCTCTCCTGGCTCGGCGACCTGCCCTGGTGGGTCACCGGGGTGATCCTCGGGCGCGAGCTCGGCATCACGCTGATGCGGTTCTGGGTGATCCGGTACGGGGTGATCCCGGCCAGCCGGGGCGGCAAGCTGAAGACCCTGGCCCAGGGCACGGCCGTGGGCATGTACGTGCTCGCGCTGACGGGGCCGCTGGCGACCCTGCGCTTCTGGGTGATGGCCGTCGCCGTCGTGCTGACCGTCGTCACCGGTTTGGATTACGTCCGGCAGGCCGTGGTGATGCGCCGGGCGGGTCTGGCGGCGGAGCGGGCCGCGACGTGACATACGGGGCGGGGGACGCGCCGGAGGCCGCGGAAGCGGCGGAAGGTGCCGCGGGGGCGGCAGCGGTGGCCGGGGACGTGCTGCGGCTGCTCGCGGAGAGTGACCAGACGCTCGCGGTAGCGGAGTCGCTGACCGGCGGCATGGTGGCTTCCGAGCTGACGGCCGTGCCGGGGGCCTCGCGCGCCTTCCGCGGCTCGGTCACGGCGTACGCCACTGAACTCAAGCACCGCGTCCTCGGGGTGGACGCGGAACTGCTCGCGGCCGAAGGCGCGGTGAACGCACAGGTCGCGGAGGAGATGGCCGCCGGTGTGCGGCGGGTGCTGGGTGCCTCGTGGGGGATCGCGACGACCGGAGTGGCCGGCCCGGACCCCCAGGACGGGCAGCCGGTGGGCACCGTCTTCGTCGCCGTGGCGGGTCCGCGGAGCAGGAAAACGGCCCGGCTGCGGTTGAACGGCTCCCGTGCGGAAATCCGTAGGGAGAGTGTACGGACAGTGCTCGAACTCCTCTCGAGCGAACTCCGCGAGAATCTGCGGGGGCAGGATACGGAACAGAACGGGGGGATTTGATGTTTGCAGCCCTGAGTGAACACGACATCGCTCCCCGCACGGCCGCGGCGCGAGGCGGTACGGTGGGGCGTGAAGGTTACGGCTACACGGTCAGAGGAGGGAGCCACCGATGATTCTGCTCCGTCGCCTGCTGGGTGACGTGCTGCGTCGGCAGCGCCAGCGCCAGGGCCGTACTCTGCGCGAAGTCTCCTCGTCCGCCCGAGTTTCGCTCGGCTATCTCTCCGAGGTGGAGCGGGGGCAGAAGGAGGCATCCTCCGAGCTGCTCTCCGCGATCTGCGACGCGCTGGACGTACGGATGTCCGAGCTGATGCGCGAAGTCAGTGACGAGCTGTCGCTGGCGGAGCTTGCGCAGTCGGCCGCCGCAAGCGAACCGGTGCCGGCACCGGTGCGCCCGATGCTCAATTCGGTCTCCGTGGCCTCGGTCACGGGCGGACCCGAGCGGGTGACCATCAAGGCACCCGTGGAAGCGGTGAACGTCGTAGCCGCTTGAGCGTTCCGTTGGGTATGTGAGCGTGGCGGGAGCCCCGGGTGGTGCGCGAGCACCGGCCGGGGCTCCTTGCCGTTCCGGGGGCCCTCGCGGGGTGCGCCCGGCGTTCTGGGTGCGGGGGCGCGGAGGGTGCGGGAGGATGGGCCCGTCCGGGAACCGGCCCTTCCCCCAGACTCCGTCCGGGGGGATCCCCAGGGAGGTCGCCGTGCGGCGGTCGCTGCGCATACCTGTGGCGGTGCCCTTCGCCCTGGCCGTGGCGGCGCTGTGGTGGTGGGCCGTGCTGCGCCTGGCGCTGGCGCCGGCCGAGGCGGGCCCGGTGGAGGGCGCGATGGCGGTCGGCGGCTGGGGCCTGGGGCTGCTGCCGGTGCACTGCGTGCCGGGGCCCGTGCGCGGGGCGGGTGGGGAGCCGTCCGGGGCAGCGGCTACCAGGGCATCGACACCCCGCCGTTCGGGCGCAGGATCTGCCCGGTCATGAAGGACGAGGCGTCCGAGGCCAGGTAGAGCACGGCCTGGGCGATGTCCTCGGGTTCGCCGACCCGGCCCAGCGGGGACATGCGGACCATGGCGGCCTCGGTCTGCTGCTGGACCTCGGGGCCGTGGCGGCCGGTCATGGGCGTGCGGACCCAGCCGGGGGCGACGGCGTTGACACGGATCCCGTGCGGGCCGCTCTCGGTGGCCAGGGTCTTGGTCAGCTGGACCACGGCGGCCTTGGCGGCGCTGTAGCAGAGCAGGCCGGGCTGGGCGGCGTCCACGGCGCCGGAGGCCATGGTGACGACCGAGCCGGGGCGGCCGGCGGAGATCATCGCGCGGACGGCCTCCTGGCAGGTGCGCAGGATCCCCTTGAAGTTGATGTCGAGGATCCGGTCGAGGTCCTCGTCGGTGGTGTCCAGGACGCTGCTGGTGTGCATGACCCCGGCGATGGCGGCCGCGATGTCGAGGGGGCCCGCGGCGGCGACGGCGGCCCGCAGGGCGGCCCGGTCGGTGACGTCGAGGGGGTGTGCGGTGGCCGAGCCGCCCTCCGCGGCGATCAGGTCGGCGGTCTCGGCGAGGCCCCGTTCGTCGCGGTCCGCGCAGTGGACGGCGGCTCCGGCGCGGGCGAGGAGGAGGGCGGTGGCACGCCCGATGCCGCCGGCGGCTCCGGTGACGAGCGCGGTGCGGCCGGTGAGGTCGTACGAGGCGATCGGTGTGGGCATGCCAGGACCGTACGAGTGGATCTGACGGTCCGTCAACTACCGGGGTGGTCCGGGACCGGGCCGGACTGGCAGCGGGGGCACCAGTAGGTGGGCCGGCCGTCCTGCGCGGCCTCGCGGACGGGGGTGCCGCAGCGCAGGCAGGGGCGGTGGGCGCGGCCGTAGACGAAGAGCTCCCGGCCGGGGCGGCGGCTGCCGGTGGTGTTGCGGGGTCCCCCGTGGCCGGTGTTCGCCGCCAGCAGGCGCTGGGCGGCGGCCGCGATGCGGGGGACGGTGGCGGCGGGGTCGGGGAGCGCCCCGACCGGGGTCCAGGGGGTGGCCCGGGCGAGGAAGCAGAGCTCGCACTTGTAGATGTTGCCGATGCCGGCCAGGTTGCGCTGGTCGAGCAGGGCCGCGCCGAGGGGCCGGGCCGGGTCGGCGAGGAGGTTGGCGGCGGCACGCTCCCGGTCCCAGTCGGGGCCCAGGAGGTCGGGGCCGAGGTGGCCCACGGCCCGGGCCTCGTCCGCGGTGCGCAGCAGTTCCAGTACCGGGAGCCGGTAGCCGACCGCGGTGGCGGCGGCGGTGGACAGGACGGCCCGGATCTCGTGGGAGGGCCCGCCGCGCCACTTCTCGCCGGGGGCGAAGAGCCGCCAGGAGCCGTCCATGCCGAGGTGGCTGTGGAGGGTGAGGCCGCCTTCGAGGCGGGCGAGGAGGTGCTTGCCGCGCGGGGTGACGTCGAGGACGGTGCGGCCGGTGAGGTCGGCGGTGGCGAAGCGGGGCACGCGCAGGTCGGCGTGGGTGAGGGGGCTGCCCGCGAGGGCGGCGTGCAGCCGGGCCGCCGCGCGGTGGACGCTGTCTCCTTCGGGCACGGGTCCATTGTCGGGCCCGCCGGGTCCGTGCGCGGTGCCGACGGGTCGGGAGGCGGGGCGGCCGGGCCCGGACGAGCGGAACCCCCTGGGCGGGGTGGCCGCCGCAGGGGGTTCGCGGATCAGGAGGTGTGAGGGCCGGACGGGCCGCTCGTCACTTCCAGGTGAGGCCCTTCTGCGGCGGGGAGGCCAGGTTGTTGTACGGGTCGCCCCAGTACAGGGCGCCGGAGACCTTGGTGCCGGTCGGGGCCAGGGCCACGGCGCAGGAGTTCTGCGACTGGCCGTTGGTGAAGCCCTTCGGCAGCGACTCGCTCGGGCACTTGTCGAACTTGCCGGCGATCAGCAGCACGTCGGACTCGCTGCCGCCGTCGAGCAGGCCCTTCATGTGGCCGACGGAGGAGAAGGACAGGTCCGTGCTGCCGGTGTTCTTGACCGTGTAGCGGATGTAGAAGGGGGTCTTGCCCTTCACCTTGTCGGGGGCGATGTTCACCGCGGCCAGGTCGGACGGGTTGCCCGCGTCGATGCCGGTGACGGTGATGGCGAGCTGGCCGCCCTTGTTGCTGCCGTAGCTGAACGGGACGGTGGCCGCCTCGCCGATCTTGAAGGCCTGGCCGGACTTCGCCACGGCGCCGCCGGCGGCGCCGCCCGGGGCCGGGGAGGCGCCCGCCGAGCCGTCGTAGCCGCCCGCCGAGGAGCTGGGCGCGGCCGGGGCGACCGGCTGGGCCGAGGAGCCGGCGGAGGCGGCGGCGGACGGGGCGGCCGGAGCCGCCGGCGTCTCCTCGATGCCGTCCTTGCAGCCGGTCAGGACGAGGGTTCCGGCGACGGCGAGGCCGGCGGCGGCGAGGGTGGTCCTGCGCATGCTGTTGGTGCTCACTGTTCTTGTCCCCCATGACGGGGCACCGCCGAGCGCGGTGCCTGTGATCACCTTTGATAAGCCACGGATAAGCGCCCGGGCCAGCCCTGGAGCCCCTGTGGAGCGGCTGGCAGCAGTTTCGTGACATGCCCAAGACATACGTGTCCGGGCCGAGACCGGACCGGGCCGGAGCGTCAGCTGCGCAGCCGCAGCCCCTTCGGGGTGGCGTGGAAGCCCGCCGCCTCCAGGGCCGCGCCCAGGGGGGAGGTCAGGGCCGCCGCCGCGTTGATCCGCTCCACCGTCAGCGCCGGCAGGGTGCCCGCGCGGGCCCCGGCGGCCAGCGCGGCCACGGCCGCCTCCAGCCGCGGATCCCCCGCCTCCGGCCAGGCCAGCAGGGTCTTGCCGCCGCGCTCCAGGTACAGGGTCAGCTCCCCGTCGACCAGCACCACCAGGGAGCCCGCCTTGCGGCCCGGCTTGTGCGAGGCGCCCGCCGGCGGCTCCGGCCAGGGCAGGGCCGCCCCGTACGCGTTCGCGGGATCGGCGGCGGCCAGGACCACCGCGGCCAGCGGCGGGGGGTTCTTCTCGGCGGCGCGGAGCCGGTCCACGGCACCGTCCATCGCGAACTGGGCCGCGCCCAGCCCCTCCACCACGTATCCCCGGCGGGCCTGGCCGCCGTCCTCGAACGCCGACAGCACCCGGTAGACGGCGCTGAAGCCGCCCTGCACGCCCTCCGCCGCCACCGCCCCCCGGGTGACCACCCCGTGCCGGTCCAGCAGGGTGCGGGCCAGGGCGTGCGCCCGGTGGGTCGGGTCGGGGGCCTGCGCGGGCAGCAGCGACCAGCGGCCCGAGACCGTCGGCGGGCCGTTGCGGGACACCGACGCGCTCAGGCTGCCGTACCGGCCGCGCGGCACCGTGCGCCGGGCCCGGTGCGCGGTGGCCCCCGCCGTGCGCCCCGAGCCCAGCAGGGAGCGCAGCGGGGCCAGGGTGTCGTTCGTCAGCCGGCCCGACCAGGCCAGGTCCCACAACACCTCGGAAAGCTCCAGGTCGGAGGCCTCCGGGTGGTGGGCGCGGACGGACTGGGTGATCTGCCGGAAGAACAGGCCGTACCCGCCGGCCAGGCTCTCCAGGACCGCCTGGTGCAGCGGGCCCGCCTCCAGCGGATGCGGATCGGGCAGCAGCAGCGGAGCGGCGTCCGCCAGGTACAGGGAGATCCACCCGTCCTTGCCCGGCAGGGCCCCCGCACCCGCCCACACCACCTCCCCGTTACTGGTCAGCTCGTCCAGCAGCGTCGGCGAGTACCCCGCCACCCGCGAGGGCAGGATCAGCCGCTCCAGCGCCGAGGCCGGTACCGGGGCCCCCTGGAGCTGCTCCACGGCGCGGGCCAGGCCGTCGACCCCGCGCAGGGCCCCGCCCAGGTGCTGCCACTGCGGCAGGAACGTTGCCAGCGAGGCCGGCGGGACCGGCTCCAGCTCCTGGCGCAGGGCCGCCAGCGAACGCCGCCGCAGCCTGCGCAGCACCGTCGCGTCACACCACTCCTGGCCGATGCCGGCCGGATGGAACTCGCCCTGCACCACCCGGCCCGCCGCCGCGAGCCGGTGCAGGGCGCCCTCGGTCACCGCCGCGCCCAGGCCCAGGCGGGCGGCCACCACCGCCGTGGTGAACGGCCCGTGGGTGCGCGCGTACCGGGCCAGGAGATCGCCGAGCGGGTCCTTGACCGGCTCGGTGAACGCCTCCGGCACCCCGACCGGCAGGGCCGTGCCCAGTGCGTCGCGCAGCCGGCCCGCGTCCTCGATGGCCGCCCAGTGGTCCGCGCCGCCGATCCGCACCCGGATCGCCCGCCGGGCCGCCTCCAGCGCCCGCGGCCAGCCGGGCTGGGCCCCCCGCGCGGCCAGCTCGGCGTCCGTCAGCGGGCCCAGCAGCCGCAGCAGGTCCGCCACCGACTCGGCGTCCCTGGCGCGCCGGTCCTCCGTCAGCCACTGGAGCTCCCGCTCCAGCTCCTCCAGCACCTCCGCGTCGAGCAGCTCCCGCAGCTCCGCCTGGCCCAGCAGCTCGGCCAGCAGCCGGGAGTCCAGCGACAGCGCCGCCGCCCGCCGCTCGGCCAGCGGCGAGTCCCCCTCGTACAGGAACTGCGCGACGTACCCGAACAGGAGGGAGCGGGCGAACGGCGAGGGCTCCGGGGTGGTGACCTCGACCAGCCGGACCCGGCGCGCCTCGATGTCCCCCATCAGCTCGGTCAGGCCCGGTACGTCGAACACGTCCTGGAGGCACTCGCGGACGGCTTCCAGCACGATCGGGAAGGAGCCGAACTCCGACGCCACCTGCAGCAGTTGCGAGGCGCGCTGGCGCTGCTGCCACAACGGGGTGCGCTTGCCCGGACTGCGCCGGGGCAGCAGCAGGGCGCGCGCCGCGCACTCGCGGAACCGCGACGCGAACAGCGCCGAGCCGCCGACCTGGTCGGTGACGATCCCCGAGACCTCGCCCCGGTCGAACACCACGTCCGCCGCACCCAGCGGGGCCTGCTCGTCGTCGAACTCGAACGCCGCGGGCCGCGCGGGGTCGTGGTCCAGCAGGTCCATGGAGAGCAGGTCGGCGTCCGGCAGGCGCAGCACGATCCCGTCGTCGGCGTGCATCACCTGGGCGTCCATGCCGTACTTCTCGGCGAGGCGGGCGCCCAGCGCCAGCGCCCACGGGGCGTGCACCTGGGCGCCGAAGGGGGAGTGGACGACGACCCGCCAGTCGCCCAGCTCGTCCCGGAACCGCTCCACCAGCACGGTCCGGTCGTCCGGCACGTGTCCGCAGGCCTCCCGCTGCTCCGCCAGGTAGGCGAGCACGTTGTCGGCGGCCCAGCCGTCGAGACCGGCCGCCAGCAGCCGCAGCCGGGCGTCCCCGTCGGAGAGCGCGCCCAGTTCCCGCAGGAACGCGCCGACCGCGCGGCCCAGTTCCAGGGGGCGGCCCAGCTGGTCGCCCTTCCAGAACGGCAGCCGGCCCGGCACCCCCGGGGCGGGGGTGACCAGGACCCGGTCGCGGGTGATGTCCTCGATCCGCCAGGAGGTGGTGCCCAGGGTGAACACGTCGCCCACGCGGGACTCGTAGACCATCTCCTCGTCCAGCTCGCCGACCCGGCCCCCGCCCTTCTTCGGGTCGGCGCCGGCCAGGAACACCCCGAACAGGCCCCGGTCCGGGATGGTGCCGCCGGAGGTGACCGCGAGCCGCTGGGCGCCGGGCCGCCCCGTGACCGTCCCGGCGACCCGGTCCCACACCACGCGCGGTCTGAGCTCGGCGAACGCGTCCGACGGGTAGCGGCCCGCCAGCATGTCCAGCACCGAGGTGAACGCCGACTCGGGCAGCGCCGCGAAGGGCGCCGCCCGCCGCACCAGCGCCAGCAGCTCGTCCAGCTGCCAGGTGTCCATGGCGGTCATCGCCACCAGCTGCTGGGCGAGCACGTCCAGCGGGTTGGAGGGGATCCGCAGCGACTCGATCGCCCCGGTCCGCATCCGCTCGGTGACCACGGCGGCCTGCACCAGGTCCCCCCGGTACTTGGGGAAGACCACACCGGTGGAGACCGCGCCCACCTGGTGCCCGGCCCGGCCCACCCGCTGGAGCCCCGAGGCCACCGACGGCGGCGACTCCACCTGCACCACCAGGTCCACCGCCCCCATGTCGATGCCCAGCTCCAGGCTGGAGGTGGCGACGACGGCGGGCAGCCGGCCCGCCTTCAGGTCCTCCTCGACCTGTGCGCGCTGCTCCTTGGACACCGAACCGTGGTGCGCGCGGGCCAGCAGCGGCGGGGCGCCCAGGGCGGCGCCCGACTGGGCCATGATCTCCGCCGGGGGCGGTGCGCCCTCGGCGAGCGGTGCGCCCGTGGCCCGCTCGTGGGCGATCTCGTTGAGCCGGTTGCACAGCCGCTCGGCGAGACGGCGGGAGTTGGCGAACACGATCGTCGAGCGGTGGGCCTGCACCAGGTCCGCGATCCGCTCCTCCACGTGCGGCCAGATCGACGGCTTGTCGCCGCCCTCCCGGCCCTCCGTCGCCGGGGAGCCCCCCAACTCGCCCATGTCCTCGACCGGGACGACCACCGACAGGTCGAACTCCTTGGACGACGGCGGCTGCACGATCTCCACCCGGCCGCGCGGCGCCAGGTAGCGGGCCACCTCCTCCACCGGCCGGACCGTCGCCGACAGCCCGATCCGGCGGGCCGGGCGGGGCAGCAGCTCGTCCAACCGCTCCAGGGAGAGCGCCAGATGGGCGCCGCGCTTGGTCCCGGCGACGGCGTGCACCTCGTCCAGGATCACCGTCTCCACCCCCGACAGCGCCTCCCGCGCCGCCGAGGTCAGCATCAGGAACAGCGACTCCGGCGTGGTGATCAGGATGTCCGGCGGCCGCGTCACCAGAGCCCGGCGCTCGGCGGCCGGGGTGTCCCCCGAGCGGATCCCCACCCGGACGTCCGGCTCCGGCAGCCCCAGCCGGGCCGACTCCTGCCGGATCCCCGTCAGCGGACTGCGCAGGTTGCGCTCCACGTCCACCGCCAGGGCCTTCAGCGGCGACACGTACAGCACCCGGCACCGCTTGCGCGCCTCGGCCGGCGGCGGCTGCGAGGCGAGCCGGTCCAGGGCGGCGAGGAAGGCGGCCAGGGTCTTGCCCGACCCCGTCGGCGCCACCACCAGCACGTCCGAGCCCTCCCCGATGGCCCGCCAGGCGCCCTCCTGCGCGGGAGTGGGCGTACGGAAGGCCCCCGTGAACCACGAGCGGGTCGCGGGGGAGAACGAATCGAGCGCAGCGCCTGCCATGCCCCCATCGTGCACCCCGCCTCTGACAACCGGGCCCGACCTGCGCAAACGCCCCGCCGCGGCGAGGCGCAGAATGAGGGCATGGGGACGGACGGCGGACGCGCGCGCGGCGAGTGGGCACGGCACTGGCAGTACGAGGAACTGCCCGGCCTGGACCTGCTGCGCGCCCACTACGTGCGCCACACCTTCCCCCGCCACGCCCACGACGGGTACGTCATCGCCGCCGTCACCGGCGGGGTCGAGGAGATCGGCCTGCCCGGCGGCACCGTACGGGCCGGGCCGGGCAGCGTGGTGCTGATCAACCCGGAGGTCGCGCACACCGCCCGCGCCGGGGTCCCCGAGGGCTGGGCGTACGCCACCCTCTACTCCCCGCGCGAGCTGATCGCCGAGGTCGCCGCCGAGATCGCCACCCCGCGCGGCACCCCCGGGTTCACCACCGACCTGGTCGCCGACGCGCAGGGCGCACGGGCCATCACCGAGGTCCACCGGGCCGCCGAGGCCGGGAACGCGCTGGCCGCCGACACCCTGCTGCGGGGCGTCGTGGCCCGGATGCTCAGCCGGCACGCCGGCCCGCTGCCCGCCCGCCCCGTGCGCGGCGCGGGCGCCGCCGACGCCGAACGGGCCAGGGCCGTACTGGAGGACCGGATGGCCGAGCCGCCCTCGCTGGAGCAGCTCGCCGCCGGACTCGGCACCAGCCCCTTCGCGCTGCTGCGCGCCTTCCGGGAGCGGTACGGGATGCCCCCGCACACCTGGCTGACCGACGCCCGGGTGCGCAGGGCGCGCCGGCTCCTCGACGCGGGCGTCCCGCCCGCCGAGGCCGCCGTCACCGTCGGCTTCACCGACCAGCCCCACCTGAACCGGCACTTCACCCGCATCGTCGGCGTCCCGCCGGGCGCCTACCGCAGGGAACGCGCAGGTTAGGCCCGCTGCTCGCGGCAGCCCGGACGGGCGCGCAAGAACGTACAAGACCCGGCCGGTCCTCCCCGCCTACCTTCGGGGCGTGGGAGAACATCAGATGGTGATACAAGAGGCCCCCGGCGCGGTCGAAGGCCGTCCGCGGGCCGCCGTCGTACGGGATGCGCTCGGGGTCGGCGTGGCCGTCGGCCTGTCCGGGTTCGCGTTCGGCGTGACCGCGGCCGGCGCCGGGATCAGCGTGCTCCAGGCCTGCGTGCTGAGCCTGCTCGTCTTCACCGGCGCCTCGCAGTTCGCGCTGGTCGGAGCACTCGCGGCGGGCGGGAACCCGTTCACCGCCGCCGCCGGGGCCTTCTTCCTCGGCACCCGCAACGCCTTCTACGGGCTGCGGCTGTCCCAGCTGCTGGCCCTCCCGAAGGCCGTCCGGCCCCTCGCCGCGCACTGGGTGATCGACGAGACCACCGCCGTGGCCCTGGCCCAGCCCGACCGCAGGTCGGCCCGGCTCGGCTTCACCGTGACCGGGCTCGCCCTCTACGTGCTGTGGAACCTCACCACCCTGCTGGGCGCGCTCGGCGCCGAGGCCATCGGCGACACCGCCGCCTGGGGGCTCGACGCCGCCGGGCCGGCCGTGTTCCTCGCCCTGCTCGCGCCGATGCTCAAGAGCACCACCGAGCGGGCCGTCGCCGCCCTCGCCCTGGTGCTGGGGCTGGGCTTCCTGCCGGTGCTGCCGGCCGGGGTGCCCGTACTGATCGCCGCGCTGGCCGCACCCGCGGTGCTGTGGATGAAGGGCCGCCGTTCGCCGGAGGGAGAGCGCTCGTGAACGTCTGGATCGCCATCGGGCTCACCGTCGTCGGCTGCTACGCCGTCAAGCTCGCCGGACTGCTCGTGCCCGCGGGGGCCCTGGAACGCCCCGTGGTGCGCCGGCTCTCCGCCCTGCTGCCCGTCGCGCTGCTCGCCGCGCTCACCGCCCAGCAGACCTTCAGCACCGGCCACGAGCTGGTCCTCGACGCCCGCGCCGCCGGGCTCGCCGCCGCCGGGGTCGCCCTGCTGCTGCGCGCCCCGTTCCTGCTGGTCGTCGGCGCGGCCGTGGTGGTCACCGCGGGCGTCCGGGCGCTGGGAGGCTGACCCCGCCGGCCCCAGCCGGGGCCCCGATCGGCCGCCCGTACGCCCGCAGCGTCAGCAGGGCCTCCAGGGTGGCGATCGGCCGCCGTTCCAGCGAGCTGCCCGGAGCCCAGGCCCGGCGGTGCACCGGCCAGCCGCCGTCGGGCTGCTGCTCCGCCGCGAGGAAGTCCAGCGAACGCCGCATCTCCTCGTCGGTGAACCAGCCCCGGGCCAGCGACTCCGGCCGCCGCGCGTAGTCGTGCGGGAACAGCTGCTCGCCCGGCGCGTAGCCGGGGGCGGTCGGGTACTCCGCGCGCCGGTCCGGTTCGAGCACCGCCAGCCGCCGCTCGCGCACCAGCCGGCCCAGCCGGTCCGCGGCGGCCGCGGCACGGGCCCGGTCCGGGGCGCCGTCGAGGAAGGCCACCGCGCTCTGCACCTCGTACGGATGGGTCTGGCGCAGGCCCTCGACCCGCTCCCAGCAGAAGTCCGTCGCCCGGAACAGCCAGGCGTGCCAGATCCGGTTGCGGTGCAGCACCCCGACGACGGGCCCCGTGGTCAGCAGCGTCCCCGGCGGGTCGTCGCACACCGGGTGGTACGGGGCGGCGGGATAGTCCCGCGGGCCCGCCAGGGCCAGCGGGAGCGCGCCCTCCGGGGTGGAGACCCGGGTCAGGTGGCGGCACAGCCGTTCGATGCGCTGCCCGGCGCACCGGCCGAGGGCGTCGAGGACCCGCAGGGCGTGCGCGGTGTGCAGGGGCTGGCTCAGCGGGCCGCGCAGGTCGGGGTCGAGCGCGTGCCCGTAGCCCCCGTCGTCGCCGAGGTAGGAGCCGAGGGCGGCGTCGACGGGGTCGGCGTCCCCGCCGAGGAAGTGGAACGCGAACCGCCGCTGCTCCAGCACCCGGGCCGTGAGCCAGGTGAACCGTTCGGCACGGGCCAGCGGGCCGGCCGCGGGGGAGGCGGGGGCGGAGGGGGCCGTCGGGGCCGCCGGGCCCGGTGGGGCCGGCGTGGAAGCTTCGTCTCCAGGCATGCGTGACACCGTAGGGCGCGCGCACGGGGGCGCAGGGGAGCAACGGGGCCGGTGCACTCTCCGGGGCGGGATACTGGAGGCATGCGGTTGACGATTTTCTGGGAGCGGATGGCCGAGCACTTCGGCGCGGGCTACGCGGACTCCTTCGCCCGGGACCACGTGATGGCCGAACTGGACGGACGCACCGTCCACCAGGCGCTGGACGAGGGCTGGGAGACCAAGGACGTGTGGCGCGCGGTGTGTTCGGCGATGGACGTGCCCGCCTCGCTGCGCTGACCCGGCCGCCCCGGCACGCGGCGCAGGCCCCGCCGGCCGGCCGGTCCCGTCCGGTTTCGTGGTCCGGGCGGACGGTGGGACAGACTGGGCGGCGTGGCAGCAACAGAAGAGACGACCGACCAGACGACGGGCCGGACGGAGGACGGGACGGCCGCCGGGCCGGCGGACCCGTCGGAGGGCGCCCCCGGAGCCGGCGCCCCCGAGGCCCCCGCGGGAGCGGGCACCGTCCCGCCCGGCACCGTCCCACCCGGGACCGCCCCGGCCGGGGCGGAGGCGCGGATGCCGCGCTGGCTGCCGCGCGCGGTGGTCCTCGTACTGGCCCTGGTCGCCTGCTTCCAGCTCGGCAGCTGGGCCTTCCACCAGCTGATCGGGCTGCTGGTCAACATCCTGATCGCGTTCTTCCTCGCGCTCGCCATCGAACCGGCCGTGGCCAGGATGGCGGCCCGCGGGATGCGCCGCGGGCTCGCCACCTTCCTGGTCTTCCTGGGCGTGTTCGTCGCGGCCGCGGGGTTCCTCGCGCTGCTCGGTTCGATGCTCGCCGGGCAGATCATCGACATGGTCGAGGGCTTCCCGGGTTACCTCGACTCGGTGATCGACTGGATCAACCGGACCTTCCACACCGATCTGTCCCGGCTGGAGATCCAGGACAGCCTGCTGCACTCCCAGTGGCTCCAGAAGTACGTGCAGAACAGCGCCACCGGTGTGCTCGACGTGTCCACCACCGTGCTCGGCGGGCTCTTCAAGCTCCTGACGATCTTCCTGTTCTCCTTCTACTTCGCCGCCGACGGGCCCAGGCTGCGGCGCGCGCTGTGCTCCGTGATGCCGCCCGCCAAGCAGCGCGAGGTGCTCCGGGCCTGGGAGATCGCCGTGGCGAAGACGGGCGGCTACCTGTACTCGCGCGGGCTGATGGCACTGATCTCCGGCATCGCGCACTACGTCCTCTTCGCGGTGCTCGGCGTGCCGTACGCGCCCGCCCTCGCGGTGTGGGTGGGGCTGGTCTCCCAGTTCATCCCCACCATCGGCACCTACCTGGCGGGCGCGCTGCCGATGCTGATCGCCTTCACCGTCAACCCCTGGTACGCGCTGTACGTCCTCGGGTTCGTGGTGATCTACCAGCAGTTCGAGAACTACGTCCTCCAGCCGAAGCTCACCTCGAAGACCGTGGACATCCATCCCGCGGTGGCCTTCGGCTCGGTCATCGCGGGCACCGCCCTGCTGGGCGCGGTCGGGGCGCTCATCGCGATCCCGGCCGTCGCCACCCTGCAGGCCTTCCTCGGCGCGTACGTGAAGCGGTACGAGCTGACGGGTGCGGCGGCCGGCGAGGCTACGCCCCCGCGTCCCCGCCGAGTACGGCTGCGAGGGCTTCGGTGACGGTCGCCTCGGCGGCGGCCTTGTCCAGTCCGGCGCCGCTGAGCGGGCCCTCGCCGTTCTCCAGCTCCAGGAGCGCGAGCAGGACGTGTTCGGTGCCGACGTAGCCGTGGCCCAGGCGCAGGGCCTCGCGGAAGGTGAGCTCCAGGGCCTTCTTGGCGTTCGCGTCGAAGGGGACGAGGTCGGGGACCGCGGCCTCGGCCGGGGGCAGGGCGGCGGTCACGGCGGTGCGCAGTGCTTCCACGTCGACGCCGCGGGAGGTGAGGACGTGGGCGGCCAGGCCCTCGGTCTCGGCGAGCAGGCCGAGCAGCAGGTGCTCGGTGCGGATCTCGGTGTTGCCGGCGGCACGGGCCTCGTTCTGCGCGGACATGACCGCGTTGCGGGCGCGGGGGGTGAAGCGGCCGAATCCCGCGTTCGGGTCGAGGCCGGGGTCGCCGTCCTTGTCCGCCTTGGGGACGAAGCGCTTCTGGGCGGCCTGGCGGGTGACGCCCATGCTGCGGCCGATGTCGGTCCAGGAGGCGCCGGAGCGGCGGGCCTGGTCGACGAAGTGGCCGATGAGGTGGTCGGCCACGTCGCCGAGGTGTTCGGCGGCGACGACGGCGTCGCTGAGCTGGTCGAGGGTGTCGGAGTGGACCTTCTTGATGGCCTCGATCAGGTCGTCGAGGCGTACCGGATTGGTCATGCGAACGGGTTCCACCGAAGGGTTCGTCATGAGTGCAACCCTAGGTTGACACTTCGAGGGGTGTCAACCGTCGGTTGTCACTCGGTGGTGGGTGGTTCCGTATAGGGCCGTGATGCGGGGGGCGCGTAGACCTGGCCCCCATGAGTGCGGACACGAGTCACACGCGTACGGGGCCTGCGTCGAAGGCGGCCGGCCGGGCCCGCCCCGGGCTCTCCGGCGTGCTGGCGGGGCGGGCTCCCGCGCCCGCGTCGCCGGCACGGGCCGCCGCCCTGCACAGCGGCGGGGTCGCGGCGGCCGCGCTGCTGGCACTCGTCGGCATCGGCGCGGTCCTCCGCGAGCCGGTGCTGATCCCGCCGGTCGCGGCGAGCGCGGCGATCGTCTGCGGGGTGCCCGCGCTGCCGCTGGCCCAGCCGCGCAGCGTCCTCGCCGGGCACCTGCTGTGCGCGGCCGTGGGCTACCTGGCGCTGGCCCTGCTGGGGGGAGCGCCGTGGGTGGCGGCGCTGGGGGCGGGGGTGGCGGTGGGGGTGATGACCCTGGCCCGGACCCCGCATTCGCCGGCGGCGGCGACCACCGTCGTGGTGGTGCTCCAGGCGCCGGATCCCCTGGTGTTCGTACCGCTGCTCGCGGGGGCGGCGCTGGTGCTGGTGCTGGCCGGGGCGGTCGCCTCGCGGGCCCGGCGGGGTGCGGTGCGCTACCCCGTGTACTGGTGGTGAGCCCGGGGGCGGAGAGGGGCTGGGGACGGGTCCCCCTGCACCCCCGGGCCGTCAGGCGTCAGGCGACGGGCTGGCTCTGACCCGTCAGCAGGCCGAGCAGCTGGTCCATCTCGGCGCGCCAGATGCGGTGCACGTTCATCCGGGTCGGCGCGGCCTGGCCGGGGAGCTGCATGCGGAAGGAGCTCCAGACGGCGTTGCGCTTGACCTCGGTGATGCTGCCGACGGCCTCGGCGGGGGATATCGCGAAGACGATCTCCTGGGGGCGGTTGCTCATCCGGCTGGCCTTGTGGAGCACCACGGCCTGCTCGGTGACGGTGACGAAGTAGTAGGTGAGGAACGCCTGGCCGATGAGGCCGAGCATGCTCATCAGCCACACGCTGGGGCCGGCGATGGCCTGGATCGTGACGATGGGCTTGTCGGTGGGGTTGGCCTGGGCGAGGGCGTCTGCCACCTGCTGCTGGATCGTGGCCTTCTTGATGGCCATGGGTCCTCCTGAGCGGAATTTTCACGGCCCCCGTCGTCGGGGGCACCGCAGGGTACCGACCGTCCGGAGGGGGTTCCGCGCCAGCCCGGGGTGCCGGTGCATGTGCCCCGGTAGGGGCATCGGTGCCCGCCTCGTGGGGTGTTGGAATGGTTGATTCCGGATGCGTCGCAGGCCCGGCGGTGGGGCTTCGGCCCAACGGGCAAGGCCCTCTTGTGGGTTGGGCTCCCTGGTTTGAGAATGCGCATGACAACCGGAAGATCTTCGGTCGTCACATCCTTCACCAGAGGGGACCCCCCACATGAACAAGCCTCTCGCCGCCGTCGCGCTCGCCTTACTCCTCACCGGAGCGGCAGCGGCCCCGGCCATGGCCTCGACCTCGGCCTCCGACACGGCCGCCGGCACACCCACCGCCGCCGCGCCCGCCGTCGCGGTCACGTACGCGGGCACGGTCGCGCTCAGCAACTGCTCCGGTTCCGTCGTCCGCACCCCGAACTCCCAGCCCGGAGACCCCGCGCTCGTCCTCTCCAACGGGCACTGCCTGGAGACCGGCTTCCCGGCGGCCGGCCAAGTCCTCGTCAACCGGGCGTCCAGCCGCACGTTCTCGCTGCTCAACGCCGCGGGCTCGAAGGTCGCGACGCTGCGCGCGAACAAGATCGCGTACGGGACGATGACGGACACGGACGTCTCGCTCTACCAGCTGACCACGACGTACGCGCAGATCCAGAGCCAGTACGGGATAGCGGCACTCACCCTCAACGACGCCCGCCCGGCGCAGGGTTCGTCCATCAAGGTCGTCTCCGGGTACTGGAAGCGCACCTACAGCTGCAACGTCGACGGGTTCGCGTACCGCCTCAAGGAGGGCGCCTGGACCTGGAAGGACTCGGTCCGCTACACCTCGTCCTGCAACACCATCGGCGGCACGTCCGGCTCGCCGGTGATCGACACGACGACGGGCAAGGTGGTCGCCGTCAACAACACGGGCAACGAGGACGGCCAGCGCTGCACGGACAACAACCCGTGCGAGGTCGACGCGAACGGCAACGTGACGGTCCGCCGGGGCATCAACTACGCCCAGCAGACCTACACCCTCGTCCCGTGCATCGGCCCCGGCAGCCAGATCGACCTGAGCCGCCCCGGCTGCACCGTGCCGAAGCCGTAACCCCCGCCTGACGCCGGGGCCTCGCCCACCCCCTCACGGGGTGGGCGAGGCCCCGGTGAGGGACATCCGGCTCCGGACGGTCTCCTGGTGGGAGCCGTCCGCGGTACCCGCCGCCACGGCCGCCGCGTCCCCGGCGGAGCGCGGCGCCCCCGCGCGGGCCGGCAGGACGAGCGGCCACTGCGGGCCCGGGCCGGGCGGCGCCCCGTCGAAAGGCTCCCGGTCCCAGGGCCCGTCGAACCGCCACGCCCGGCCGCCGCCGCCGACCTCGTCGCCCGGCCCACCGACGGCAACCATCGCCGTGCCGCCGGGGTCTTCTCCTCCGGGCCCCGCGCAGGGGCGACGGGCGCGGGGCGGGGAGGCATCGTGCGGGTCCGCAGGGCCGTGAAGGCCGTCGGCGACTTCGTGATCGAGGCGGCGGGCGAGTTCGTCGGGGAGCTGATCCTCAGCCTGCTCGCCTGCGCCCTCCTCGGCGGCCTGGCGCTGGCCGTCCACCTGAGCTGGTCCGCCAGCCCGCGCCTGACCGTCGCGGGGGCCGGGCTGCTGGCCCTGCTCTTCGCCCACGGCGCCTGGCGGACCTTCCGCGATCCCGCGGAGGGCAGCCCCCGGGGTTTCGCCGCCGTGACCGCCGCCTGCTTCACCCTCGCCGCCGGGACGGCCGGCTTCCTGCTGGTCTACGGCGGCGACTGCGGCTGCCTGTGAGTCCGGCGGCTCCCTGCCCGCCGACGCCCCGCCGGGGCGGGCGTGGCTCGCTTGACAGGGAAATCGAACATCCATTCTGATGGGTTATCCACAGCCGAAACGGGCGTGGGAGCGCATTGTCAGTGGCAGGCGTTAGCGTCAATGGCGTGAAGCGATCGACTCAAGCAAACCGGGTGGAACCCATGGCAGGCACCGACCGCGAGAAGGCTCTCGACGCCGCGCTCGCGCAGATTGAACGGCAATTCGGCAAGGGTGCGGTCATGCGCCTCGGCGACAAGCCGAACGACCCCATCGAGGTCATCCCCACCGGGTCGACCGCGCTGGACATCGCCCTCGGCGTCGGCGGTCTGCCGCGCGGCCGCGTGGTCGAGATCTACGGCCCGGAGTCCTCCGGTAAGACGACCCTGACCCTGCACGCCGTGGCGAACGCGCAGAAGGCCGGCGGCACCGTCGCCTTCGTGGACGCCGAGCACGCCCTCGACCCCGAGTACGCCCGGGCCCTCGGCGTGGACACCGACAACCTCATCCTGTCCCAGCCGGACACCGGCGAGCAGGCCCTCGAGATCGTCGACATGCTGGTCCGCTCCGGCGCGCTCGACCTGATCGTCATCGACTCCGTCGCGGCGCTCGTCCCCCGCGCGGAGATCGAGGGCGAGATGGGCGACTCGCACGTGGGTCTCCAGGCCCGTCTGATGAGCCAGGCCCTCCGCAAGATCACCGGTGCGCTGAACCAGTCCAAGACCACCGCGATCTTCATCAACCAGCTCCGCGAGAAGATCGGTGTGATGTTCGGCTCGCCGGAGACCACCACCGGTGGCCGCGCGCTGAAGTTCTACGCCTCCGTGCGCATCGACATCCGCCGCATCGAGACCCTGAAGGACGGCACGGAGGCGGTCGGCAACCGCACCCGCTGCAAGGTCGTCAAGAACAAGGTCGCGCCGCCCTTCAAGCAGGCCGAGTTCGACATCCTCTACGGCCAGGGCATCAGCCGCGAGGGCGGCCTGATCGACATGGGCGTGGAGCACGGCTTCATCCGCAAGGCCGGCGCCTGGTACACGTACGAGGGCGACCAGCTCGGCCAGGGCAAGGAGAACGCCCGCAACTTCCTGAAGGACAACCCCGACCTCGCCAACGAGATCGAGCGCAAGATCAAGGAGAAGCTCGGCGTGGGCGTCCGCAAGGACGCCGAGGGTGACGAGTCCGCCGCCGCCGCGCCGGCCGACGCCTCGGTGCCCGCCCCGGCGTCGAAGGCCAAGCCCGCGGCCAAGGCCGCCGTGGCCAAGAGCTGACCGTGCGCGAAGAGCAGGAGCGGGGCGGCAGAGCGAGGGGCGGCCGGGAGGGCCGCCAGGAGCTGCCGCCCCAGAGTCCCGAGGAGCAGGCGCGGGCGATCTGTCTGCGCCTGCTCACCGGGATGCCCCGCACCCGGCGGCAACTGGAGGAGGCCCTCGCGAAACGGGGCATCCCCGAGGAGGTGTCGCAGGAGGTCCTCTCCCGCTACGAGGAGGTGGGCCTGATCGACGACGCCGCCTTCGCCGGGGCCTGGGTGGAGTCCCGGCACCGCGGCCGGGGCCTGGCCCGCCGGGCCCTCGCGCAGGAGCTGCGGACCAAGGGGGTGCACACCACCCTCGTCCAGGAGGCGCTGGAACAGCTGGACTCCGAGCAGGAGGAGCAGACCGCCCGGGAACTCGTGGAGCGCAAGCTCCGCAGCACCCGCGGCCTGGAGCGGGACAAGCGGATCCGGCGCCTCGCCGGAATGCTCGCCCGCAAGGGATACCCCGAGGGCATGGCCCTGCGGGTGGTCCGGCGCGCGCTGGAGACCGAGGGCGACGACGTCGACGACGCCGACGGCCCGGGGTACCCCGGGTACTGAGCCCGGGCCCCGCGAAGGGGGCCGGGTTCCGGGGGTGGGGGTAGCCCCCGGAAGAGGACGCCGGGGCGCTCCAGTGCCGGAAAACCGGCACGCGGCCAGAGTTGACCGCATGATGCTGCGTTACGCCCTTCAGACCATCCGGGACCGCAAAGCCGGCTTCCTCGGAGCCTTCGTCGCGCTCCTGTGCGCGGCGGCCCTGATCACCGCCTGCGGCACCCTCCTGGAGACCGGACTCCGCGGCCGGATCGTCACCGAACGCTACGCCGGCACCCCGGTGGTCGTCTCCGCCGACCAGAACGTCCACCAGACGACGGTCAAGGAGAAGAAGGGCAAGACCAAGACGAAGCACAAGGCCAAGCCGGTCGCCGAGCGGGCCTGGCTGCCGGCCTCCACCGTGGAGACCGTACGCGCCGTCCCCGGCGTCGAGCGGGCCGTGCCCGAGCTGACCTTCCAGGCCGTCCCGCTCCTGAAGACACCGGCCGGCCCGGACCGGCCCTCGTACGGGCACGCCTGGACCTCCGCCGTCCTCACTCCCTTCACCCTCGCCGAGGGCCGCGCCCCCCAGGGCGGCGACGAGGTCGTCGTCGACCGCGCCCTCGCCACCCGGGCGGGACTGGCCGCCGGCGCGCGGCTGACCGTACAGGCCACCGGCGAGCCGAAGACCTACACCGTCAGCGGCATCGCGCGGACCGCCGCCGGCGACCCCGTACGACAGGCCTCCCTGTTCTTCAGCGACTCCGAGGCCGAGCGGCTCGCCGCCCGCGCCGGACAGGTCGCCGCCGTCGGAATCCTGCCCCGGCCCGGGACCGACGCCGACCGGCTGGCCGGACAGGTCCGCCGGGCACTGGCCGCCACCCCGCAGGGCGCCACCGCACAGGTGGCCACCGGGGACGACCGCGGGCCCGTCGAGTTCCTCGACGCCGCCGGGGCCCGGATCAAGCTCGTCTCCATGGGCGGCGCCATGGGCGGAACCTCCCTCCTCGTTGCGATCCTGGTGGTCGTCGGCACCTTCGCCCTCTCCGTGCAGCAGCGCTACCGCGAACTCGCCCTGCTGCGGGCCATCGCCGCCACCCCCAAGCAGCTGCGCCGCATGATCGGCCGCGAGGCCCTGCTCGTCGGCCTCGCCGCCGGCCTCACCGGCTCCCTCGCCGGACTGCCGCTCGCCGCCTGGCTGCACGGCCGCTTCGTCAGCAGCGGCGTGATCCCCACCACCCTGGAACGCACCGCCGGGATCTTCCCGATGTTCGCCGCCGTCGGCGCGAGCCTCCTCGGAGCCTGGGCCGCCGCACGGATCACCGGCCGCCGGATCGCCCGGATCCGCCCCGCCGAGGCACTGGCCGAAGCCGCCGTCGAGCGGGCCCGCCCCTCCTGGATCCGGACCCTGGCCGGACTGCTCCTGCTGGCCGGCGGAGCGGTACTGGTCGTCGTACTCGGCTCGCTGCGCACCGAACCCGCCTCCACCCCCGTGACCTTCCTGGCCGTGGTGGTCCTGGCCGGCGCGGTGTCGCTGCTCGGCCCGCTGCTCGTCCGGCTCGCCACCGCGCTGCTCGCCGAACCCCTGCGGCTGGCCGGCCCCGGCGGCCGCCTGGCCACCGCCAACCTGCGCGGCAACGCCACCCGCATGGCCTCCGCCGTCACCCCGCTCACCCTGCTCATCGGCATGACCTGCACCGTGCTCTTCGTCACCCCGACCCTCGGCGACGCGGCCCGCGCCCAGGCCCGCGAAGGCGTCCGCGCCCAGTGGGTCGTCGCCGCGCAGGGCCCCGGCGTCAGCGCCGCCACCGCCGAGCGGATCCGCCGCACCCCGGGCGTCACCGCCGCCACCGAGATCGTGCACACCTCGGTCCGGGTCGGCCTCACCAAGTACGCGGTCCAGGGCGTGACCCCGGCCGGCCTCACCCGCACCTGGGACCCGGAGGTCACCAGCGGCAGCCTGGACGGCTTCGGCGAGAACAGCGCCGCCGTCAGCGAACTCGCCGCCGACCAGCTGGGGCTGAAGCCCGGCAGCCCGCTGAAGCTGACGCTGGGCGACGGGACCCCGGTGACGCTGACCGTCTCCGCCGTGTACGGCCGGGGCCTGGGCTTCGGCGACCTGACCCTGCCGCACCGTCTGGTGGCCGCGCACGTGGACAACCCCCTCGCCGCCAGTGTGCTCGTCGCGGCGGAGCCGTCCGTCGGCCGGGAGCAGTTGGCCGCCCCGGGCATCGCGGTGCTGTCCGCGGCGGAGGCCGACACGGCACGGGCCGAACGGCAGCAGGCCGGCGCCGAGATCAACCTGCTGGCCATGGGCCTGGTCCTGGCCTTCACCGCCATCGCGGTCGTCAACACCCTGGCGATGTCCACCGCCGAGCGGTTCCGGGAGTTCGCGATGCTGCGGCTGGCCGGGGCGAAGCGGCGCCAGGTGCTGCGGATGCTGCGCACGGAGACCCTGGCCGTGCTGCTGATCGGGGCGGTGCTCGGGTCGGGGATCTCGCTGGCCGTGCTGACCGCGTTCAGCGTGGGCATGACGGGGGTGGCGGCGCCGGCGGTGCTGCCGCTGGTGTACGCGGTGGTGATCGGCGCGGCCGGGCTGCTGGCGCTGGCCGCCACCGCCCTCCCGGGCCGGGCCGCCCTCCGGCTCCGCCCGGTGGAGGTCGCCACCTCCAAGGCGTGACCCCGGTCCCGCCGGGCCCCGCCCCTCCGGCCGTACGGCCGGCCGGAGGGGCGGGGCCCTTCCCCTGGCCGGGTCCCCGACACCGCTGCCGGAGCCACTCCCCGCCCCACCCTTCGCCCGTTCCCTGGGGGCTCCGCCCCCAGACCCCCGCGCCTCAAACGCCGGCGAGGCTATATCTAGCCTCGCCGGCGTTTGAGGCGCGGGCGCGGTAGCGCCGTATGGGTCCGGGCGCAGCCCGGGGAACGGTGGAAGGGCGGGTAGGGGACCCAGCCCCGCGCAGCGGCACACCACCCGCAGACGACCCACCGGCCCCGGCCACCCGAACCGGCCCCGCCCCGCAGGCCGCCGGACGGAGTCCGGCGCAGCGGCGTGAAGCCGGGGAGGCCGCCCGCGGCTGAGCCGCGCGAGCGGCGCGTCAAGAAGGAGGGCGGCGCGTCAGAGAAGGGGAAGCCCCGCCGCGCGCCACGCCTGGAACCCGCCCGTGAGGTCGGTGGCCCGCCGCAGCCCCAGCGCGTGCAACGACACCGCGGCCAGCGAAGACGCGTAGCCCTCGTTGCAGATCACCACCACCCGCAGGTCGTGCGAGACCGCCTCTGGCAACCGGTGGGAGCCCTGGGGGTCCAGCCGCCACTCCAGTTCGTTGCGTTCGACGACCACCGCCCCCGGGATCAGCCCGTCCCGCTCGCGCAGCGCCTGGTAGCGGATGTCCACCAGCAGGGCCCCGTCCAGCGAGGCCTCGTACGCCTCGCGCGCGTCGACGCGGTCGTACGTCGCGCGGACCCGCTCCAGCAGCTCGTCGATGCCCACGGCGCCGGCGCTCACTGCCAGTCCGCCGGGCGCTCGACGTGCTCCAGCCGCAGCACGGGACCGCTGCGGCTGTACCGGCGGATCAGCGGCAGCGGCGGGTAGTACGCGTGGACGGACACCGCGTGCTCGGAGGCGGACTCGTTGAGCACCTCGTGGACGTGGTGCTCCCCGAAGGCCCGCCCGCTGGCCGCGCCGAGGCGGCGGGTGCGGTCCACGTCGGGGGCCAGTTCCAGGCTCTGCCAGCCTTCCGAGGGCAGCCGCACCGTCAGGGAGTGCTCCGTCAGCCGGCCCCGCGCGGTGGCGAAGGCGCCCCGGGACTCGGCGTGGTCGTGCCAGCCGGTGCCGGTGCCCGGCGGCCAGCCGATCAGCCAGGCCTCGCTGCCGCCGGGCCCGTCGAGGCGGATCCAGGTGCGGCCCTCGGGGTCGAGGGGGAGCGAGCCGACGATCTCGGGGTCGGCGGCGGTGCGCAGGGCGAAGTCGAGGAGTTCCGCCGCCGTCGGGGCGGACGTCGGGCGGGCGGGGGCGTGCGTGGACACGGGGGAAGGCATGGGTGGTGACCGTCCTGGGGTTCGCGAAGGTGCGCGCGCCGGGCGGCAGGCCGCAAGGGGCCGGGCTCAGGGGCGCGCGGAGGGAAGGCGAATCAGCAGGAGGGGCGACACACGCAGCCCGCGTAGCGGAGCAGGTCCATGTGAACCCTCCGCCACAGGCGTACGTCGTTGCCGGTCATGTCCGCGAGTGAACCACGCGCCCCCGAGGGCGGTCAATCGATCACGGGAGCGGGTGTGGCGGGCGCGCCCGCCGGGGCGCCCGCCCGGACGGCGTCGGCCGCCGCGTACAGCTCCGCCGGCCGGACCCCCGCGAAGGTGGCCGCCAGGTGCCCGTCGGGGCGTACCAGCAGCACGGTGTGCGCGGGCGCTCCCGGGTAGCCGTCGGCGACGAGCAGGTCGGCCGGGACGGGCAGCGCGCTCACGGCCGCCGCGAGCCGGGGCATCACCCCGGCGCTCTGCCAGTGCCGCCGGTCCCACACCCCGGTGCCGGGCGCGACCAGCAGCACCAGCAGCCGGCCCCGCCCCAGCAGGTCGCGCAGCGGGACGGTGGCTCCGTCGGGCGCGGTCACGGGTACGTTCGCCACGGGCCCGCCCGGCTCGGTCGCCGTCGGGACCTCGCGTACGGCCACGGGCGGGGCGTACACGGGCTGCGCGCCCAGCGGGCCCCGCCCCAGGTGCCCGTCGGTCAGCAGGGCCTCGGCGGAACGCCCCGTCCCGGGGAGCAGGGTGCGCAGTCCGCCCCCGCCGCGCAGTACGGGCATGGCCTGGTCGGCGGAGCGCAGCCGGGCGGCGACGGCGGTGCGCCGTTCGCCCTCGTAGCTGTCGAGCAGGGCCTCGGAGGCGCCCTGGTGCCAGGCCAGGGCCAGCTTCCAGGCGAGGTTCTCCGCGTCGCGCAGCCCCTCCTCGACGCCCTGGGTGCCGACCGCGCCCAGCAGGTGCGCGGCGTCACCGACGAGGAAGGCCCGGCCGTCGCGCCAGCGCAGCGCGAGCCGGTGGTGGAGGGTGTGCACGCCGGTGTCGATGAGGTCGTACGGGGGGGTCGTGCCGCCGCACCACAGGGCCAGGGTGTCCCGGATGAGGGTGACGAGCGCGTCGGGCGTGACGAGGTCCCCGCGCGGGGACAGCAGCCAGTCGAGCCGCCACACCCCGTCGGGCAGTGGCCGGGCGGTGATCTCCTCGGGGCCGTTCGGCGGGTTGCGGTGCAGCAACGCTTCGCCGGGCCAGGGCAGTTCGGCACGGAGGGCGGCCACGGCGTGCCGCTCGACGGCGGTCCGGCCGGGGAAGCGGATGCCGAGCAGCTTGCGCACGGTGGAGCGGGCCCCGTCGCAGCCGACGAGGTGGCTGCCGCGCCACCAGGCGCTCTCGGTGCTCCGGGTGCGGGCGGTGACGCCGTGCTCGTCCTGCTCGAAGGACTCCAGCTTGGCGCCGGTGACCAGCTGGACCAGGGGGTGCGCGGTGGCGGCGTCGCGCAGTCCGCGCACGAGGGCGTGCTGCGGCAGGTGCAGGGGGGCCGGGCGGTCCTCGAAGGTGATCCGCCGGGCCTCCTGGCGGCGCTTCACGGTGCGCCAGGCCGCGTACGGCGCGCCCTCGTCGCGCAGGGTCGTGCAGCCCAGCCGGTGGGCCATGGCGGCGGTGTCGGAGTGCAGCACGACACTGCGGGCGGGCCGGGGCTCCTCCTTGCCGGGCCCCTCGTCGAGCAGCACGCTGGGCACGCCGTGTCCGGCCAGGGCGAGGGACAGGGACAGCCCGACGGGCCCCGCGCCGACGACGATCACCGGGTCCATGATGCGGCTCCCGATGTCCGGTATGTGATCACAGAACGTATGCAACCCACTGGAGGTTCCGGCGTCAAGTGACACCGGCCCCGGACAGCAACGTGTGGTGCGGCGGAGGAATCCGCCGCACCACACGGGCTACGCACTATGGCTGACCCTACGTCAGCCCTCCGGCGGTTCTCCGCCGGGGCCGGTCAGGACAACGAGTTGGCTCCGGTGGCCATGTCGTTGACGTCGCCCACGCCGACCACCGCGCCGGTGCTCTTCTTCGACTTGCGCAGCCGGCCCTCCATCCAGGAGGCGAAGGTGGTGAGGGCGAAGTTCACGCCGATGTACAGCAGGGCGATCACCACGAGCGTGGCGATGGTGTTGCTGTAGTTCGCCGAGATCTGCCGGTTCGCGGCCAGCAGGTCGTTCACGCCGAGCAGGGAGCCGCCGAGGGCGGTGTCCTTGAGGATCACCACGAGCTGGCTGACCAGAGCGGGCAGCATCGCCGTGACGGCCTGCGGGATCAGGACGTAGACCATGGTCTGGCCCTTGCGCATGCCGATCGCCTTGGCGGCGTCGGTCTGGCCGCGCGGCAGGGACAGCACGCCGGCCCGGACGATCTCGGCGATGACCGAGGCGTTGTACAGGACCAGGCCGATCACGACCGCGTACAGCGGGCGGAAGTCCGAGGACACGGCGGGGACGAACTGCACGATGAACGCCGAGCCGAACATCATCAGCATCAGCACCGGAACGGCGCGGAAGAACTCGACGACCGTGCCGACGGGGACGCGGACCCAGGCGTGGTCGGAGAGCCGGCCCATGCCCAGCAGGGCGCCCAGCGGCAGGGCGATCACCATGGCGATCGCGCCGGCCTTCAGCGTCTCCAGCAGGCCGGGGATCAGGTAGGTGGTCCAGATCCGGCCGTCGGTGACGAAGGGGGTCCACTTGTCGGCGTCGAGCTGGCTCTTCTCCGCCATGACGGAGAGGATCCACCAGGCGGCCAGCGCGAACAGGACCAGGAAGCCGGCCGTGTACATCCAGTTGCGCGCCTTGGCCTTGGGCCCGGGCACGTCGTACAGCACGGAGCTGGTGCTCATCGCTTCACCGCCACTCGCTTGGCCACCCAGCCCAGCAGCAGGCCGGTGGGCAGGGTCAGCAGGACGAAGCCGAGGGCGAAGACCCCGAACACGGCGAAGAGCGCGTCCGCTTCGTTCTCGATCATTTCCTTCATCAGCAGGGCCGCTTCGGCCACGCCGATGGCCGCGGCCACCGTGGTGTTCTTGGTGAGCGCGATCAGTACGTTCGCGAGCGGTGCGATGACCGCCCGGTAGGCCTGGGGGAGCACGATCAGGGTGAGTACCTGGAAGAAGCTCAGACCCAGCGCGCGGGCCGCCTCGGCCTGGCCGACGGGCACGGTGTTGATGCCCGAGCGCAGTGCCTCGCAGACGAAGGTGCCGGTGTAGGCGGTCAGCGCGAGGACGGCGAGCCGGAAGCCCGTCTCCTTGAAGGTGCCGCCGCCCAGGGTGATGCCCAGGGTCTGGCTGAGGCCCAGCGAGCAGCCGATGATCAACAGGGTCAGCGGGGTGTTGCGGACCAGGTTGACGTATGCGGTGCCGAAGGCCCGCATCAGCGGGACCGGGCTGACCCGCATCCCGGCCAGGGCGGTGCCCCATATGAGGGACCCCACCGCCGAGTAGAGGGTGAGCTGAACCGTCACCCAGAAGGCTCCGAGCAGGTCGTACTGCCCGGAATCAAGAAAGTCGAACACGTTGCCCTGCGCTCTCCCCAGGATGGCCGGTGGGGCGCGCCGCCGCCCGCGGACGGGCGGGCGGCGACGCACCCCACCGGGAAATCAGCTGCCTTCGGTGATCTGCGGGGCAGGCTCGTTCTTGTAGCCGGCCGGGCCGAGGTTCTTCTTGATGGCCGCTTCCCAGGAACCGTCCGAGACCATCTTCTTGAGCGCGGCGTTGATCTTGGTCTGGAGCTCCTTGTCGCCCTTCTTCAGACCGATGCCGTAGTTCTCGTTGCTCATGCTCAGGCCGACGAGCTTGAACTTGCCCTTGTTCTTCTCCTGCGCGGCGTAGCCGGCGAGGATCGAGTTGTCCGTGGTCAGCGCGTCCACGGACTTGTTCTCCAGGCCGGTGAGGCACTCGGAGTAGCCCGGGAGCTCCTGCAGGTCGGCGTCCTTGGCCAGGTCCTTCTTGATGTTCTGGGCCGAGGTGGAGCCGGTGACCGAGCAGAGCTTCTTCTTGTTGAGGTCCTCGACCTTGGTGATCGAGGTGTCGTCGGCGCGGACCAGCAGGTCCTGGTGGGCCAGGAAGTACGGGCCGGCGAAGTCGACCTTGGCCTTGCGCTTGTCGTTGATCGAGTACGTGGCGGCGATGAACTTCACGTCGCCGTTGGAGATCAGGTTCTCGCGCTCGGCGCTGACGGCCTGCTTCCACTCGATCTGGTCCGGCTGGTAGCCGAGCTCCTTGGCGACGTAGGTCGCCACGTCGACGTCGAAGCCCTCGAACTTGCCGTCCGGGGTCTTCAGGCCCAGGCCGGGCTGGTCGAACTTGATGCCGATGACGATCTTGTCCGACTTGGTGCCGCCGGAGGCGCCCGCGTCGCTCGCGGTGTCCTTGCTGCCGCCGCCACAGGCGGTCGCCGTCAGGGCGAGAACGACGGCCGTGGCAACGGCAGCGCCGGTCTTGAGAACCTTCATGGTGAACTTCCCTCGGGTGAGACGTTGTTGAACGACGAGCAGGACACGTCGTGGGCGACGGCACGGGCCGTCGATCGGATCACTACCAGACGAGAGCGTCAGTGGTGCAGGATCTTCGAGAGGAAGTCCTTGGCGCGGTCGCTCTTCGGGGCGCTGAAGAACTGCTCCGGGGCGGCCTGTTCGACGATCTTGCCGTCCGCCATGAACACGACCCGGTCGGCCGCGGAGCGGGCGAAGCCCATCTCGTGCGTGACGACGACCATCGTCATGCCCTCGCGGGCGAGCTGCTGCATGACCTCCAGCACCTCGTTGATCATCTCCGGGTCCAGCGCCGAGGTGGGCTCGTCGAAGAGCATCACCTTCGGGTCCATCGCCAGCGCCCTGGCGATCGCCACGCGCTGCTGCTGGCCACCGGACAGCTGCGCCGGGTACTTGTCGGCCTGTGCGCCGACACCCACCCGGTCCAGCAGCGCCTTCGCCTTCTCCAGGGCCGTCGCCTGGTCCGCCTTGCGGACCTTGAGCTGACCCAGCATCACGTTCTGCAGCACCGTCTTGTGTGCGAACAGGTTGAACGACTGGAAGACCATGCCCACGTCCGCGCGCAGCCGGGCCAGTTCCCTGCCCTCGGCCGGAAGGGGCTTCCCGTCCAGCGTGATGCTGCCCGAGTCGATGGTCTCCAGCCGGTTGATGGTCCGGCACAGCGTCGACTTGCCCGAGCCCGAAGGCCCGATGACCACGACGACCTCACCGCGGGCAATGCTCAGATCGATGTCCTGAAGCACGTGCAGCGCGCCGAAGTGCTTGTTGACGTTGCTCAGTACGACCAGGTCGTCGGCGGCACCGGCCGCATCCTCCACGTCCTTGGTCACTGATACTCCGCTCATCGGCTTCTTGCTCCGTCCTCCGTCGGTTGGGAGGAATGTAGTGACGAGGTGAGCACACCGTCAGCACATCTGAGGGAGAATTGAGCATAACGAAACGGCCTCGCACCGATACGCTCCGTACCCGGTACCCACGAAGGCCGCGATGTACGCGTACCGGGTGCATAACGGAAGACTCGCCGGACCGGAACCCTCTTGACGTGGGACTCTCCCATGGGCGTGGATGCATGGTGACCATCTGTACGGAAGCCGAATCGGAAGAAACGGGAAGGGGGACGCCATGAGGCTGCTGCTCGTCGAGGACGACGACCACGTCGCCGCCGCCCTGTCGGCGATCCTCGCCCGGCACGGCTTCCAGGTGACCCATGCCCGCAACGGCGAGGAAGCCCTCCAGGCGCTGCTGCCGGCCGGGGCCAAGCCCTTCGGGGTGGTCCTGCTGGACCTGGGCCTGCCCGACCAGGACGGCTACGAGGTCTGCGGCAAGATCCGCAAGCGCACCTCCACGCCCGTCATCATGGTCACCGCCCGCGGCGACGTCCGCTCGCGCATCCACGGCCTGAACATGGGCGCCGACGACTACGTGGTCAAGCCGTACGACACCGGGGAGCTCCTCGCCCGCATCCACGCCGTCGCCCGGCGCACCGGCACCTCCGAAGAGGCCGCCACCGCCGAGAGCGCCCCCGGCACGGTCCGGCTCGGCCCCGTCGCCGTGGAGCTGCCCACCCGCCGCGTCACCGTGGACGGCAGCGACGTACCGCTCACCCGCAAGGAGTTCGACCTGCTGGCCCTGCTCGCCCAGCGGCCCGGCGTGGTCTTCCGCCGCGAGCAGATCATCAGCGAGGTGTGGCGCACCAGCTGGGAGGGCACCGGCCGCACCCTGGAGGTCCACGTCGCCTCGCTGCGCTCCAAGCTGGGCATGCCCGCGCTCATCGAGACCGTCCGCGGTGTGGGCTACCGGCTCGTCACCCCGGCCGCCCCCTAGCGGGACCCCGCCGTGCGCACCCGGCTGCTCCCGCTCCTGGTCATCCTGATGGCGGGCGTCCTGATCGCGCTCGGCCTCCCGCTCGGCGTCAGCCTCGCCGCCGGCCAGCAGCAGCGGGTGGTGGTCGACCGCATCGACGACAGCGCCCGCTTCGCGGCCCTCGCGCAGTTCGTCATCGACGCCGAGGGCTCCGGAGCCACCGGCGCCGACGAGCGCCGCGACACCCTCCAGCTCGAACTCGCCCGCTACCAGGAGCTGTACGGCATCCGCGTCGGCATCTTCTACCGCGACGACAACGCCATGGTCCGCGCCCCCGGCTGGTGGCAGCTCCCCGAGTCCGGCGAGGGCAAGCGCGCCTTCGACGAGGCCCTCGCCGGCCGCCGCAGCCACGACCCCGGCCAGGTCTGGCCCTGGCAGACCAACGGCAAGCTCCTCGTCGTCTCCCCGGTCGTCCTCGACGGCGACGTCGTCGCCGTCGTCGCCACCGAATCCCCCACCGACCAGATGCGCGCCCGCATCCTGCGCGGCTGGCTGATCATCGCCGCCGGCCTCGCCGCCGCCATGCTCGTCGCCTTCGGCGCGGCCCTGCGTCTGACCAGCTGGGTGCTCAAGCCCGTACAGACCCTGGACGCCGCCGCCCACGGCATCGCCACCGGGCGGATGAACTCCCGCGTCGCCGCCGCCGGCGGACCCCCGGAACTCAGACGCCTGGCCCGGTCGTTCAACGAGATGGCCGACAACGTCGAAGAGGTACTGGAGCAGCAGCGGGCGTTCGTCGCGGACGCCTCCCACCAACTGCGCAACCCGCTCGCCGCGCTGCTCCTGCGCATCGAGCTCCTCGCCCTCGAACTCCCCGAGGGCAACGAGGAGATCGCCTCCGTGCGCACCGAGGGCAAACGCCTCGCCCAGGTCCTGGACGACCTGCTGGACCTGGCGCTGGCCGAGCACGCCTCCGCCGAGATCAGCCTCACCGACATCGCGGAGCTCACCGCCGAGCGGGTGGCCGCCTGGAGGCCCCTCGCCCAGGAGAAGGGCGTACGCCTCACCGAGGCGGGCCGCAGCGCCGTCACCGGCTGGGCCGACCCCATCGCACTGTCCAGCGCCCTCGACGCCGTGATCGACAACGCCCTGAAGTTCACCCCCGCCGGGGAGGAGGTCGAGGTGTCGGTCTCCGCCGAGGGCCGCAGCGCGCTCGTCGTCGTCGCCGACCGGGGACCCGGCCTGACCGCGGAGGAGCTGCTGCGCGTCGGCGACCGCTTCTGGCGCAGCGGCCGCCACCAGAACGTCAAGGGCTCCGGTCTCGGCCTGTCGATCTCCCGCGCCCTGCTCGCCGCGGGCGGCGGATCCATCTCCTACGAGACGAACCCGCCGCACGGGCTGCGCGTGACCGTGGCCGTACCCCGCACCGACCCCCAGGACACCCGGACGGACTAGGGGGCGTCCGCGAAGTCCCAGGGCAGCCCCGTGGCGGCCGGCGCGGAGACGGCGTACGTCTCGTCCACCGCCCGCAGCTCGAAGGCCGCCGCCCGCTCCCCGGCCGCGCGGACCACGGAAGGCAGGTGGAGGGCGGCCGCGCAGGTGCCGGCCAGGAAGCGGCGGGTGCCGTCGGGGAGGAGGCGGTGGAGCTCGTAGTGCCGGACCGGCCCGGCCGCCCGGTCCCAGCGCAGGCGGAGCTCGGCACGACCGTCGCCCTGCGGGGAGACGGCCTCCACCCTGAGGTGCGAGGGCGGGGCCGGGGGCCGCCGCGCGGTGGTGTCGCGTACCGTCAGGGCGCCGAGCCGCCAGGACACCGCCGCCTTCCCGGGTGCGGTGATCCGTACGGCAAGGGCGTACGCGGTCCTCCCGGCCAGGTGTCCGAGGGGGACCCGGGAGGTCCGCCAGCCCCGGCCGGAGCCCTGCGGAGCGGCCTTCAGCCAGGTGTACGGAACCGGCGCGCCGGGGGAGGACGGCTCGCGGAGGGCTACCCCCAGCTCGACGGCCACCGGGCCCGTGCCGCTCGCGTGGACCAGCTCCGCGACCGCCGAGCCGGTCAGGGGCAGCCGGGTGGCGTGCAGGCCGACGGCGACGGGCGCGGTGAGCGCGCCCGCCACCAGCAGGCTGGAACCCCCGCGCCAGGCGTCCGCGAAGTCCAGGGTCACCGCGGGGCGCGCCCCGGACGTGTCCACCACCCAGCGCCGGCCCGGGAGCCGGTCCTGGAGCGCGAGGTGGTTCCACGGCTCCTCGGAGGTGACCGCCCCCTCCTCGTACCAGCGCAGCCCGTGCCCGGTGTTGAAGGAGCAGCCGAACGGCAGTCCGGCCACGGTGGAGCGGTCCGCGGTGAAGGTGGCCGGGGCCCGCCAGGCGGCCTGCGGCGCCGGGCGGGACGGGTCCAGGGACTCGCCCGTCCAGAACCGGTCGTCGGCGCGGTGGAAGGCGCCGGGGGAGCGGTCCGCGAGGTGGTTGCGGGTCCACTCCGGCCGGTAGAGGCCGAGGCTGACCACGTGGGCGCGGTCGCGCGGGACGATCGCGTCCCAGTCGACGGTGGCGTCCCAGCCCCTGGACTCCACGTCCACGGCCGCCCACAGGTCGTGGCGGCTGCGCCCGAGCCGGTCCGCGAGGGCGCCGGAGTCGGCGAGCGAGCGCGCCGTCCAGCGGAAGTCCACGAACACCGTGTCCGCGACCCGGCCCGAACGGTCCTCGAAGAACTCCTGGTTGAGCGCGTTGAGGGCGCCCTGCCAGCCGACCCTCCCGGTGCTGTTCATCGCGTCGTACCAGGTGATGCGCAGCCCGTGCGGGGCGCCCGCCGCCCGCAGCGCCCGCAGGAACTCCCGCATGCGGGTGGCGAGGGCGCTGTCCCCGCCGTCCGTCTCGGCGTTGACGAACCAGCCGTCGAAGCCGTGCGCCACCGCCACCCGGACCAGCTGCTCCGCGACCGGGAACCGGCCGTCGGACTCCCGCCGGACCAGGTCGCGCGTCCACTGGAGGTCGCCGCCGTAGGGGACGGGCGGCAGGAAGACGTTGCCCAGCACCGGGACCCCGTGGCGGTGGGCGGCGTCGACGACGGGGGCGTTCGGGGCCAGGACCAGGCCCTCGCCGGCGGAGCCGCCCCAGAAGACCAGCTCGTCGAGGTACGCCCAGTGCGTCAGGGCGTAGGAGTCGGCGGTCGCCGAGCCCTGGGAGGGGTTGCCGGAGGTCGGCCCGAACGAGACCAGCGCCGAGATCCGGGCCTGGCCGGCGCGGGCGCCGCGGTGCGCGGGGACCGGGGTGAAGCGCGGGGCGAGGGGCACGGACGCCGTGTTGTGCGCGAGGTCCGGATCCGACTCCGGGGTCCAGTCGGCGAGCGAGCGCCAGACGACGCCGGGGGCGGGGGTGCCGTGGGGGAGGGTGCCGGGGAACCAGTAGGAGGCGTGGGGGGCCAGGGTGCCGGCGGGCGGGGTGGGGGTGGGGGCGGGGGCCGGCGCGGCTGCCGCCGGGGCGGGCGGGCCGAGGAGGGCGGCTCCGGCGGTGGCTGCGGTGGCTGCTGTGGCGGCCAGGATCGTGCGTCTGGCCGGGGGTAAGGGGGCGGGGATGGGGGAGGGATCGGGCATCGCGGGGCTCCTCACGGTGCTGCTCGGGCGGGGTGGGGACGGGGACGGGGTGGGGACGGGGACGGGGTGGGGTGCCGTCATCCGACCTCCTTGACGTGGAGCACTTGTGTGATGCCGCGTGCGGACAGGTGGGCGGGGTCCTGCGCGCGGTCCGCGAGGACCACCGCGGGGCGGGCGCCCCGGGCCGTCAGGGAGGCCCAGGCCTCGAAGAAGGCGCCGCCCGGGGCGCACGCCGAGCGGTCGCCCGCCCCGTCCAGCGCGAGCGCCGTGGACCGTACGGGCGGGCGGTGCTCGCGGTCCCGCCACGCCTCCGCGATCCGGGCCAGGACGGCCCCGGCGGGCTTGGTCCGGCGGTCGTTGGTGAGGACGCCGAGGCCGTACTCCAGCTCGGGGAAGTCCGCGAGCTCCCGGGACACGTCGTGCGAGCACCACCACGTCACCCCCCACAGCCCGGGGCAGTCCAGCGCGGCCGCCAGCGTGGCGGCCGTGAACCGCGCGGCGTGCTCCGGCGGGACCAGCGGCGCCGGCGCCCCGACCTCCTGGAGCCACACCGGGCGCTCCGGGTCGGCGGCCCAGGCCTTCGACAGCTCGATCAGGTACGCGGCGTGGTGCTCGGTCGCCGTCCCGGTCCGGCCGTGGCGCTGCGCGGTGCCGTTGAACACCCACGAGTGCACGACGGTGGCGGCGCCCAGCCGGGCCGCCTGGGCCGGGGTGAAGGGGTGCCCGTCCTGGTACCAGGCGGCGTCGTACTCCGCGTGCACGTGCAGCCGCCCCGGTGCGCCCCGCTCGCAGGCGGCGAGCATCGTCTCCAGCCAGCGGCCGGCCTGTTCGGGGGTGACGCGGTCGGGGTCGGGGTGCGGGGGGCCGGAGAACTGGTTGATCTCGTTGCCCACCGTCATCCCGAGGAAGTTCGGCCGGCCGGCGAGCGCGGCGGCGAGGGTGCGCAGGTACTCCTCCTGGCCGGCGACGGCCTCCGGGTCGGTGAAGAGGTTCCGCCGGTGCCAGGTCCGCGTCCAGGCGGGCAGGAAGTCGAAGCTCGACAGGTGGCCCTGGAGCCCGTCCACGGCGACGTCGAGCCCGCGCGCGGCGGCCGCGTCGGCGAGGGCGACGAGCTGCTCGACGGCGCGCGGCCGGATCAGCGTGCGGTTGGGCTGGAAGAGCGGCCACAGCGGGAACACCCGTACGTGGTCCAGGCCGAGGGCGGCGATCGAGTCGAGATCGGCCCCGACCTCGTCCGGGTCGAAGTCGAGCCAGTGGTGGAACCAGCCGCGTGCCGGGGTGTAGTTGACGCCGAAGCGGAGGGAGCGGGAGGGGGCACGGTGCATGGCAGGTCCCGGGGTCTGGGGGAAGGCGCCGGACGCCCACAAACTGCCGGGCCGCACGGGGCGGAGTCAACAGCGCCTTTGCCGCCGGGCGGCCGGATTCCCACCGTGGCGGTACTTATGCGCTTCAGCCCGTGCGGGGCAAGGGCGGTGGGTGACCCGTGGGTGGGCGGGTATTGCGGTTTAGTGTGGGGTGTGCATGCCTTTCGTCGGCAAATCCCTTTCATGTCAGGGTTGTTGCCGCCGTCGAGCCGGTTCGTCGCGGGGGCGGACCTGGGGCCCGGGATCGCGTACGGTCCGCCCCAACGCAGTCCACGTCACCGAGGGATGAGGCAGGCATGGCCCGCAGACCCACCATCAAGGACATCGCCCGCGGGGCCGGAGTGTCCGAGAGCGCCGTCTCCTTCGCCCTCAACGGCAGGCCGGGGGTCTCCGAGGGCACCCGCGCCCGGGTCCGCCGGGTCGCCGAGGAACTCGGGTGGCAGCCGCACCACGCCGCCCGCGTCCTGTCCGGCGAACGCTGCGGCGCCGTCGGGCTGGTCCTGGCCCGGCCCGCGCACACCCTCGGCGTCGAGTCGTTCTTCCTCCAGCTCGTCTCCGGCATACAGGAGGTGCTCTCCGCCGGCCGGACGGCACTGCTCTTCCAGGTCGTGGAGGACGTCGACGCCGAATGCGCCGTCCACCGCCGCTGGTGGGCCGAACGCCGCGTGGACGGGGTCATCGTCGTCGACCCCCGTACGCAGGACCCGCGCCCGGAGCTCCTGGCCGGGCTCGGACTCCCGGCCGTCTTCGTCGGCGGGACGGGGGAGCCGGAGGCGGGGGCCGGGGTGGAGGCGCCGCCGCAGCTGTCGTCCGTCTGGGCCGACGACGCCCGTGCCATGGCCGGGGTGCTGGAACACCTCCACGGCCTCGGGCACCGCCGGATCACGCACGTCGCCGGCCTGCCCGGCCTCGCCCACACGGCCCGCCGGATCGCCTCGCTGCGCGCCGAGGCCCGTCGGCTCGGGCTGCCCGAGGACCACGTCAGGTCGGTGACCACCGACTACTCCGACACCGAGGGGGCGGCCGCCACCCGCCGGCTGCTCGCCGAGCCGGAGCCGCCCACCGCCCTCGTCTACGACAACGACGTGATGGCGGTGGCCGGCAGCGCCGTCGCCGCCGGGCTGGGCATCCCCGTGCCCGGCCGGCTCTCCATCGTCGCCTGGGACGACTCCGCCCTGTGCCGGGTCACCCACCCCCGGCTGACCGCGCTGGTCCGCGACACCGCCGGATTCGGGCGGCTCGCCGCAGAGGAACTCCTCGCGCTCCTCGCCGGAGGGCCGCCCCGGGCCCGGGAGAGCGAGCTGCCCCGGCTGGAACCCCGCGAGAGTACGGCCCCGCCGCCGACGTCATACTGAAATCCGACCCCTTGGCAGGAGCGCCTCCGTGACCACCCCCACCTCAGCCTTCCCCGTGCCGCGCGGTGCCGCGGCGGCCGCGGCGGCCGTCGCCGGCCCGACCGTGGCGATCGACATCGGCGGGACGAAGATCGCCGGGGCGCTGGTCCACCCCGACGGCGCGATGACCGCGGTCACCCGGCGTCCCACCCCGCGCGGGACGGACGCCGACGGGGTCATGGCGGCGGTCGCGGAGGTGATCGCCGACCTGGCGCAGCACCCCGTGTGGGCGCAGGCCGTCCGCTGCGGCATCGGCAGCGCCGGCCCGGTGGACACCTCGCGGGGCACCGTGAGCCCGGTCAACATCGGCGCCTGGCGGGAGTTCCCCGTGCAGGAGCGGATCGCCGCCGAGCTGGCGGCGCGCGGGGCCCGGATCCCGGTCGTCCTGGTCGGCGACGGGGTGGCCATGACGGCCGCCGAGCACTGGCTCGGCGCCGCCCGGGGCCATGCCAACGCCCTGTGCATGGTGGTCTCCACCGGGGTCGGGGGCGGCCTGATCCTGAACAACCAGCTCCACCCCGGCCCCACCGGCAACGCCGGTCACATCGGCCACATCAGCGTCGCGTTCGACGGGGAGCCGTGTGCCTGCGGGGGCCGCGGCTGCGTCGAGTCCCTCGCCTCCGGGACCGCCATCGCCCGCTGGGCCCTCGCCCAGGGCTGGACCGGCCCCGACCCCACGGCGGCGGGCGTCGCCGCCTCCGCCGCCGCCGGCGACCCGGTGGCGGTGGCCGCCTTCGACCGGGCCGGGCGGGCCCTGGCCGCGGCCATCGCGGCGACCGCCACCCTCGTCGAGACCGACGTCGCGGTGATCGGGGGCGGGGTCGCCGCCAGCGGGGACACCCTCTTCGCACCGGTCCGGCGGCACCTGGCCTCGTACGCGGCCCTGTCCTTCGTGAAGGACCTCCAGGTGGTCCCGGCCGCCCTCGGCACCCACGCCGGACTGATCGGCGCGGCCGCCGCCGCGATGATGCTGCTGCCTACGGCTTGACCGAGCGGTAGTACCGCCGGGCCCCCTCGTGCAGGTCCAGCGGGTCCGTGTAGATCGCCGTCCGCAGGTCCACCAGCTGGGCGGCGTGCACCTGGTGCCCGATCCCGTCCCGGCTCAGGATCACCGTCCGGGTGAACTGCTCCGTCAGCTCCGCACCGGTGTCCTCCCGGGTCACCAGCAGGTTCGGCACGGCGAGCGTCGCCACCGACGAGGTGTTGCGGGCCCGCGCGTACGCGTCCTGCGGCATCACCGCGGCGCGGTAGTACCGGGCAGGGCTGCCACTGCCCTGGAGCTGCTCGACGAGGTCGCCCAGCTGGACGAGCCGGATGTCGAAGCGCTCCGACAGCTCGCGCACGGCGGTCGTCGGGAGCCCGCCCGACCAGAAGAAGGCGTCGATCCGCCCCGCCTCCAGCTCGGCGGGCATGGTGTCGATGCCGATCCCGACGGGGGTGATGTCCTTGTGCGGGTTGAGCTTCGCCGCGGTCAGCAGCCGTTCGGCCACCAGTCGGACCCCGGAGCCGTCCTGTCCTATCGCCACCCGCTTGCCCCGCAGGTCGCGGGCCGACTGCACGGGCGAGCCCGCGGGCACCACCAGCTGCACGTAGTCGTCGTAGAGCCGCGCGCAGCCCCGCAGCCGGTCGGCGCCCGGCTTGCCGTCGGCCCGGTACTTGGAGACCGCGTCCGCCGTGGCGATGGTGAAGTCGGCCTGCCCGGCGGCGACCCGCTGGAGGTTCTGCTGCGAACCCTCGCTGGGCTCCAGCCGCACCTTCACGTCGGGCATGTCCTGCGCGAGCGCCCCCTCCAGCAGCTGCCCGTAGCGGTGGTAGACGCCGGTACGCACACCCGTGCTGAAGGTCAGCTCGCCCTTGAGGCCGGGCTCCCAGAAGGGCTTCGGCCACCACACCAGCCCCCCGAGCACGACCAGGACGGCGACCAGGCCAATAAGGAGGCGGCGCCGGCTGATGCGGGGAGGTACGAGGGACATGCCGGGATCCTCCCACCCACCCCACCGTCCTGTCACGGCCACCCCCGCCACCCCCAGCCCCCGCTCCGCACCTCCGGCCGCGCGGGGCCCGCGCCCGCCGCCCCTGCTCCCGGGCTGCCGTCGTGTCCGCCGGGCCCCGGCTGCCGTCCCGCGCGTCCGTCCGGGCCCGCTCGCCGTGCCCACCCGGCCCGGGTCGCCGCGCCCCGGTCCTCCGGCCGCGCCCAGGCCCGCGCTGCCGCCCGCACCTCCGCCCGCGCCGACCGACCGACCGCCGCCCTGCCGCTCCGGCCGCGCCGCCGCGCTGCACCCCCGGCTGGCGCCGCGTTCGCCCGGCGACGGCCTAGCCCGCGCCCCCGGCAGGGTCCGGCAGGGCTGCGCGGAGGCGGGTCAGCAGGTGGGCGGCCGCCGTGCCGGACGGGCCCTCCGTGCGCCAGGCCAGGGCGACCCGGCCCCGCAGCTCCGGGCCGGTGATCCGCAGCGCCCGTACCCCCGGCCCGGCCGCCGACTCCGCGCCCTCCGGGACCACCGCCACCCCCAGCCCCCGCCCCGCCAGCCGGGCCAGCACCGCCGGCGCGGCCGCCTCGAAGTCCACCCGGGGGCCGAACCCGGCCTCCGCGCAGGCCCGCTCCAGCACCCCGCGCAGCCCCGTACCGCGCGGCAGGGCGATCAGCGCCCGCCCCCGCAGCTCCGCCAGCGGCAGCCGGCCGTCCACCGCGGCCCGTACGAGGGGGTCGGCGGCCCGGACCACCGCGACGAGGGGCTCGTCCAGCACCACCCGCGCCGTGATCCCCTGCGGCGGCTCCCCGGCCAGCCCGGCCACCACCACGTCCAGTTCCCCGCGCCGCAGCGCCGCCAGCATCCGCTCCGAGGTGTCCTCGGCCAGCGAGATCTCGACCCGGGGGTACGCGTCGTGGAAGTCCCCCAGCAGCCCGACCACGTCGAAGGCGCCCACCGCCGCCGACGCCGCCCCGGGCACCAGCCCGAGCGCCACGCGCCCCCGCAGCAGCCCCGAGAACTCGTCGGCGGTCCGCCGGACCCCCTCAACCGCCGCCAGCGCGGCCCGTGCGTGGACGAGTACGGCCGCGCCCGCCTCCGTCGGCGTCACCCGCCGCCCCGAACGGTCCAGCAGCCGCTGCCCCAGCTCCCGCTCCAGCTGCCTGACCTGCGCGCTCACCCCGGGCTGGGACACGTGCAGCCGCTCGGCGGCCCGGGTGAAGCCGCCCTCGTCTACCACCGCCACGAGGTACCGCAACTGGGACAGCTCCATGGGCGGCGATTCTAGATCGCAGGCCTGTTCGACTTCGGTCCTGCGGCGCCTCCCGGCGGGCGGGCGGCACCGGCGGCCGGAGGGCCCTCCGGCACCGCCTACCCTTGTTGTATGACCAGCAGCGGCGACCGGAGCACGGCAGTGGTGGACCCCAAGGGAACTTACGAGGTGCGCACCTACGGGTGCCAGATGAACGTGCACGACTCCGAGCGGCTGTCCGGTCTGCTGGAGGACGCCGGCTACGTCCGCGCGCCCGAGGGCTGTGACGGCGACGCCGACGTGGTCGTCTTCAACACCTGTGCCGTCCGCGAGAACGCCGACAACAAGCTGTACGGCAACCTCGGCCGGCTCGCCCCGATGAAGACGAAGCGCCCCGGCATGCAGATCGCCGTCGGCGGCTGCCTCGCCCAGAAGGACCGCGACACCATCGTCAAGAAGGCCCCGTGGGTCGACGTGGTCTTCGGCACGCACAACATCGGCAAGCTGCCGGTCCTGCTGGAGCGCGCCCGCGTCCAGGAGGAGGCGCAGATCGAGATCGCCGAGTCGCTGGAGGCGTTCCCCTCCACGCTCCCGACCCGCCGCGAGTCCGCGTACGCCGCCTGGGTCTCGATCTCCGTCGGCTGCAACAACACCTGCACCTTCTGCATCGTCCCGGCGCTGCGCGGCAAGGAGGAGGACCGCCGTCCCGGCGACATCCTCGCCGAGGTCGAGGCCCTGGTCGCCGAGGGCGTCTCCGAGATCACCCTGCTCGGCCAGAACGTCAACGCCTACGGTTCCGACCTCGGCGACCGCGAGGCCTTCTCCAAGCTGCTGCGGGCCTGCGGACAGATCGAGGGCCTGGAGCGGGTCCGCTTCACCTCCCCGCACCCCAAGGACTTCACCGACGACGTCATCGCCGCGATGGCCGAGACCCCGAACGTGATGCCGCAGCTGCACATGCCGCTCCAGTCGGGTTCGGACCCGATCCTGCGGGCGATGCGCCGGTCGTACCGGCAGGAGCGATTCCTCGGCATCATCGAGAAGGTCCGCGCCGCGATCCCGCACGCCGCGATCTCCACCGACATCATCGTGGGCTTCCCCGGCGAGACCGAGGAGGACTTCCAGCAGACGATGCACGTGGTCCGCGAGGCCCGCTTCGCCAGCGCCTTCACCTTCCAGTACTCCAAGCGCCCCGGCACACCGGCCGCCGAGATGGAGGGGCAGATCCCCAAGGAGGTCGTCCAGGACCGCTACATGCGCCTGGTCGCCCTCCAGGAGGAGATCTCCTGGGAGGAGAACAAGAAGCAGGTCGGCCGCACCCTGGAGGTCATGGTCGCCGAGGGCGAGGGCCGCAAGGACGGCGCCACCGCCCGCCTGTCCGGCCGCGCCCCCGACAACCGCCTCGTGCACTTCACCAAGCCCGACGAGGACGTCCGCCCCGGCGACGTGGTCACCGTCGAGATCACCTACGCGGCCCCGCACCACCTCCTCGCCGAGGGCCCGACGCAGGCCGTGCGCCGCACCCGCGCGGGCGACGCCTGGGAGAAGCGCAACGCCGCCCCGGCGCAGCCGGCGGGCGTCATGCTCGGCATTCCGTCCATCGGCGTCCCGGCCCCGCTGCCGGTGGCCACCTCGGGCTGCGCCGTCGACTGACCGCGCGGGGGCCGGGGCGGCTAGGCTGCGGATCATGCTCGTAGCCGCCGCCGTCTGCCCCGCCCCGCCGCTCCTCGTGCCGGAGGTCGCCGCGGGCGCCGCCGCCGAACTCGACGACGCCCGTACCGCCTGCTCCGACGCGCTGGCCGTGCTCGCCGCAGCCCGGCCCGACCTGCTGGTCGTGGTCGGCGCCGCGGCCGAGGGCGGCGGCTACGACCAGGGCACCCCCGGCAGCTTCGCCGGCTTCGGCGTGGACCTGACCGTCACCCTGGGCCCGGACCTGGGCGAACCGCCGAGCGGCGAGGCCACCGGGACCGCCCTCCCGCCCTCCCTCGCGGTGGCCGGCTGGCTGCTCGGGCAGGCCCGCTGGGCGGGCGCACCGGTCGCCGGGGTGGCCGTCGCCGAGGACCTCCCGCCGAGCGGCTGCGGCCTCCTCGGCGCGGACCTGGGCGGCTCCGCCGACCGCGTGGCCATGCTGGTCCTCGGGGACGGCAGCGCCTGCCGCACCCTCAAGGCCCCCGGCTACCTGGACGAGCGCGCCGCGGCCTTCGACGCCGCCGCCGCGCGGGCCCTGGGCGCCGCCGACACGGCCGCGCTGGCCGCGCTGGACCCCGGGCTCGCCGCCGAGCTGCTGGCCGCCGGCCGGGCGCCCTGGCAGGTGCTCGCGGGTGCCGCGGAGGGTGCGGGCCTGGACGGCCGGCTGCTGTACGAGGACGCCCCGTACGGGGTCGGGTACTTCGTGGCCGCCTGGTCGTAGCGGCCGCGGGCCGGCGCGTACGCACACGCCGGACCCGTACGCACACGCCGGACCCGTACGCGCACACGCCGGAGGGGCGCGGGATCAGCCGATCCCGCGCCCCTCGCGCCGTCATCGCGTCAGGAAGCGGCCGGCGGCGTCGGCCCGCCGGGGGTGTCCTTGTGCGCGATCTTGCCCAGGGCGTCCTTCGCCTTGTCCGCGCCGGTCGTGATCCGGTCGCTGTACTTGCCATGGGTCTTGGAGTCCACGACCTTGGCGACCTTGTCCAGGCCCTCGCCGATCTTGCCCCCGTGCTGCTGCGCGAGGTCGCCGACCTTGTCCTTCGCCGGAGCGAGCTTGGCCTTCAGATTGTCCATGAACCCCATGGGGCACCTTCCAGTGGCGTGGCTACGTGCGGGCGCCCTCGCCGGCCTCGCTGTCCGCGGCCGCCTCCGCCGACTGCTGCTTCGGAATCTCCACGGCCTCCGCCGCGGGGGTCCCGGCCGCCGCAGACCCGGCTTCCACGGCCTCCGTGACCTCCTCGGCCCCTGCGGCCGGCTCGGTCTCCGCCTCCAGCGCCTCCGCCGCCCCGGCCTCGGCGGCGGCCGGCTCGGCCACTACCTCTTCCTTACGACGAAAAATCCGGTCAAAAACGCCCATTGCTACTCCCATAACGTTACTCGTGCGGGTGAAGTTCCGCCCTGACCCGACCGGCCTCCACCAGATGCGCGCCAGGCGCACGCCGGGGCCGGAACCTCTTCAGGGCAACGACCCCGCCCGCACCCCGTCACCTCACCCGATCGGGTACATGCCGCCGGGTTTGCGAGACTGTGTCAGTGAGGAATCCAGCCCCCGCCCCGCGGGTCATCGCCGTCGTCGGTCCCACCGCGGCCGGAAAGTCCGACCTGGGCGTCGCCCTGGCCCGCCACTTCGACGGCGAGGTCGTCAACGCCGACTCCATGCAGCTCTACCGGGGGATGGACATCGGCACCGCCAAGCTGACGCTCGAAGAGCGCGGCGGGGTCCCGCACCACCTCCTCGACATCTGGGACGTCACCGAGACCGCGAGCGTCGCCGAGTACCAGCGGCTGGCCCGCGCCGAGATCGACAAGCTGCTCGCCCAGGGCCGCACCCCCGTCCTCGTCGGCGGCTCCGGCCTCTACGTGCGCGGCGCCCTCGACGCCATGGAGTTCCCCGGCACCGACCCCGAGGTGCGGGCCCGGCTGGAGGAGGAGGCCACCCTGCGCGGCCCCGGCGCCCTGCACGCCCGCCTTGCCGCCGCCGACCCGGCCGCCGCCGCCGCGATCCTGCCCAGCAACGCCCGCCGCATCGTCCGGGCCCTGGAAGTCATCGAGATCACCGGCAAGCCCTTCACCGCCAACCTGCCCGGCCACGAGTCGGTGTACGACACCGTCCAGATCGGCGTCGACGTGGCCCGCCCCGAACTCGACGAGCGGATCACCCTGCGCGTGGACCGCATGTGGGACGACGGCCTCGTCGACGAGGTCCGCACCCTGGAGGCCCGGGGACTGCGCGACGGCATCACCGCCTCCCGGGCACTGGGCTACCAGCAGGTGCTGGCCGCCCTCGCGGGAGAGTGCACCGAGGACGAGGCGAAAGCCGAGACCGTACGCGCCACCAAGCGCTTCGCCCGCCGCCAGGACTCCTGGTTCCGCCGGGACCCCCGCGTGCACTGGCTCAGCGGAGCCGCCGCCGACCGGGGGGAACTCCCCGGACTCGCGCAGTCGTTGGTCGAACGAGCGGTCACAGCCTGATCACGTGATTGCATCGGGAAGCCCCGTGTGCCCGTCGCGGGCCCGCGTCCGTGCCATCATCAAACTTCTGAACAGTGGCGTACGAAGTCCGAGTGGGGAGGGCGCGTGGCTATGGAGGCCGGCCCTCGTGACACGGGGCGGGACGACACCAGGCGGGGAGCGGACCCGATGCTCCGAAACGGGCCCGGTGAGCCTGGTGCGCCCGCGGGCCCCGGCACGCCGGACGCCCCGGCGGGCCCCGGCGCGACCGGTGCCGCCACCGGCACCCCCGGGGGTTCCGGTGCGGACGCCGACGGCCTCGGGCTGCCCGCCGAACCGGCCCGGCTGAGCCCCGACGGCCCCGACGCCCCGGAGCCGGGCACGGAGGCCGCCGGCCCCGAGTTCGAGGTCGAGCTGCGCCCGCAGCGCCGCCTGCGGATCTGGCAGATCGCGCCCATCGTGATGCTCGCCGCCGCCGGCTCCCTGATGTTCGCCTTCCCCCTCGCCTTCGAGTTCGGGGACGGCGGAGCCGTCGTCGCCATGCTCGGCTTCCTCATCAGCTCCTGCGCGGGCGGCTGGGGCATGATGGCCGCGCGCCGCGTCGGCTACACCTGGCCCGGACTGCCGCCGCGCGGCAGCGGCCGCCGCCCCGACTGGCGGATGGCCGCGCTGTACGCGCTGGTCGCACTGGCCGTCGTGGCACTCGCCGTGTACCGGGTGGCCCGGCTGCGCTGACCGCGCCGCCCCACCGCGACGGCCCGGGGCCCCGGCCCGTCCGCATGCCGGTCCCGCAGGTCACGGCCCGGAACGGCTCGGTACCATGGGCGGGTGACGCACACCACCCTCTCCTTCCTCAAGGGCCACGGGACCGAGAACGACTTCGTGATCGTCCCGGACCCCGACAACGCCATCGAGCTGCCCGCCACCGCAGTCGCCGCCCTGTGCGACCGCCGGGCCGGCATCGGGGCCGACGGTGTGCTGCACGTGGTCCGTTCCGCCGCCCACCCCGAGGCCGCGCACATGGCCGACGAGGCCGAGTGGTTCATGGACTACCGCAACAGCGACGGCTCCATCGCCGAGATGTGCGGCAACGGCGTCCGAGTCTTCGCCCGCTACCTCCAGCACGCCGGCCACGTCGAGCCCGGCGACCTCGCCGTCGCCACCCGCGGCGGCGTCAAGCAGGTCCACCTCGACAAGACCGGCGACGTCACCGTCTCCATGGGCCGCGCCCTGCTCCCCGAGGGCGACGTCACCGTGTCCGTGGGCGAGCGCTCCTGGCCCGCGCGCAACGTGAACATGGGGAACCCGCACGCGGTCGCGTTCGTTGAAAGCCTCGACCACGCCGGCGACCTGTACAGCCCCCCGCCGTTCAGCCCCGCCTCCGCCTACCCCGCCGGGGTCAACGTCGAGTTCGTCGTCGACCGCGGCCCGCGGCACGTCGCCATGCGCGTCCACGAACGCGGCTCCGGCGAGACCCGCTCCTGCGGCACCGGCGCATGCGCCGTCGCCGTCGCAGCCATCCGCCGGGACGGCGCCGACCCCGCCGCCACCGGCCAGCCCGTCGCGTACACCGTCGACCTGCCCGGCGGCACCCTCGTCATCACCGAACACCCCGACGGCCGCGTCGACATGACCGGACCCGCCGTCATCGTCGCCTCCGGCGAGTTCGAAGCCGCCTGGCTCACCGAAACGGCTTTCGCCTGAAGATTCCCTCTCATGGGTGATCCGTTTCACGCTGAGCGAGAGGTGGACTGCGCCACGTGGTGGGGTCGGTAACATCAGGCACCGGCCCTGAGGGCTCACCCCATGCCCGCCACCGCCGGTCGAAGCCGCCGGAGGTGCCCATGAGTGCAGAGGCCACGAACCCCGAAGCACATGCCGAGATGCGCCCTGAGCTGCGCAGACGAGGCCGTAGTCGACTCGATCTGCGCCGCCTGGGGCGCGCCGCCCTGCTCGGGCCCACGTCCCGCGACCGCCTGCCCGACGCCATCGGACACGTAGCAGAAGCCCACCGCGCCCACCATCCGGACGCCGACCTGTCCATTCTGCGGAAGGCCTATCTGCTCGCGGAGCACTCCCACCGCGGCCAGATGCGCAAGAGTGGTGAGCCGTACATCACACACCCGCTCGCCGTCACCCTCATCCTCGCGGAACTCGGCGCCGAGACCACCACCCTGACGGCCTCTCTCCTCCACGACACCGTCGAGGACACCGATGTGACCCTCGAACAGGTCCGGGAGGAGTTCGGCGACGAGGTCTGCTTCATCGTCGACGGCGTCACCAAGGTCGAGAAGATCGACTACGGGGCCGCCGCCGAACCCGAGACCTTCCGCAAGATGCTCGTCGCCACCGGCAACGACGTCCGCGTCATGTCCATCAAACTCGCCGACCGGCTGCACAACATGCGCACCCTCGGCGTGATGCGCCCCGAGAAACAGGCCCGCATCGCCAAGGTCACCCGCGACGTCCTGATCCCCCTCGCCGAACGCCTCGGCGTCCAGGCCCTCAAGACCGAGCTGGAAGACCTCGTCTTCGCGATCCTCCACCCCGAGGAGTACGAGCACACCCGCGCCCTCATCGCCGCCCGCGCGGGCCAGGACGACCCCCTCGCCGCCATCGCCGAATCCGTCCGCACCGTCCTGCGCGACGCCGGCATCGCCGCCGAAGTCCAGGTCCGGCCCCGGCACTTCGTCTCCCTCCACCGCATCTCCCGGCAGCGCGGCGAACTCCGCGGCTCCGACTTCGGCCGCATCCTCGTCCTCGTCGCCGAGAACGCCGACTGCTACGGGGTGCTCGGCGAACTCCACACCTGCTTCACCCCGGTCGTCTCCGAGTTCAAGGACTTCATCGCCGCACCGAAGTTCAACCTCTACCAGTCGCTGCACACCGCCGTCGCCGTCCCCGAGGGGTACGTCGCCGAGGTCATCGTCCGCACCCGCCAGATGCACCGCGTCGCCGAAGCCGGGGTCGTCGCCCTCGGCAACCCCTACGCCACCGGCGAGACCGCAGCCGCCTCCTCCGCCACCGCCACGGCCGCCGACTGCGACGAGGAACGCGTCGACCCCACCCGCCCCGGCTGGCTCTCCCGGCTCCTCGACTGGCAGCAGTCCGCGCCCGACCCCGACACCTTCTGGAGCGTCCTGCGCGCCGAGCTCGCCCAGGACCGGGAGATCACCGTCTTCCGCGCCGACGGCGGCACCCTCGGCCTGCCGGCCGGCGCGAGCTGTATCGACGCCGCCTACGCGCAGCACGGCGAGGCGGCCCACGGCTGTATCGGCGCCCGCGTCAACGGGCGCCTCACCTCCCTCTCCTCCCCCCTCTCCGACGGGGACACCGTCCAGCTGCTCCTCGCGCAGGACGCCTCCTCCGGGCCCGCCCCCGACTGGCTGGAGCACGCCAGGACCCCGGCCGCCCGCATCGCCATCGGCAGCTGGCTCCAGACCCATCCCGACGGCCCCGGCCCCGCCACCGCCGCACCCAGGCCGCCGCTGTCCGTGGCCGGCCTGCGCGGCGGCGGGGGCAACGCCGTCGCCGACCTGCCCGACGCGCACGTCCGCCTCGCCGGATGCTGCACCCCCGTACCACCGGACGCGGTCGCCGGGTTCGTCGTACGCGGCGGGGCCGTCACCGTGCACCGGGTGCACTGCCCGGCCGTGGCCCAGATGCGCTCCGTGGGCCGCACCTCGGTCGCCGTGCACTGGCGGGCCACCGCGGACTGCCGGGTCACCCTCACCGCCGAATCGTTCGGGCGGCCGCACCTGCTGGCCGACCTGACCGAGGCCATCGCCCGGCTGGGCGTCGAGGTCATCTCCGCCACCGTCGAGCCGCCCGTCGAACAGCGCGTCCACCACAGCTACACGCTGCAGATGCCCGACGCGGCGGTCCTGCCCGCGCTGATGCGCGCGATGCGGGACGTACCCGGCGTGTACGACGTCAGCCGGGTGTAGGGGGCCGGGGGCGGCGGGGGATCGCGGGGACCAGGGGTTCAGGGGGCTGTCGGGGGCCGGGGAAGGTTCCGGGGGATCCGGGGAGCGTGCCGGGTCGTGACGGGGATCGACGGGGATCGACGGGGACAGCGTGCGCGGGGGCGCGCACGCGGGGCGCACGGAGCCCGCTGACCGGACCAGGCGCCCCGTTCGGGTGGAGTCGTCGCGCGCCGCTCGCGGGCCCGGGACACGCGCTGGTAAGCGGTGGTGGATGCAGCTCACCTCTCCACGCCTGCGCGCCTCCCTGCTCGCCGCGGCCTCGCTCACCCTCGTCGCCGCCGTGCTGCCCCCGCCGAAGCCGCTGGGCATCGGCGACCGGCTCTTCCCCGAGCTGGGCAACCCCGGCTACGACGTCCTCTCGTACGACCTGTCCCTCACGTACAAGGACAACCGCAGCCCCCTCGACGCCGTCACCGCCATCGAGGCACGCAGCCTGGAGCCGCTGGACCGGATCAACCTCGACTTCACGCACGGGACGGTCGCCTCCGCCGAGGTCAACGGGCAGCCCGCGCGGTTCGAGACGGCGGGGGAGGACCTCGTGCTGACCCCCGCGCACCCGGTGCCGGCGAGCGCCCCGCTCCACATCACCGTCCGGCACACCAGCGACCCGCGCGGCCGGGCCTCCGACGGCGGGTGGGTCGTCACCGAGGACGGCCTCGCCATGGCCAACCAGGCCGACGCCGCCCACCGCGTCTTCCCCTGCAACGACCACCCCGCCGACAAGGCCTACTTCACCTTCCGCATCACCGCCCCCGACGGCTACCGGGCCGTGGCCAACGGGCTGCCCGGCGCCCTCCCGGCCGCGCGGGCGGGCGGTACGACCGAGTGGACGTACCGGACCCTGCACCCGATGGCCACCGAGCTCGCCCAGGTCTCCGTCGGCCGCTCCGCCGTCCTCCACCACACCGGACCGCACGGCCTGCCGCTGCGCGACGTCGTGCCCGCCGCGGACCGGGAGAGGCTTGAGCCCTGGCTGATGAAGACCGCCGGGCACGTGGCCTGGATGGAGGAGCGCGTCGGCCGCTACCCCTTCGAGAACTACGGGGTGCTGATCGCCCGGGCGAAGACCGGCTTCGAGCTGGAGACCCAGACCCTCTCGTTCTTCGAGCACGGCCTGTTCGCAGGGGAGGCGGCCGGCTACCCCGAGTGGTACGTCGAGTCCGTCATGGTCCACGAGCTCGCCCACCAGTGGTTCGGCGACAGCGTGACCCCGCGCACCTGGTCCGACCTGTGGCTCAACGAGGGGCACGCCACCTGGTACGAGGCCCTCTACGCGGACGGCCTCGGCAAGTACTCCCTGGAGCGGCGGATGCGCGAGGCCTACCAGCGCTCCGACCAGTGGCGGGCCCAGGGCGGCCCCCCGGCCGCCCCGAAGGCGGCCCCTCCCGGCGAGAAGATCGGTCTGTTCCGGCCCGTCGTCTACGACGGGGCCGCGCTGATCCTCTACGCCCTGCGCCAGGAGATCGGCACGGCGGCGTTCGACCGGATCGAGCGGCGCTGGGTGGCGGAGCACAAGGACGGGATCGCGGGCACGGACGACTTCGTACGCCTGGCCTCGCAGGAGGCCGGACGCGACCTGACGGCCTTCCTGCGGCCCTGGCTGTACGGGGAGACCACCCCGCCGATGCCCGGACACCCGGAGTGGAGCGGCTCGGCGGCCCGGGCCGGGGCTCCGGCTCCGCGTTCGCCCCAGGGACCGGCTGCGGCTCCGGCCCCGGCCGGGGCTGCGGGGAAGGCCCAGGGCAAGCCGTAGCGGCGGAAAACGGTATGACGGCCGGGGAACGGGCATGACACCATCGACGAGGCCGACGGGGGTGCCCCCGGGAATCACCGGACCGGACCACACGTTGGACGTGACAGTGTTATGTCACGCACAGCGGTACCTTTGGCCCTGGCCCAGCCGGCCGGGCGCCGGAAGCGGCCGGCGCGACACCATCGAATCGACGTAAGGATCCAATGACCTCCTCTTCTTCCCCTTCCCAGGACCCGCGGGACGCGCAGAACGTGCGGGACTCGCAGAGCTTCACCGAGAGCCTTCGGGCCGATGCCCTGATGGAAGAGGACGTCGCCTGGAGCCACGAGATCGACGGAGAGCGGGACGGCGACCAGTTCGACCGCTCCGAGCGCGCGGCCCTGCGCCGCGTCGCCGGCCTCTCGACCGAGCTCGAGGACGTCACCGAGGTCGAGTACCGCCAGCTCCGCCTGGAGCGCGTGGTCCTCGTCGGTGTCTGGACCTCCGGGACCGTGCAGGACGCCGAGAACTCCCTCGCGGAGCTCGCCGCCCTCGCCGAGACGGCGGGCGCCCTCGTGCTCGACGGTGTCATGCAGCGCCGCGACAAGCCCGACCCGGCCACCTTCATCGGCTCCGGCAAGGCCCGCGAGCTGCGCGACATCGTCCTCGAAAGCGGTGCCGACACCGTCGTCTGCGACGGCGAACTCAGCCCCGGCCAGCTCATCGCGCTGGAGGACGTGGTCAAGGTCAAGGTCGTCGACCGGACCGCCCTCATCCTCGACATCTTCGCCCAGCACGCCAAGTCCCGAGAGGGCAAGGCACAGGTCGCACTCGCGCAGATGCAGTACATGCTGCCGCGACTGCGCGGCTGGGGCCAGTCGCTCTCCCGGCAGATGGGTGGCGGCGGCGGTGGCGGCATGGCCACCCGAGGCCCCGGTGAAACCAAGATCGAGACCGACCGGCGCCGCATCCGCGAGAAGATGGCGAAGATGCGCCGGGAGATCGCCGAGATGAAGACCGGCCGGGACATCAAGCGGCAGGAACGCCGCCGCAACAAGATCCCCTCGGTCGCCATCGCCGGCTACACCAACGCCGGCAAGTCCTCCCTCCTCAACCGCCTCACGGGCGCGGGCGTCCTGGTGGAGAACGCACTGTTCGCCACCCTCGACCCGACCGTGCGCCGGGCCGAAACCCCCACCGGCCGCGTCTACACCCTGGCCGACACCGTGGGCTTCGTCCGGCACCTGCCCCACCACCTCGTCGAGGCGTTCCGCTCCACGATGGAGGAAGTCGGCGACTCCGACCTCATCCTCCACATCGTGGACGGATCGCACCCGGCCCCGGAGGAGCAGCTGGCGGCCGTGCGCGAGGTCATCCGCGAGGTCGGCGCGGTCAACGTGCCCGAGATCGTGGTGATCAACAAGGCGGACGCCGCGGACCCGCTCGTCCTCCAGCGCCTGCTGCGCATCGAGCGGCACTCCATCGCCGTCTCGGCCCGCACCGGCCAGGGCATCGAGGAACTCCTCGCGCTCATCGACGCCGAGCTGCCCCGGCCCGCCGTCGAGGTGGAGGCCCTCGTGCCGTACACCCGCGGCTCGCTGATCGCCCGCGCCCACGCCGACGGCGAGGTGATCTCCGAGGAGCACACCCCCGAGGGCACCCTGCTCAAGGCACGGGTGCACGAGGAACTGGCGGCGGAGCTGGCACCGTACGTGCCCGCCAAGCACTGACGGCAGCACCGGGCGGCCTCCGGGCCCGCCGCTGACACGACGACCGAGGGCCCCCGCGATGCGCGGGGGCCCTCGGTCGTTCACGCCGGTCTCGCCACGCGGCTACTTGAACTTGGCGCTCACCGCGTTGTAGATGCCCTTGGCCTCAGGACCCAGCTTCGGCCCGGCCAGCCAGCCGGCCTTCGCCGGACCGATCGAGGTGTTCGACACCAGCGCCGGCTTGCCGTCGGCACCCGCCGCGATCCAGCCGCCACCGGACGAACCGCCCGTCATCGTGCAGCCGATGCGGTACATCACCGGGTCCGCCTGCTTCAGCGCCAGCCGGCCCGGCTTGTCCGCGCACTGGAACGCCTTCTGCCCGTCGAACGGAGCCGCCGCCGGGTAACCCGTCGCCGTGATGCTCGCGACCTTGCCCACCGCCGGAGCGTTGAACTCCACCGGAAGCGCCGTACCGACCGTCTCCTCCAGCGACTTGCCGCCGCCCTTCTCCGGCGTCACGTGCAGCACCGCGAAGTCGTACGGGGCACCCGCGCCGCCCGTCGGACCGCCGGTCGCGATCCACTGGTCGGACGTCTGCGCCCAGTCGCTCCACCACACGCCGTACGGGGCGACCTGCTCGCGCGGCGCACCCTTGAGCGCCGCCGCCGGCTTGCCCGCGTTGTTGTACGACGGGACGAAGGCGATGTTGCGGTACCAGCCGCCGGCCTTGCCCGCGTGCACGCAATGGCCCGCCGTCCAGACCATGTTGGACTTGCCCGGGTGGGCCGGGTCCTTGACCACGGTGGCCGAGCAGACCATCGAGCCCTCGGGGCCGTCGAAGAAGACCTTGCCGGACGCCGGGACGCTGGAGTGGTACGGCGAAGCCGCCGGCTGGGCGGTCACCGGAGCCGGGGTCGGGTCGGTGACGCCCTGGTCCTTGCCCGCGTCCGGGTCGACGGCCGGGCGCTGCGGCTGCTCCGCGTCACGCATCCGGTCCGGGTCCCAGAGGCCGTCGATGATGGGGTTGACGTAGTCGCCCGCCTCGCGCAGCCAGTCCTCCTTCTTCCAGTTCTTCCACGCGCCCCCCTTCCACTTCTCCAGGTCGAAGCCGTGCTGCTTGAGCCTCTCCTTGAGCTCGTCCGGAATCGTGATCCCGTCCGCAGCGCCGGACGGCAGGGGCGCAGCCACGGTCGGCTTGGCATCGGCGCCGGCCTCCCCGTCGCCGGGTCCGCAGGCCGAGGCGGTCAGCGCGAGCGCGGCCGCGCAGAGGATCGCGGTGACCGGTCGGTTCGGTCGCATGTCGTAAGCCCCCATGAGTTTCGAGGTGTTGGGACGGAGTCGATCGGGGTGGATCGCAGCACCCCACTATGCCGCCGTGGCATAGGACGGCGGGCGCCGGGTCGATGGTTCCTGCCGCGAACGTCCCGCCGAACCGCAAGGATCTTCGGCCCACCCGTGATCCGAAGCCTTCACCGTCGTTGGTACGTACGGGGGATGGTGCAGCAGCGTTCGTGTTCGAGACGCAATCCGGAAGAGCAACCCGCGGGAGGACCGACAGTCGTGGCCGTGACCGAACCGACCGCAGCCGATGCCACGACCACAGCCGGGGCCCCGGCGGGGGGTGCTGCCCCGGCGGCGGGCGCTGCTCCCGCGGAGGAGGCAGCCTCGGCCGGGGGCGCGGCCGACAGCACAGGCTCGGTTCCGGACGGAGCCGCAGCACGGACCCCGCCCGGCCACACCGGTACCCAGGTCCCGGCACAGGGCGGACGCAGAACCACCTCCGCGGAAGGGATCCTGCGCCGGCAGGCGCTCCGCGAGTCCGCGGCCCGGACCTACGCACGCTCGCTGCCCATCGTTCCCGTGCGCGCCCGGGGGCTGACGATCGAGGGCGCCGACGGGCGGCGCTACCTCGACTGCCTCTCCGGCGCGGGCACCCTCGCCCTCGGGCACAACCACCCCGTCGTCCTCGAAGCGATCCGCGGAGTACTCGACTCCGGAGCTCCGCTGCACGTCCTCGACCTGGCCACCCCGGTCAAGGACGCCTTCACCACCGAGCTCTTCGAGAACCTGCCGGCCGCCCTGGCCGCCGACGCCCGCGTGCAGTTCTGCGGCCCCGCCGGGACCGACGCCGTCGAGGCCGCCCTGAAACTGGCCCGGGCCGCCACCGGACGCACCGGGCTGCTCACCTTCACCGGCGCCTACCACGGCATGACCGCCGGAGCCCTGGAGGCCTCGGGCGGCGCCGGCGACGTACGGGTGACCCGGCTGCCCTACCCGCAGGACCACCGCTGCCCGTTCGGGGTCGGCGGCGACGAGGGGGCACGGCTCGGGGCCCGCTGGACCGAGACCCTGCTCGACGACCCCAAGGGCGGGGTGCCGCGGCCCGCCGCCATGATCGTCGAGCCGGTGCAGGGCGAGGGCGGGGTCCACCCGGCCCCGGACGCCTGGCTGCGCCGGATGCGGGAGATCACCGCGGCCCGGGGCATCCCGCTGATCGCGGACGAGGTGCAGACCGGGGTGGGCCGCACCGGCGCGTTCTGGGGAGTCGACCACGCCGGGGTGGTCCCCGACGTGATGGTCCTGTCCAAGGCCATCGGCGGCAGCCTTCCGCTGGCCGTGATCGTCTACCGGGCCGAACTGGACGTCTGGGCCCCCGGTGCCCATGCCGGAACGTTCCGCGGGAACCAACTCGCCATGGCCGCGGGCACCGCCACCCTCGCCTACGTGCGGCGCAACGGACTCGCCGAGCGCGCGGCGGCACTCGGCGGGCGGATGCTGACGACCCTGCGCGGCCTGGAGGCGGAGCACCCGTGCGTCGGCGACGTGCGGGGCCGCGGCCTGATGATCGGCGTCGAACTCGTCGACCCCGGCACCGGCGCCGCCGCACCCGCCCTCGCTGCCGCCGTGCGCCAGGAGTGCCTGGACCGGGGCCTGATCGTCGAGCTCGGAGGCCGCCACTCCAGCGTCGTCCGCCTGCTGCCCCCGCTGACCCTGACCGACGAACAGGCCGCAGCCGTCCTGGACCGGCTGGCCGACTCCATCCCCGCCGCCGCCCGCCGGCCCCACTGACCGCACGCCGAAGGACCCCGATGCCCGACCCCTCCAGCACCTCGCGCTCCGACTCCTCGACCACCCCGCCCCACCCGGCCCCAGGCCCGGCCCGCCCCGCCCCGACCCACGCGAGCCCGACGTCCCCTGTGCAGGCGGCCCCTGGTCCGGAGCTGGGGCATGCGGGCCCGGTCCTCCCCGTGCCGACCCACGTGAGCCTGACGCCCCCTGCGCAGGCGGCGCCTGGCCCGGAGCTGGGGCATGCGGGCCCGGCTCAGCCGGCCCCGGTACCCCTTCCTCCCGCAGCCCCGGGCCCGGCGGACCAGGCCTTGGCACCCCCGCAGCCGGGCCCCGCCCACCCGACCCCCGCGTACAGCGCAAGCGCAGGCCCGGCCCCGGCGCACCCGGGCTCGGCAGTCGAGGCCCCAGCCCACCCGGCCCCTCCGCGCCCGGGCGAGGACCGCCCGGCCTCCGTCGCCATCACCGGCGGACTGCCGCAGGGTCCCGCCCTCGGCTCCGCGCAGGCGGCGTCCGCCGGCGCTGCTCCCGCGGCCGCGCCCGCCGCGGCCCAGCCGGCAGCCGGTCCGGGCAGCGCCCCGGCCCAGCCCCCGGGCTCTGCCGCCGCTGCATCGGCCGGTGCACCGGCGCAGCCCGCAGCTGCCCCGGACCACCACCCGGCCCCGGCGTGGCCCGACGGCGCTGCCCGGCCACCCGCCGCCGGGCACCCGCACCCCGCCGCGCAGCCGTCGCCGGCGCCCCGCCCGGACTCTGCGGCACCCGAACAGCCCGCCGCATCCCCGGCGGTGGACGGGGAGCAGGCCGGCCCCGGGCGGGCCCAGACCGGAGCGGCGCCCGCGCCCGTGCCCGGAGTGCAGGCGGCGCAGGCCACCCCGGCGCAGGCCCCGCCCGGCACCGTGCCCCGGCAGAAGGACGGCACCCTCCGCCCCCGGGTGGGCGGCACCGGGCCCGCCGGTCCCGACCCGGCCGCGCTCCCCGACCTGCTGGACCACCCCGACCCGGCCACCGCCGCCGAGTCTGCGACGGTGGAGAACCTGCTGCGATGCTGGGTCCGCGAGAGCGGCATCGGCCGCCCCGACGGGCCCGTCGGAACCCTGCTCCGCATCCCCCTCCCCACCTCCGGGGCCGCACTGCTCGTCCCCGTCCGCTACTGGTCCCCGGCAGGCTGGCACCGGTTCGCCCCCGCCCGCCTCGAAGGCGCTCCCGCCCACGCCCCGGCCGTGGACGCCGTCACCCTCGCAGCCCTGCTCGCCCGTGAGGGCGACGGCCGCAGCGGCACCGACCTCGTCGGCCGCGTCGCCGACTCGGTGCGTCGCACCACCGAGTTCATCGCCGACCGCCGCCAACGCCCCACCGGACCGTCCCCCGTCGCCGGGGACCGCTTCCTCACCGCCGAACAGTCACTCCTCCTCGGCCACCCCCTCCAACCGGACCCCAAGAGCCGCGAAGGGCTCTCCGAAGCCGAAGTGCGCCCCTACTCGCCCGAACTCCACGGCTCCTTCCCCCTGCACTGGATCGCCGTCGCACCGCAGGCCCTCGCCACTGACTCCGCCTGGACCGAACGGGGCCGCCCGGTCTCCGCCGCGCAGCTCCTCGCCCGGCTCGCCCCCGGCCTCCCGCTGCCCAGCGGCACCACCGCCGTTCCCCTGCACCCCTGGCAGGCCTGCGACCTCCTCCGACGCCCCGCCGTCACCGCCCTCCGCGACGCGGGACTCATCACCGACCTGGGCCCCTACGGCGCCCCCTGGTACCCCACCTCCTCCGTCCGCACCGTCCACCGTCCTAGTGCCCCCGCGATGCTCAAGCTCTCCCTCGGCCTGCGCATCACCAACTCCCGCCGGGAGAACCTCCGCAAGGAACTCCACCGCGGCGTCGAGGTCCACCGGCTGCTCCGCACCGGCCTCGCCGAGCAGTGGCAGGCCGCCCACCCCGGCTTCGACATCGTGCGCGACCCCGCATGGGTCGCCGTCGACGCCCTGGACGGCACCCCCGTCCGGGGATTCGACGCCGTGCTGCGCCACAACCCCTTCCACTCCGACGACGACGCCGTCTGCGTCGCCGCACTAACCTCCCTCCGTCCGTGGCCCGGCCGGACCACGATGCGCTCCCGGCTCGCCGACACCCTCTCCCGGCTCGCGGTGACCACCGGCCGGCCCGTCGCCGCCGTGGCCGCCGAGTGGTTCCTGCGCTACCTCGACCACGTCGTCCTGCCGGTACTCGCCTTCGACGCCCTCGCCGGCATCGCCCTCGAAGCGCACCAGCAGAACACCCTGGTGCTCCTCGACCCATCGGGTTGGCCCGTCGGCGGCCGCTTCCGCGACAACCAGGGCTACTACTTCCGTGCATCCCGCCGCGCCGAACTGGAACGGCGCCTCCCCGGCATCGGCGGCGCCAGCGACACCTTCGTCCCCGACGCCGTCACCGACGAACGCTTCGCCTACTACCTCGGCATCAACAACGTGATCGGCCTCATCGGCGCCTTCGGATCACAGCGGCTCGCCGACGAGCGCGTGCTCCTCGCCGCCTTCCGCCGTTTCCTCGGCAAGGCCTCGGGCCTGGGCCCGGTCCCCGGACGGCTCCTCGACTCACCCACCCTGCGCTGCAAGGCGAACCTGCTCACCCGCCTGGGCGGACTCGACGAGCTCGTCGGCCCCGTCGACACCCAGTCCGTCTACGTCACCATCGCCAACCCCCTCCACGACTGACGCGCTCCCACCGACACCGAGAAGAGCCCCGATGCCTCCCACGGACACCACCACGAGCACCGCCGGCAGCCCCGCCTCCCAGGGGGCCACCGCACACCACTTCACCGTCGGACTGCTTCCGCTGCTCGCCGAGGCGGACCTCCTCGACTCGCCGGCGGCCTGGGGCGCGGCCCCGACACAGGCCGGGGTCTTCCGCCTCGAACCCGTACGGCCGGGCCGGGACCTGGAACTGCTCACCGGCTGGATGAACGACCCCGAGGTGGCCGCCTACTGGGAACTCAGCGGCCCCGCAGCCGTGACCGAGGCCCACCTGAGGGCCCAGCTCGACGGCGACGGCCACAGCGTCCCCTGCCTGGGCCTGCTCGACGGCAGTCCCATGAGCTACTGGGAGATCTACCGGGCCGATTTCGACCCGGTCTCCCGCCACTACCCGGCGCGCTCCCACGACACGGGTATCCACCTGCTCATCGGAGACGGCACGAACCGGAGCCGGGGCCTGGGCACCACGCTGCTGCGCGCCGCCGCCGAGCTCGTCTTCGACAACCGCCCCCGCTGCACACGCGTCATCGCGGAACCGGACATTCGCAACACCCCCTCCGTGTCAGCCTTCATGAACGCCGGTTTCCGCTATTCCACGGAAATCGACCTTCCCGGGAAGCGAGCCGCCCTGATGATCCGTGAGCGGGCGCTGCGCAATCTGCTCTGATTGCCGACGCCCATCCCGCTCACCCTGCTCATCGCCTCATCCCGATCGTCGTGACCGGTCCGCGTCTTCGGACCCGGGCATTCGCTTCTCGGTATTCGGCTTCTCGGATCTCGGTTCTCGACATTCGGTTTTCACTGCTCTCATCTCAAGAACTCCGCGTCGCTCAGCAAGGTTCCCGATATCCGAGGAGTCCCGTGCCGAATTTCCCCGCCGCCCCCGACTCCGCCGAGCACGCCGTTCCCCCGTCGCCCCAGCACCCGCGCACGCCCCCCGAACTCAACCGTCCCACCTGGGACTTCGCCGCGCGCCGGATGCTGGCCAAGATGCTCGGCGAGTTCGCGTACGAGGACATCGTCAGCCCCGTCCCGGTGCACTCCGCCGCCGGCGACGCCTGGACCCTGACCCTCGACGACGGCAGCAGCCTGGGCTTCCGGGCCCGCCGCCGCGTCTACGGCAGCTGGCAGGTTGCCCCGGACACCATCACGCTGACCCCGCCGGCCCCCGCCACGGAGCCGCCGATCGCCTTCGGGGACCCGTACGGCTTCCTCGTCCGCGCCCGCACCCTGCTGCGCCTCGACGGGCCGACCCTCGGCCATCTGATCCACGAGCTCAGCTCCACCCTCGCCGCCGACGCACGGCTCGACCACCACGCCCTCACCGCCGACGTCCTCGCCGACCTCGACTACGCGGCGCTCGAAGGACACCAGACCGGACACCCCTGGCTCGTCCCCAACAAGGGCCGCGTCGGATGGTCCGCCGCGGACGCCGCCGCCTGGGCCCCCGAAGCGCGCACCCGGCAGCGCCTGCCGTGGCTCGCCGCCCATACCTCCCTGGCCGAGTACCGGGGCACCGCCGGCCTCGAAGACCCGGCACGGCTCTACGCGGCAGAGCTCGACCCCACCACCCGCACGGCGTTCGACCGGATCCTGCGCGACCGGGGCCTCGATCCGCTCCGCTACCTCTACCTCCCCGTCCACCCCTGGCAGTGGGACGAGATCGTCCTCCCCCTCTTCGCCCCCGCCCTCGCTGCCGGCACCCTCGTGCCCCTCCCCGCCGACCCGGACGACAGGATCCCGCAGCAGTCGATCCGCACCTTCCTCAACCTGACCCGTCCCGACCGGCACAGCGTCAAACTCCCGCTGTCCGTCTTCAACACCACCGTCTGGCGCGGTCTGCCCGGCGACCTCAGCGAGGCCGCGCCCGCCGTCACCGCCTGGATCCACTCCCTCCGCGACGCAGACCCCTTCCTGCGCGACGAATGCCGGGTCGTGCTGCTCGGGGAGGTCGCCTCGGTCACCGTCCGCCACCCCGTGTACGACGGACTCCCCGAGGTCCCCTACCAGTACCGGGAACTCCTCGGAGCGATCTGGCGCGAGCCGCTGACCGGACGGCTCGACCCCGGCGAGCGCGCCCGCACCCTCGCCGCCCTCCTCCACGTCGATCCGCGCGGCCGCTCCTTCACCGCCGAGCTCGTCGCCCGCTCGGGCCTCACCCCCGAGGCCTGGCTGCGGCGCCTCTTCGCCGCCCTGCTGCCCCCGCTGCTGCACTTCCTCTACCGCTACGGCACGGTGTTCTCCCCGCACGGCGAGAACACCGTCGTGATCTTCGACGAGCAGGACGTCCCCGTGCGCCTCGCGGTCAAGGACTTCGTGGACGACGTCAGCATCAGCAGCACACCCCTGCCCGAGCACGCGTCGATGCCCGACGAGGTACGGGCCGCGCTGCTGACGGAACCGCCCGGCTTCCTCATCCAGTTCATCCACTCGGGGCTGTTCGTCGGGGTCTTCCGCTACCTGTCCGCGCTGTGCGACGACCGGCTCGGCGTACCCGAGGACGCGTTCTGGTCGCTCGTCCGGGCGGAGATCCTCCACCACCAGGCCCGCTTCCCCGAGGACAAGGAACGCCACCGCCTCTTCGACCTGCTGACCGAGCGGATCGACCGGCTCTGCCTCAACCGGAACCGGCTCTACGCGGACGGCTACCGCGACCGCCCGGACCGGCCGGGCGCCGTCGTCCACGGGACCGTGCCCAACCCCCTCCACGGCCCCTGAAGAGTGATCGATGCGGCCGCTGTCGGTGGCGCCCCGTAGGGTTGGCAGTGCTATGACGAAGCCCTCCCTCCCCGACCTGCTGCACGCCGCCGTCTCCGCCGTCGGCGGCACGGAGCGGCCCGGCCAGGTGGCCATGGCCGAAGCGGTCGCCGAAGCGATCGACGACAACTCCCACCGGCTGATCCAGGCCGGCACCGGCACCGGCAAGTCCCTCGGCTACCTGGTGCCGGCCCTCGCGCACGGCGAGCGCGTGGTCGTCGCCACCGCGACGCTCGCGCTCCAGCGCCAGCTCGTCGAGCGCGACCTGCCGCGCACGGTCGAGGCGCTGCATCCGCAGCTGCGTCGGCGGCCGCAGTTCGCCATGCTGAAGGGCCGGTCCAACTACCTGTGCCTGCACCGCCTCCACGAGGGGGTCCCGCAGGACGAGGAGGAGGGCCTCTTCGACCAGTTCGAGGCGGCCGCCCCGTCCAGCAAGCTCGGCAAGGACCTGCTGCGCCTGCGAGACTGGGCGGACGAGACCGAGACGGGGGACCGGGACGACCTCACCCCCGGCGTCTCCGACAAGGCCTGGAGCCAGATCTCCGTCTCCTCCCGGGAGTGCCTGGGCGCCACGAAGTGCGCCTACGGGGCCGAGTGCTTCGCGGAGGCGGCCCGCGAGCGGGCCAAGCTCGCCGACGTGGTCGTCACCAACCACGCGCTGCTCGCCATCGACGCCATCGAGGGCGCCCCCGTGCTCCCGCAGCACGAGGTGCTGATCGTGGACGAGGCCCACGAGCTGGTCTCCCGCGTCACCGGTGTCGCCACCGGCGAGCTCACCCCGGGCCAGGTCAACCGGGCCGTGAAGCGGGCCGCCAAGCTGGTGGACGAGAAGACCGCGGACTCCCTGCAGACCGCTTCGGAGACCTTCGAGCGGGTGATGGAGCTGGCGCTCCCCGGCCGCCTGGAGGAGATCCCCGAGGACCTCGGCTACGCGCTGATGTCCCTGCGTGACTCCGCGCGCAGCGTGATCTCCGCGATCGGCGCCACGCGGGACAAGTCCGTCCACGACGAGGACGCCGTCCGCAAGCAGGCCCTCGCCGCCGTGGAGAACGTCCACACGGTGGCGGAGCGGATCACGAACGGCTCCGAGTACGACGTCGTCTGGTACGAGCGCCACGACCGCTTCGGCGCCACCCTGCGGGTCGCCCCGCTCTCGGTGTCCGGCCTGCTGCGCGAGAAGCTCTTCGAGGACCGGTCGGTGGTCCTCACCTCCGCCACTCTCAAACTGGGCGGCGACTTCAACGGGGTCGCGGCCTCGCTGGGCCTCTCCCCGGAAGGGGTGGAAGGCGAGGGCGTGCCGGTGTGGCGGGGCCTGGACGTCGGGTCGCCGTTCGACTACCCGAAGCAGGGCATCCTCTACGTCGCGAAGCACCTGGCGACGCCCGGCCGGGAGGGCACCCGCGGCGACATGATGGACGAGCTGGCGGAGCTGATCGAAGCCTCCGGCGGGCGCACCCTGGGTCTCTTCTCCTCCATGCGCGGCGCCAAGGCCGCCGCCGAGGAACTGCGCGGGCGGCTGGACAACCCGATCCTGCTCCAGGGCGAGGAGACGCTGGGCGAGCTGATCAAGACCTTCGCGGCGGACCCGAAGACCTGCTTGTTCGGCACGCTGTCCCTGTGGCAGGGCGTCGACGTGCCCGGCCCCAGCTGCCAGCTCGTGATCATGGACCGGATCCCGTTCCCGCGCCCCGACGACCCGCTGATGAGCGCACGGCAGAAGTCGGTCGAGGAGAACGGCGGCAACGGCTTCATGGCGGTCGCGGCCACCCATGCCGCCCTGCTGATGGCGCAGGGCGCGGGCCGGCTCGTACGGGCCTCCGGTGACCGGGGTGTGGTGGCGGTCCTGGACCCCCGCCTGGCCACGGCCCGGTACGGGAGCTTCCTGCGGGCCTCGCTGCCCGACTTCTGGTACACCACGGACCGCAATCAGGTCCGCCGCTCGCTGGCCGCGATCGACGCGGGCGCGAAGGCCGACGGCAAGTGAGGCCCCACGGCAGGTGAGGACCGCCGTCACGTGACGCTGTACGGCACGAAGGGGCCGATGGCGAGTCCCTGCGGGCATGCAACAGCTCCGGGACCGGCGCAGTGGGTCCCGGAGCTGGCTGAGGGGCGACGGGCCGGTATCAGACCCGTCGGAGCACGGCGACGACCTTGCCGAGGATGGTCGCCTCGTCGCCGGGGATCGGCTGGTAGGCGGCGTTGTGCGGGAGCAGCCACACGTGGCCGTCCTCCCGCTTGAAGCGCTTGACGGTGGCCTCGCCGTCCAGCATCGCGGCGACGATGTCGCCGTTCTCCGCGACGGGCTGGCGGCGGACGGTGACCCAGTCGCCGTCGCAGATCGCGGCCTCGATCATCGAGTCGCCGACGACCTTGAGGACGAACAGTTCGCCGTCGCCGACGAGCTGGCGGGGGAGCGGGAACACGTCCTCGACCGACTCCTCGGCCAGGATCGGCCCGCCGGCCGCGATCCGGCCGACCAGGGGGACGTAGGAGGCGGCGGGCTTGCCGGTGGTGTCCGTGGGCTGCGAGCTGGGCTGGTCCGAGCCGCGCACCTCGTATGCGCGGGGCCGGTGCGGGTCGCGCCGCAGGAAGCCCTTGCGCTCCAGGGCCATCAGCTGGTGGGCCACGGAGGAGGTGCTGGAGAGGCCGACCGCCTGGCCGATCTCGCGCATCGACGGCGGGTAGCCGCGGCGCTGCACGGAGTCCCGGATGACCTCGATCACCCTCCGCTGCCGGTCCGTGAGTCCGGAGCTGTCGGCGCGGATGCCTGGAGGTCGCCCTGGCAGGGAGCGCGCGGGGCGCACGGCCTCCGCCTCCTGGTTCTGACTTGCGTCATTCATGGCATGCACCGGCTCGAGTCGGCTCTGGGAGCGGTTCTGGGCAGTGATGGTGGCACTGTCTGCGGTGGTGGTCACGTCGGCCCCTCTCGAAATGTTCTCCCTAGCTGGACAACGGTAGTAGCTTTCGAAAGGTTGCGCCAAACACACGTTCGAGTGAAAAATCGGGGATCCCCCACCTGGGTTAGACGGGCGGGTGTATGGGCGTCGGTAAGGGTGGCCGACGGACGTGTCGCGGAGGCCGTCGCGGCGAAAACCGGAATGTGTTCGGCGCCGGTCCGGCCGAACGCGGGTTCGGCTTCGCATCCGCTCCTTACGGTACCCTTCCCGGTTGGATCGGCCATGCCCGGGCGGGGCCCGGGAACGGGCCCAGTGTGGCATCAGGAGCCCCCGGATCCGGCCATCGGACGCCGCGACACGCGGAGTGCTCCAAATCCTGCGCAACCCAAGATCTAGTGGTTGGATGGGCGCGGCCACCCAGAAGTTGTGGTCCTCGGTCCGCCGAGGTCTCCGGGATCGCATATGCTTGTGGCTGCTTCACGAGCCCCCGGCGAAGACTCGCTCTCCGTCGTTGAGGGGCTCCGTGGGGTGATTCAGTCGTGCCAAGAGGAGGGTGAGGGAACCATGCACTGCCCCTTCTGCAGGCACCCCGACAGCCGCGTCGTCGACAGCCGCACCACCGACGACGGAACGTCGATCCGCCGGCGCCGTCAGTGCCCCGACTGCTCCCGTCGTTTCACGACGGTGGAGACGGCCTCGCTGATGGTGATCAAGCGAAGCGGGGTCACCGAGCCCTTCAGCCGTACCAAGGTCATCTCCGGCGTGCGCAAGGCGTGCCAGGGGCGGCCGGTCACCGAGGACGCCCTCGCCAAGCTCGGCCAGCGGGTCGAGGAGGCGGTGCGCGCCACCGGGAGCGCCGAGCTGACCACCCACGACGTGGGTCTGGCCATACTCGGCCCGTTGCAGGAGCTCGACCTCGTCGCGTACCTGCGGTTCGCATCCGTCTACAAAGCGTTCGACACCCTTGAAGACTTCGAGACCGCCATCGCGGAACTGCGCGAGCCGCGGCCTCATCCCCACGAGTGCGAGCCCGGAGGGACCCCCCCGGTCGTCCCCGTGCCCGCCTCCGCCGCCGACTGACCGCTCGGGGCCGCAGTGCAGCGCGGTCCCGCCGGCCGGTAGGGCGATGTTCGTAGATACAAGACACACAGCACTGTGCCGCGGAATAACGCTGGCACTTTAGGGCGTTTTTGCCCGCATATGGGAGGCAGGCGGCATGACAGAGACGGCGAGCAGCTCGGCACGTGGTTCCCGCGCCAAGGGGACCAAGCCGGCCAAGGGCGGCCTTCGGATCGAGCGCATCCACACCACCCCCGGCGTGCACCCGTACGACGAGGTGAACTGGGAGCTCCGTGACGTCGTCATGACCAACTGGCGCGACGGCTCGGTCAACTTCGAGCAGCGCGGCGTCGAGTTCCCCGACTTCTGGTCGGTGAACGCGGTCAACATCGTCACCAGCAAGTACTTCCGCGGCGCCGTCGGCACCCCGCAGCGCGAGACCGGTCTGAAGCAGCTCATCGACCGCATCGTGAAGACCTACACGAAGGCCGGCGACGACCACGGCTACTTCGCGTCCCCCGCCGACTCGGAGATCTTCGAGCACGAGCTGACCTACGCCCTCCTGCACCAGATCTTCAGCTTCAACTCCCCGGTGTGGTTCAACGTCGGCACGCCCCAGCCGCAGCAGGTCTCCGCCTGCTTCATCCTGGCCGTCGACGACTCCATGGAGTCGATCCTCGACTGGTACAAGGAAGAGGGCATGATCTTCAAGGGCGGTTCCGGCGCCGGCCTGAACCTCTCCCGCATCCGCTCCTCCAAGGAGCTCCTCTCCTCCGGCGGCAACGCCTCCGGCCCGGTCTCGTTCATGCGCGGCGCCGACGCCTCCGCAGGAACGATCAAGTCGGGCGGCGCCACTCGCCGTGCGGCCAAGATGGTCGTCCTGGACGTGGACCACCCGGACGTCGAGGACTTCATCGCCACCAAGGTGAAGGAGGAGGAGAAGATCCGCGCCCTGCGCGACGCGGGCTTCGACATGGACCTGGGCGGCGACGACATCACGTCCGTCCAGTACCAGAACGCCAACAACTCCGTCCGCGTGAACGACGAGTTCATGACGGCCGTCGAGAACGGCACCGAGTTCGGCCTGCGCGCCCGCATGACCGGCGAGGTCATCGAGAAGGTCGACGCCAAGGCGCTCTTCCGCAAGCTCGCCGAGGCCGCGTGGGCCTGTGCCGACCCGGGCATCCAGTACGACGGTGTGATCAACAACTGGCACACCTGCCCCGAGTCCGGCCGCATCACCGCGTCCAACCCCTGCAGCGAGTACATGCACCTGGACAACACGTCCTGCAACCTCGCCTCGCTGAACCTGATGAAGTTCCTGAACGACGACGGCAAGGGCAACCAGTCCTTCGACGCCGAGCGCTTCGCCAAGGTCGTCGAGCTCGTCATCACCGCGATGGACATCTCCATCTGCTTCGCGGACTTCCCGACGCAGAAGATCGGCGAGAACACCCGCGCCTTCCGCCAGCTCGGCATCGGCTACGCCAACCTCGGCGCCCTGCTGATGGCGACCGGCCACGCCTACGACTCGGACGGCGGCCGCACCCTCGCCGCGTCGATCACCTCGCTGATGACCGGCACCGCGTACAAGCGCTCCGCCGAGCTGGCCGCCATCGTCGGCCCGTACGACGGCTACGCCCGCAACGCCGACTCGCACAAGCGCGTCATGAAGCAGCACGCCGACGCCAACGCCGTCGCGCCGCGCACCGACGACCTGGACAACGGGATCTGGGCCGCGGCCACCGAGGCCTGGCAGGACGTCCTGCGCCTCGGCGAGAAGAACGGCTTCCGCAACGCCCAGGCCTCCGTCCTCGCGCCGACCGGCACCATCGGCCTCGCGATGTCCTGCGACACCACCGGTGTCGAGCCGGACCTGGCCCTGGTCAAGTTCAAGAAGCTCGTCGGCGGCGGTTCGATGCAGATCGTCAACGGCACCGTCCCGCAGGCCCTGCGCCGCCTGGGCTACCTGGAAGAGCAGATCGAGGCGATCGTCGCCCACATTGCCGAGCACGGGAACGTCGTCGACGCCCCGGGCCTGAAGACCGACCACTACGAGGTCTTCGACTGCGCGATGGGCGAGCGCTCCATCTCCGCGATGGGCCACGTCCGCATGATGGCCGCGATCCAGCCCTGGATCTCCGGCGCGATCTCCAAGACGGTCAACATGCCCGAGACGGCGACCGTCGAGGAGATCGAGGAGATCTACTTCGAGGCGTGGAAGATGGGCGTCAAGGCGCTCGCGATCTACCGCGACAACTGCAAGGTCGGCCAGCCCCTCTCCGCCAAGAAGAAGGAGGAGGAGAAGGCCGAGATCACCGAGAAGGCCGAGGAGACCATCCGCACGGCGGTCGAGAAGGTCATCGAGTACCGCCCGGTCCGCAAGCGCCTCCCCAAGGGCCGCCCGGGGATCACCACCTCCTTCACGGTCGGTGGCGCCGAGGGCTACATGACCGCGAACTCCTACCCGGACGACGGCCTGGGCGAGGTCTTCCTGAAGATGTCCAAGCAGGGTTCCACCCTCGCGGGCATGATGGACGCCTTCTCGATCGCCGTCTCCGTCGGCCTGCAGTACGGCGTCCCGCTGGAGACGTACGTCGCGAAGTTCACCAACATGCGCTTCGAGCCGGCCGGTATGACGGACGACCCCGACGTGCGGATGGCGCAGTCGATCGTCGACTACATCTTCCGTCGCGTGGCGCTGGACTTCCTGCCCTTCGAGACCCGCTCGGCGCTCGGCATCCACTCCGCCGAGGAGCGTCAGCGCCACCTCGACACCGGCTCCTACGAGCCGCTCGACGAGGAGGAGCTCGACACCGAGTCCCTCGCCCAGTCGGCGCCCGTCGCCGCCGTGGCCAAGCCGGTGGCGATCGTCCCGGTCCCGGCCCCCAAGACGGCGCACAGCAACGCCGAGCTGGTCGAGATGCAGATGGGCGTCTCCGCCGACGCCCCGCTCTGCTTCTCCTGCGGTACGAAGATGCAGCGCGCCGGCTCCTGCTACATCTGCGAGGGCTGCGGCTCCACCAGCGGCTGCAGCTGAGCCCGTGCGGGTAGCCGACCGCTGACCCGCCGCACGTGAACGAAGGGGACCGGCCCGTGGCCGGTCCCCTTCGCCGTACCCGCGCCGGGGCGCTCGTCAGTGGGGGATCGCGCGGGAGGGGCGGGTGACCAGGTCCTCGCGGAACTCCGCGATCCTGGAGTGGACCTGGCGCATCAGGTGGGTGTCCTCGATGCGGTCCAGGTAGAGGCAGCGGTCGGCGATCCCGCGCAGCTCGAAGGCGAAGCACAGGGACATCAGCGGGTTCACGAAGAGCTCGCTGCCCCGGGTGCGTTCGGTGAAGCGGACGTCGCCGAAGGATCCGCGGACAGCCGCCGCGACCGAGCCCGCCACGATGCTCGGGCGGTCCGGCGTGTGGTCCTGGGCGTGGGCCACCGCGTCCAGGAAGAGCGCCCCCTCCCGGGTCGCCCGGGGTATGGAGAACGCGCCGAGGTACGCCCCGTCCCGCTCCAGCGCCGCGATGTTCTCCAGGACCAGGGCGTGGCTGACCCCGTGGTACGCGTCCACGCCGAAACCGACCGACACCACGAGCCGTTCCGGTACGTCGTCCAGTGCGGCCAGCGCCGCCACGCTGGTCAGGTCCTCCTCGGGGGTGCCGAGGCCCGCCTCGTCGCCCCGCATCAGGATGTCCGTGCCCCCGTCGACCAGTACCACCGCGTCGATCCCGTGGAGGTCGATCAGCGCCCGGTAGGCGGCGCGCAGCGGCTGCACGCCGACCTGGGGGAAGGCGTACACCGTCGAGGGGTAGCGGTGCAGCCGGAGCCACCGTGCGAGGGTCCGCTCCGGGAAGTAGGACAGGTGGGGCGCCGAGTCGGGGGTGACGGCGGCCAGGTCGGGGGCCGGCCACTCCTCGGCCGGCAGTCCGGCGAGGGTGCTGAAGGAGAGGTTCGCCAGGTGCACCTCCTTGCCCTGGTGCAGCAGCGACAGCGCGACGGGCAGGCCCGAGTAGATGTCGAAGCCCCCGCCGGCGCCGGCGACGAGCACGCGTTGCGCCGATTCCAGACGGGCGAAGAGGGGGTTGGTGTGCAAGGCGGTCATGGCGATCATTGTGCGGGGCCCGGGTGCGCGCGGGCACGGGGATTTCACGGCGGGGGAGCGGAGAGCCATGTGGAGCGGTGACGAACTGGACCTGGACGCCTACCTGGCGCGGATCGGGCTCGCCGGCGGGACGGGACGGGCGTCGCGGGAACTCGGCCCGGACCTGGAGACGTTGTACGAGGTGCACCGGGCCCACACCGCCGCCATCCCCTTCGAGAGCCTGGACGTCCTGCTCGGCCGCCCCGTCGAGCTGGAGGTCAAGGCCCTGGAGGACAAGCTCGTACGCGCCCGCAGGGGCGGCTACTGCTACGAGCAGAACTCGCTGCTGGCCGCCGCCCTGGAGCGGATCGGCTTCGAGGTCTCAGGGCGCGGTGCTCGCAACCGCACCCGGGGGGATTCCCTGCTGGCGGTGACGCACGCGGTGCTGGTCGTCACCGTCGAGGGCGAACCGTGGCTGTGCGACGCGGGATTCGGCTACATGGGCCCGCGCGAGCCCGTCCCGCTCGCGCGGCCCGGCACCGAGGTGCACCAGGGCCCGTGGACGTACGCGGTCCACGAGGAGGAGGAAGGCGTCCTCGTGCTCCGGGCCCGCCGCGGGGAGGGCTGGTGGGACCTGTACGCCTTCTCTCCGCAGCGGTACCACCCCGTCGACTACGTCGTGCTGAACCACTACAGCTCCACGCACCCCCGGTCGGCGTTCGTCGGGACGACCATCGTGCAGCTCCCGGGGGACACCGTGCGCAGGACGCTGGTGGGGCGCGAGCTGACGCGGCTCTTCCCCGACGGGCGGACCGAGCGGGAGCAGGTGGACTCCGATGGGCTGCCCGCCCTCCTCGACCGGGAGTTCGGGCTTCGCCTGCCCGAGCGGGATGCGGCGGAACTGGTACGGATCCACCGCTCCGGGGACTGACCCGGACCCCGCCCGGCCCGTACGATGGCGCGGTGCTGGTCAAGTGGATTCGCTGCACGGTGACGGACCGACGCGGGTTCGAGCGCGGGCAGCGCAAGTGGGCGGGGCTGCCCGGCGAACCGGGATTCCGGGGGCAGGGCGGCGGCTGGAGCAGAGGCCGGCAGGGGGTCGCGCATGTCTTCGCGTTCTGGGAGAGCCGTTCCTTCTACGACTCCTTCATGGCCCGCTCGCACGACAGACTGGCGGCTTCGCAGAACGGCACCTACACCGATTCCCGCGTGACGCTCTTCGACCACCGCTTCGACGTGAAGACCGGCTTCGAGCCGCGCTTCAGCGACGCCGACGTCGTGCGCGTCGCCCACACCCGGGTGCGGGAGGGGCGCGTGGACCATTTCGCGCTGATGCAGGAGAAGGTGTGGAACCCCGCCATGGCGGGTTCGCCCGGGATGATCCGGGGCCTGTTCGGGGAGGCGCCCGGACGGGAGTTCCTGGTGCTGTCGATGTGGCGGGCGGCGGCGGAGCACGGCAAGTACCGGCAGGAGCGGGTGGAGCGGCTCTCGCTGCGCGCCCAGACCGAGGCCGATGTGGAGGCGCTCACCGGGGACGTCGTCGACCTCGAACCCGGCTGGACGGTATGACCGTAGGACGAACGTCACCCCCGACCGGCGTGCCCGGGGCACACCCGCCCGGGCGGCCGCATAGGGTCGGGGGATGGTTCGACCACGGCGCATCGTCCTTGTCCGGCACGGGGAATCGGAGGGGAACGTCGACGACACGGTGTACGAGCGGGAGCCCGACCACGCCCTGCGGCTGACCCGCACCGGCCACGGGCAGGCCGCGGCCGCCGGGGAGCGGCTGCGCGAGCTGTTCGGCGAGGAGAGCATCAGCGCGTACGTCTCCCCCTACCGCCGGACCCTGCAGACCTTCCGCGAGCTGCGGCTGGACCCGGCACGGGTACGCATGCGCGAGGAGCCCCGGCTGCGCGAACAGGACTGGGGCAACTGGCAGGACCGCGACGACGTGAAGCTCCAGAAGGCGTACCGGGACGCGTACGGGCACTTCTTCTACCGCTTCGCCCAGGGCGAGTCGGGCGCCGACGTCTACGACCGCGTCGGCTCCTTCCTGGAGAGCCTCTACCGCAGCTTCGAGGCCCCGGACCACCCCGAGAACGTCCTCCTGGTCACCCACGGGCTGACCATGCGGCTGTTCTGCATGCGCTGGTTCCACTGGTCGGTCGCCGAGTTCGAGGCCCTGTCCAACCCGGGCAACGGCGAATACCGCGTCCTGCTGCTCGGACCCGACGGCCGGTACCGGATGGACCGCCCGTTTGAGCGGTGGACCACACCCGAGCCTTATGACCTGGACGGCTAGAGTGACGCGCGATGACCGCTGATTCCACTTCCGAAACGCGTTACGCACGCGCCCTGTCCAGCCTCCGGGGGCTGGCCCTCGGGGACGCCCTGGGCTCCCAGTACTTCGTCCCCGTCAACTATCCGCTGCTGAAGCGGCGCGAGCTGCCGGCCGGCAGCGAGCCGTGGCAGTGGACCGACGACACCGAGATGGCCTGCTCGGTGCTGGCCGTGCTCGCCGTGCACGGCCGCGTCGACCAGGACGCCCTGGCGGCGTCCTTCGCCGACCACCACGACTTCGACCGCGGCTACGGGCCCGCCGTGAACCGGATGCTGCGCCTGGTCCGGGAGGGCGAGGACTGGCGGACGCTGGCCGCCGAGCTGTTCAACGGCCAGGGCTCCTGGGGCAACGGCGCCGCCATGCGGATCGCCCCGCTCGGCGCCTGGTACGCGGACGACCCCGAGCAGGCCACGCACCAGGCGGAGATCTCCGCCTACACCACCCACCAGCACCGCGAGGCGGTGTGCGGGGCCATGGCCGTCGCCGCCGCGGCCGCGCTGGCGGCGTCCCCGGCCGGGGTGCCGACCGCCGCCGAACTGCTGGACGGGGTGATCGCGCTGGTGCCGCGCAGCGCCGTGGGCGCGGGCGTGCGGCGGGCGCGGGACATGCTGGACTACGGCGACGCGACGACGGTCGCCGCGGTGCTGGGCTGCGGGCGGCGCACGAGCGCCCACGACACGGTGCCCTTCGCGCTGTGGTCGGCGGCCCGGGCGCTGGACGACTTCGAGCGGGCGTTCTGGACCACCGCGCAGGTGGGCGGCGACGTGGACACCACCTGCGCGATCGTCGGCGGGGTACTGGGCGGGCGCGGTGAAGCGGCGCTGCCGCAGGCCTGGCTGGACCGGACCGAGGCGCTCCCGGCGTGGCTGCCCGGCCTGCCCGTCTGACGGGTTCCCGCTGCTGACGGGTTCCGGGCGGGTGGTGCCGGTGCCGGGCGGGAGGGGGCCGGGTGCGGGGGTGGTTCCGCGCCCGGTGCTCCTCGTACGTCTGTCCCGGACGTGGCCGCACGGCGGGTACGGGCCGCGCGGTCAGGCCGCGGGGCCGGCCTCGGCGGCGGCTCCGCTCAGCGCTTCCAGGTCGCTCTTGCGCACCCGGATCACCAGCAGTGCCGTGGCCAGTGCCAGTCCCGCCATGGCGACGGCGGCGATGAAGGCGGTGGAGATGCCCTGGGTGAGGACGAGGTCCCCCCAGGGGTCCGGCAGCTGCCCGGTCTCCTTGAAGGCGGCCAGCTGACCCGGTTCGGCGTGCGCCATGAAGTCCGGCACCTGCTGGGCGGCTTCGTCGCGACCGGCCGTGCCGAAGACGGTGACCAGGATCGACAGCCCGAGCGAACCGCCCACTTGCTGGCTGGCGTTCAGCAGGCCGGAGGCCGCGCCGGCTTCCTGCGGTGCCACGCCGGAGACGGCGGTGAGGGTGAGGGTGACGAAGTTGAGGCCCATGCCGAATCCGAACAGGAGCATCGGGCCGAGCACGCCGGACAGGTAGCTGCTGTCGGTGCGGATGAAGGTCAGCCAGGCCAGGCCGGTCCCGGTGAGCGCCGAGCCGGCGACCATGAACGGCTTGGGTCCCAGGCGCGGCAGGAAGCGCTGCGAGAGCCCGGCGGCGACGATGATCGCCACCGTCACCGGCAGGAAGCCGAGGCCGGACTGGATGGGCGAGAACCCCAGGACGTTCTGTACGAACTGGACGATGAAGAAGAACATGCCGAACATGGCGGCGGCGAGGCCGAGCATGATCAGGTAGGTGCCGGCGCGGTTGCGGTCGGCGAACATCCGCAGCGGGATGATGGGTTCGGCCGCCCGTGACTCGACGAGCACGAACAGGCCGAGCAGGGCGAGGGCGGCGGCGAAGGAGCCGATGGTCAGGGAGTCCCGCCAGCCGTCCTCGGAGGCGCGGATGAACCCGTAGACGAGGGCGGTCATGCCCGCGGTGGAAGTGAGCGCTCCGGCGGCGTCGAAGCGGCCCGGGTGGCGTTCGGACTCGTTGATGTAGAGCGGCGCGAGGACGGCGATGAGCACGCCGATCGGCACGTTGACGAAGAGCACCCAGCGCCAGTCGAGCCACTCGGTGAGCATGCCGCCGGCCAGCAGGCCGACGGCGCCGCCGCCGGCCGACACGGCGGCGAAGACCCCGAAGGCACGGTTGCGGTCGGGGCCTTCGGCGAAGGTCGTGGTGATCAGGGCGAGGGCGGTCGGCGAGGCGATGGCCCCGCCGATCCCCTGGAGCGCGCGGGCGGCCATCAGCTGCCAGGGCTCCTGGGCGAAGCCTCCGAGGAGGGAGGCCAGGGTGAACAGCAGGATTCCGGCCACGAAGACGCGGCGCCTGCCCAGGATGTCGCCGGCCCGGCCGCCGAGCAGCAGGAGCCCGCCGAAGGCGAGGGTGTAGGCGCTGATCACCCAGGACAGGTCGGTGGTGGAGAAGGAGAGGGCGGTCTGGATGTGCGGGAGCGCGATGTTCACGATGGTCGCGTCGAGCACGACCATGAGCTGGCAGGCGGCGATGACGGCGAGCGCCACCCCCGGACGTCCGGGCCGCCGGGCGGCCCCCGGTATCCGGGGCGGGGCGAGTTGAGCGCTTGTCACTTGGATCCCCCCGAAGTGAAATAGTGAACGCATTCGTTCACTGCGGGTCCACGGTAGGAGCCCGAACGCAGGGAACGCAAGCGTTCACTAAGGCTGAAAATGTGTGCGGGGAACCGCGCGGGCCGGTCGGAGGTACGGGCATGACGGATTCGGGCTGGTCGGCGGGGGCGGCTCCGGCGCGCAGGCGGGGGCCGGCGCTCGAACGGGCGATTCTGGACTCGGCCCTGGAGCAGCTGAGCACCGTGGGCTGGAATGCCCTCACCATGGAGGCGGTCGCGGCCGGGGCGCGCACCGGCAAGGCGGCCGTCTACCGGCGCTGGCCCACCAAGACCGACCTGGTGGCGGAGGTGCTGCGGGCGGGGCTGCCCGCGCTGGGGGAGATCGCCGACCAGGGATCGGTCCGCGAGGACCTCTACCGGCTGTGCGTGCGGATGCGGGACGTGATGCACTCCCAGGCCGGCGTGGCTCTGCGTGCAGTCCTTCACGAATGCGACCACGCCCATGCCGGCCTGTTCCGTGAAGTGATCTGGAAGGGACTGCACGAGCCGGCGCACGTGGTGATACGTGCGCTTTTCCAGCGGGGAATCGAGCGAGGTGACGTCCGGGCCGACGCCACCGGACCCATGCTCACCGATGTGATCCCGGCGATGCTCATGTACCGGGCGAAGGTGTGCGGAAGCGAATGGCCCGACGTCGAGATCGCGGAGATGATCGACGGGGTGATGGTGCCGATGCTCCGGATGTGAACCGTGGGGGAACTGGACGGCGGCCTCCGCGAGAGCCCGTCGGGGCCCTTCCTCCCGGGCCCGGCGGGACGTGGGCAGGGCACCGGAAGGCATGGTTCCGGCCCGCCCCGCGGCCTCGCGGCGACGCCCCGGCGCCGCTTGCCCCGGGCCGGGGTGTGCAGGCGGCCCGGGGCGGCGTAACCTTGCTGGCGCCATGCCGTACGAAGCACCCACCCACACCGTCGAGCGCTCCCTCCGTGCAACCACCGGCGCCAAGGTCATCGCCGGGGTCGACGAGGTCGGACGAGGGGCCTGGGCCGGTCCCGTCACCGTCTGCGCGGCGATCACCGGCCTGCGCCGGCCGCCCGAGGGGCTCACCGACTCCAAACTGCTCACGCCGAAGCGGCGCGACGCGCTGCTGGAGGTCCTGGAGGACTGGGTCACCGCCCACGCCCTCGGACACGCCACCCCGGAGGAGATCGACGAACTCGGGATGACGGCCGCCCTGCGGCTCGCGGCGGTCCGCGCACTGGAGGCGCTTCCGGTGCGGCCCGACGCGGTGATCCTCGACGGCAAGCACGACTACCTCGGCCCGCCCTGGCGGGTCCGGACGGTCATCAAGGGCGACCAGTCCTGCATCGCCGTGGCCGCGGCCTCGGTGATCGCCAAGGTCCGACGCGACCGGATGATGGCCGAACTCGGCGAACCGGGGGAGGGGATCGAGGACTTCGCCTTCGCCGCGAACGCCGGTTACCCCTCGCCCGTGCACCGGGCCGCGTTGGAACTGCGCGGGCCCACCGCGTACCACCGGCTCTCGTGGTCCTACCTCGACGCGCTGCCCCAGTGGCGTCACTTGAAGAAGGTGCGCCGCAGCGAGGAAGCCCTGGAACTGGAAAACGGAGGCCAACTCGGCTTCGATTTCTGATCGCACCCACGTGCCACCGACCGGTACGTTTCGTACCGGTGTTTGATAGATATCAACTCATGCCTCTCACCCCCGCCATCGAGGAGCCTCAGATTCACGAGAGTGCCCAGGGTCCCCGCGTCACGCCGGCCGCGAGCCGCACCGCGCAGACCCCCCGCCCTGTACCTGGTCCGCGTCCCGCAGCCGTCCCCCGGCCCGGGCGCCCCGGTCCCTCACCCGCGGCGGCGAACCGCGCGGGTGCCGCCCCCCGGCCCGCTCCGCCCGCGCCGCGCGTGGCGGAGACCACCCCCGGACCCGTTCCCGCAGCCCCCGCCGCACCGTCCGTCTCGGCGGCGGTCCCGCAGGTCCAGCTGATCCCGGCCTCCGCCGAGGGCGCGCTGGACGCGGCCGAGGAGGCCGTGGACCTGCTGCTCGACACCGGGCGCGCGCCCGGTGAGATCCTGGTGATCACCACCGGCGACCCGCACCCGTGGGCCGCCCACGAACTGTCCTTCGGCGAGGCCTCCTACTGGGCCCAGCACGACGCCGGGGACGACGTCTTCTACGCGGACGCGGCGCACGTGCAGCGCGCCTCCGGACGCCCTGTCGTGGTCTTCGCGGCCAACGGCGGACCGGCCTCGGCGACCTCCACCGCACTGCCGGTGGCGCTCGGACGGGCAGGTGCGCTGCTGATCGTGTGCGGCGACGTCAAGCAGATCAACTCCGTGCTGGGTGCGGGCGTCTGACGCCCCGTATCCCGCACGGGCGAGGGGCGGGGCGGGCCATGGGCCGGCCCCGCTGAAGTCCGGAGCCCGACCAGCCGTACCCCCTTCGCCGGGAGTACGGCCGTGAGGGCTGCCCGTGCGCGTACCCGGCGGCGCGAGCCGGCTTGCGAACCGGCCTGGCGCGGGCTCCGCTCAGCGCGCGGCGGTCCGGCGCAGGGGCTCCGAGGTGCCGCCCACGGTGCTCAGGGTCAGCGGCGTGAGCTCGGGCGTCAGGGAGCCGAGCGGCTCGGGCCGGGAGTCCGAACCGGGCCGCCGCCCGCCCCGGCCCTCACCCACCACCTGCCAGCCGCCGCGGGTCAGCGTGATGTACGCGCCGCAGCGCAGCCCGTGCAGGGTGCAGGCGTCGCGCAGCCCCCACATCCAGGCGCCGTCCTCCTCGGTCCAGCGGTCGTCGCCGTCGCGGCAGTACATCAGGACCGCCGTCCGGACCGGGGTCCGGCGCCGCAGGTCGTGCGGGAGGACCCGGCGCAGCCGCGACAGCAGCGCGTTGCGGTACTCCCAGCCGTCCGCCGAAACGGACTTCTGCACGAACGAGGCGCTGGCGACCAGCTGTTCCTCGGGGCCGAGCACGGCTATGACGGCGGTGGACGGCGCCGGGCTGTGCCGGGAGTGCAGCCCGCTGACCACTTCGCGCGGATTGCGGAGCAGGGGTATCCCCGCCGCCGTCCACTCGGAGGGTTCGAGCAGTCTTCCGTGCCGGCTTGCGCCACCCGCCGCCGTTGCCAGTGACGTGGTCGAGGACGGGGCGAATCCGAAGGTCACGGTCCTCCCTTCGGGTACACGCCCGCGTACGGGCACGGCTGAGGTGTGGGCGCGCCGCAGCGCGGCCCAGGAGAGTGCCGACGAGCCGAGCGGGAGCACTCCGATTCTCGCGTGGCCCGCAAGGATGGGGCAATGAGCATTTGCGGCCGCGGACCGGAATTCGCCGGTATGCCGCTCATATCCTTGCCCCGCCCCGCCGAAGATGACGCATTCCGCTAGGGCTGGAGCGCCAGCACCAGCGGAAACACCCCCTCGGCCCCCGCCCGCCGCAGCAGCCGGGCGGCCACCGCGAGGGTCCATCCGCTCTCCGCGCGGTCGTCGACGAGGAACACCGGACCCCGGACCTCGGAAAGGCTCGCCGCCAGGGCTGGCGGCACGGTCAACGCCTGGTGGAGCCCGCGGACCCGCTGGGCGCTGTTCGAGGACGGCAGCCCGAACTGCGGGGCCTGATCCGTGTACTCCAGCGTCCCCAGCAGGGGGATCCGCCCCACCTCGGCGATGCGCGCGGCCAGGGAGCCGACCAACTGAGGGCGGCTGCGCGAAGGCAGCGCGACCACGCCCACCGGCCGCGCCGGAGCGTCCGCGCCCCCCGAGGCCCAACCGCCTGGACCCCGGGCCCAGTCGGCGAGCACCGCCACCACGGCCTGCGCCACATCGTCCGGAACCGGCTGGTCGGACGCCTGCGGAGCCAGCATGGGGCGCAGCCGGTTGCCCCAGCCGATGTCGGACAGCCTGCCCAGGGCACGTCCGGTCCAGGACTGCTCCCCGGCCGGGATCCGCCCCTTCAGGTCCACGCCCACCGCGGCGAGTCCGGTCGGCCACATCCTGCGCGGCTCCAGTTCCACTCCCGGGCGCCCCAGTTCGCCGCGCGCGGTGTCCAGCGCGGTGCCGGACACCTCCGCAGTGAAGCGGGCGCCGGCGCAGTTGTCGCAGCGGCCGCAGGGGGCGGCCTCCTCGTCGTCGAGCTGGCGGCGCAGGAACTCCATCCGGCAGGCGGTCGTGGACGCGTAGTCCCGCATCGCCTGCTGTTCGGCGGCCCGCTGCCGGGCCACCCAGGCGTACCGCTCGGAGTCGTACGCCCACGGCTCCCCGGTGGCGGTCCAGCCGCCCTTCACCCGGTGGACGGCCCCGTCCACGTCGAGCACCTTCAGCATCGTCTCCAGACGGGTGCGGCGCAGGTCCACCATCGGCTCCAGCGCGGGCAGCGAGAGCGGGCGCCCCGCCTGGGCCAGCACGTCCAGGGTGCGGCGCACCTGCTCCTCCGGAGGGAAGGCCACCGAGGCGAAGTACTGCCAGATCGCCTCGTCCTCACGGCCCGGCAGCAGCAGCACCTCGGCGTGCTCCACCCCGCGGCCGGCACGGCCGACCTGCTGGTAGTAGGCGATGGGGGACGACGGCGAGCCCAGGTGCACCACGAAGCCCAGGTCGGGCTTGTCGAAACCCATCCCGAGGGCGGAGGTCGCCACCAGGGCCTTCACCCGGTTGGCCTGGAGGTCGCTCTCCGCCTGCTCGCGGTCGGCGTTCTCCGTCTTTCCGGTGTACGAGGACACCGTGTGCCCGCGGTGGCGCAGGTAGGCGGTGACCTCCTCGGCGGCGGCCACCGTCAGCGTGTAGATGATCCCGGAGCCGGGCAGCCGGTCGAGGTGGTCGGCGAGCCAGGCCAGCCGGTGCGCGGCGTCGGGCAGGGACAGGACCGCCAGGCTCAGGCTCTCGCGGTCCAGCGGGCCGCGCAGCACCAGCGCGTCCGTGCCGGCCCCCGTGCCGAGCTGCTCCGCGACGTCGGCCGTCACCCGGGCGTTGGCCGTGGCGGTCGTCGCCAGCACGGGGACGCCCGGAGGGAGATCGGCGAGCATCGTCCGCAGCCGACGGTAGTCGGGACGGAAGTCGTGCCCCCAGTCGGAGATGCAGTGCGCCTCGTCGACCACGAGCAGGCCGGTGGCGGCCGCCAGCTTGGGGAGCACCTGGTCGCGGAAGTCCGGGTTGTTGAGCCGCTCGGGGCTGACCAGCAGGACGTCGACCTCGCCCGCCGCCACCTCGGCCTGGATCCCCTCCCATTCCTCGGGGTTGGCGGAGTTGATGGTGCGCGCGTGGATGCCCGCCCGTGCGGCGGCCTCGACCTGATTGCGCATCAGCGCCAGCAGCGGGGAGACGATGACGGTGGGGCCGGCGCCGCCCGCCCGCAGCAGGGACGTGGCCACGAAGTAGACCGCGGACTTGCCCCAGCCGGTGCGCTGGACGACCAGGGCGCGCCGCTTGTGCGCGACGAGGGCCTCGATCGCCCGCCACTGGTCCTCGCGCAGCCGCGCGGTGCCCGTGGGGTCGCCCACCAGACGGGCGAGTACGGAATCGGCCGAGGACCTCAGGTCTGCGTTCATGCCCCCATGCAACCCGATGGCTCTGACATCGCGCCAATGCGGATCCGGACCTGTGGAAATTGAAGATCGAACGAGTTATCCACAGGGGTTTCCGGATCGGAACGGGCGCGGGACCGTCGGACGCATGACGACGAACCACGAATCATCCAGCCCGTCCGCCCCGTCCGGACGGCCCTCCATCAGCCCGTCCGGAACCCCCGCCGAACCCCAGATCACCCTGCGCAGCCCGGCGGAACTGGCCGACGCGCTGCCCTACATGCTCGGCTTCCACCCCACCGACTCCCTCGTCATGGTCGCCGTGCACGGCGAGAACGGACGCTTCGGCGGCCGGCTGCGCGTGGGCATCCCCCTCGCCCCGGCCGAATGGGAGGACACCGCCCGGCAGGTCGCCGAATGCCTCGTCCGCGGCAGCGAACGGCGCGCCGCCAAGCCCGACGGCATCGTGGTCTTCCTCTGCCAGGACCCCAGGGGCGGCGAGAGCGGGCAGCGGGTCATGACCCGGCTGCGGCCGTTCGCCCAGCGGCTGCGGATCGCCTGCGGCGCCCTGGACGTGCCCGTCCTGGAGGCGCTGTGCCTCTCCGCCGGCCGCTACTGGTCCTACACCTGCGGCGACGACGGCTGCTGCCCGGCAGAGGGCAACCCGCTGACCCCGCCCGGCACCTCGGTGATGGCCGCCGCGGCCACCTTCGCGGGGCTCCAGGTCCGGGGCTCCCTCAAGGAGATCGAGGGCCGGCTGACCCCGCTCGTCGGTGCCTGGGCCGCCGATCAGGAAGAGGCGCTGGAGCGGGCCGCCACCGCCCTGGTCCCGCGGATCCTCGACGGGACGACCCGGGAGGAGGTCGGCGCACAGACCCTCGCCATGGCGCGGACCCTGATGACGCGGCTGACGCAGGCACCGCCCGCCGAGGGCGGACCCCGCGCCGACGACTGGGACGACGCACTGCTCGGCCACGACGAGGCCGCCGCCGTGATCCTCGGACTCCAGGACCGGGAGATCCGCGACATCGCCGCCGAGTGGATGGAGGACGAGGAGGCCGCACCCGCCCTGCGGCTCTGGCGGGCCCTGGCCAGGCGCTGCGTCGGCGCCTACGGGGAACACGCCGCGGCCCCGCTGACCCTGGCCGGCTGGGTCTCGTGGTCCACCGGGGACGAGCCGACCGCCCGGATCGCGTTCGGACTGGCCCTGCGGGCCGACGCCGAGTACAGGTTCGCCCAGCTCCTCCACCACGCCTGCAACGAGGGCATCGACCCCGAAGGGCTGCGGGAGTGCCTCCGGGAGGAGCGCAGGCGGCGGGAGCCGGGCCGCAAGCGGCCCGCCGGAGCCACCCGCCCGCCGGGCCGCCGCACGGGACAGCGCCACCGCGCCTCCCGCCGCACCGAGGGGCGCGGGCAGTGAGCCCCCGTCGCGGCCCGGGGAGGCTCCTGCGGGGTCCGGCGGGCCGGGCCGCGCGCCCGGGCCGGGCCGTCCGGTACGGGCAGCCGCCACCGGGGCCCGTGACCCGGGCGGGGGTGGGGGCGTTCAGCTGGGGGGTGGTGGGGGCCCGGCCGCGCCGCCGCCCCGCAGAACCGGCCGGAGCGCAGACAAGGCGGCACATGGCTCCCCCCGTACCCCGAAGCGGCCCGTCCGGGCCCCCTCCCACCCCGGCGCCCCGCCCGGCGGCCCCCGCCCCCGGATCCCGGACGGAGCACCCGCCGGAGCGCCTGGGCGACTCGGCCGGGCCGGGCGGCCTGTTGCCGGGGGCCGGCGCGCCGGCCGGGCCGGCTTCGGGGCGGGTGTCGGAGCAGCCGTCCGCTGCCGACGGAGTGCCGGGCCCCGCGGGGCGGGGCACTGCTGCGGGGCTGCCGCCCGGACCGTCCGAGGGAACGGGTTCGGGTGGCGGGATGCCCGGGCAGACGGGCGCCGGTCCCGGGCGGCGGGTCGAGCTGCCTCCCGTGCACGGGGCGGTCATCTGTGTCGCCGCGCCCTGCCTGGCGATCTCGCCCGAGCACGGCCAGCTGACCGGGCGGGGGATCGACGGGATCTACCGCTCCGGGCGCCGGCTGCTCTCCCGCTGCGTGCTGCGCGTCGCAGGCCGGGACCCGGTCGCCCTCCAGGGCCGCAGCATCGGCGCGGACCGGGCCTCCTTCACCGCCACCGTCCGCACCGGCATCGAACCCGGGCCGGATCCCGACATCGGGGTCGAACGGATCCGCCACGCCGACGGCACCGAGCGGATCACCGTGCGCAGCTTCGCCGCCCGCCCCCTGCGCCTGCCCGTGGAGCTCTCCCTCGGCACCGACCTGGCCGACCTCGGCGCGGTGGCCGCCGGCCGCGCCGGGCCGGAGATCGCCGCCGGGGTGCACGCCGCCGGACTGCGGTGGAGCAGCGGGGACGCCCTCGCGGTCACCACCGCCGAGCCGGCCCCCGACGATGCCCTCGCCTCGGCCGGGCTGCTGCGGTGGGAGCTCGAACTCGGCCCCGGCGAGTCCCGCACCATCGAGCTGCGCACCACCCGGGACCGCACCGCGCGGGCCCCCGCGGGGCAGGTCGCGAACCCCTTGGCCGCAGCCCGCGCCGAGGGGGACGACCCGAGGGCCGAGGCGTGGTTCCGCACCAGTGTCGAAGACCTCCGGGCACTGCTCCTGCGGGACCCCGCGGAACCCGGCGACGCCTTCGCGGCGGCGGGAGTGCCGTGGCGGCTCGGGCCGGCCCCGGCGGAGTCGCTGTGGGCCGCGCGGATGGCGCTGCCGCTCGGCACCGGACTGGCCGCCGCCACGCTGCGGATCCTGGCCCGGGGGCAGACCGGGGGCCGGGGCCCGGACGCGGGGAAGATCCCGGGTCCGCTGCGGGCCGCCGGGCCGCAGCTGCCGCCCGGGTGCACCGGGACCGAAGCCACCCTCGGCTTCCCGGCGGTGCTCGCCGAGGCCCGGCGGTGGGGCCTGCCCGAGGAGGAGGTGGCCCGGCTGCTGCCCGTCGCGGAGCGCTGCCTGGACTGGCTGCGCGGTGCGCTGGGGGAGGACGGGTTCCTGGCCGACCCCGACCCGGGGCCACGGCGCTGCGAGACCCAGGCCCACGCGTACAGGGCCGCGCTGCTCGGCGCCGACCTGCTGGACGGGTGCGGGCGCGGCGCAGCGGGGGAGTGGCGGGAGTGGGCGGCCGCCCTGCGGGAGAGGTTCCGGGCCCGGTTCTGGATCGACGGCCCGGACGGCGGTCGCCCCGCCGCCGCCCTGCACCCCGACGGCCGGCCGCTGCCCCGGCTCACCGGAGCCGCCGCGCACCTGCTGGACACGGGCCTGCTCGGCGGGGGCCGGATGGCGCCCGGGCTGCTGGACGCCGTCCGCACGGAACAGCTCGCGCGGCTGCTCGGAGCCCCCGCCATGGATTCGGGATGGGGGCTGCGGAGCATGGCGGCCCGAGAGCCCGGACACAACCCCTTCGGCCACAGGTCGGGAGCGGTCCGGGCACACGAGAGCGCCGTCGCGGTGGCCGGCCTGGCCCAGGCCGGCTTCGAGAAGGAGGCCGCCGGGCTGTTGCGGGGCCTGCTCGACGCGGCGGAGGCCTTCGGGTACCGGCTGCCGGAGATGCACGCCGCCGAGCAGCGCACCGCGGGCAGCGTGCCCCTGCCGCACCCGGCGGCCTGCCGGCCCGCCGCGGTGGCCGCGGCCGCGGGGATCCACGTGCTCACCGCCCTGGCCGGCATCCGCCCGGACGCCCCGGCGGGCACGGTTGCCGTGGCCCCGAGGGCGGGCGCCCCGCTCGGTGCGCTGCGCCTTGCCGGACTGCGGGTGGCGGGGGAACCGTTCACCGTCCGCATCAGCCGCCTCGGCGTCGGCATGGTGGAGGAGGCGGCCGATGGGCTCCAGCTGGGAGGCTGAGCGGAAGCCCGCGCGGTGGCCCCCGGTGCTCGGGAGAATCCTGACTGGGGTCCAGATCACCGTCCTCGGGATCACGAAACGACTGTTTATCGTCAGGCAGACGACTATGATCGCGGCATGTCGCCCTACGACCCGTCGGCCTATCCGCCCTTCGCCGTCACCGTCGACCTGGTCGTGCTCACCGTGCGGCGCCACGCGCTCTGCGCGCTGGTCGTGCGACGGGGTGAGCAGCCGTTCCAGGGGCGCTGGGCGCTGCCTGGCGGCTTCGTGCGCGGGGACGAGGACCTGGCGGGCGCCGCGGCCCGGGAACTCGCCGAGGAGACCGGCCTGTGCGCGCACGATCCGGCCGCGCCCGGCGTGGACAACGGAGCGCACCTCGAACAGCTCGCCACCTACGGGGACCCGAAGCGCGACCCCCGGATGCGGGTGGTCAGCGTGGCCCACCTGGTGCTCGCGCCGGACCTGCCCGCCCCGCGCGCCGGCGGCGACGCCAACAGCGCCCGCTGGGCGCCCGTCGACGAACTCTTCGAGGGCCCCGACCAGGCCTCCGCCGGGCTCGCCTTCGACCATGCGACGATCCTCGCCGACGGCGTCGAGCGGGCCCGCTCGAAGATCGAGTACTCCTCGCTGGCCACCGCCTTCTGCCCGCCCGAGTTCACCGTCGGCGAGCTGCGCCGGGTGTACGAGGCCGTGTGGGGCGTGGCGCTCGACCCGCGCAACTTCCACCGCAAGGTCACCGGGACCCCCGGGTTCCTGGTGCCCGCCGGGGGGACGACCACCCGTCAGGGCGGGCGGCCCGCCCAGCTGTTCAGGGCCGGCGGGGCCACCCTGCTCAACCCGCCGATGCTGCGCCCGGAGGTCTGATCCGCCGGGGTTCCGGCGGTGCCCTCCGCCGTCCGGGGCCCGGCCTGCGGCCATATCGGTACGGATGCGGACCGGTTGCGTACAAAATCGGACATATCGCGCTATCTTGCATGCGGTACTCACGCTGCCGCAAAGCGGTCTCACACCCCGCGAGAGAAGCGATGCTCCAGGCCATCGGACTCACCAGCACACCCCGTCGAGATCTCCCGCCCCTCGTGGACGACCTCACCTTCGAGGCCCGTCCGGGGTGCGTGACCGCCCTGCTCGGAGAGCCGGGTTCGGGCAAGACCACCGCCCTGCGGCTCATGCTCGAACTCGAACCGGGCCGCGGCGTCACCTACTTCCGCGGCCGCCCGCTGCACCGGATCCCGCATCCGGGCCGGGAGGTCGGGGTCCTCCTCGGAGACGTCCCCGGACACCCGTCGCGGACGGTCCGCAACCAGCTCCGGATGCTCTGCGCCGCCGTCGGCGTCCCGGCCTCGCGGGCCGACGCCATGATGGAGGTCGTCGGCATCGGCGGCCTGCGCGACCAGCGGCTCGGGTCCCTCTCGGCCGGGATGGACCGCCGGGTGGGGCTGGCCGCGGCCATGCTCGCCGACCCCTGCACCCTGCTCCTCGACGAGCCCACGGCAGGACTGGCCCCCCGCGAACGGGCCTGGCTGCACGGCCTGCTGCGCGGCCACGCCTCCCTGGGCGGCGCCGTGCTCTTCACCACCGACGACGCGAAGGAGGCGGCCCGCAGCGCCGACCGGGTCGTCTCCATCGCCTCGGGCCGGCTCGTCGCCGACCAGGACGCCGCGGACTTCGCGCGCACCCGGCTGCGGCCCAGGGTCGCCGTGCGCACCCCGCACGCCGCCCGACTGGCCGACGTACTGGGCCGCGAGGCCCGCGCCGCGCACCGGGTGGTGGAGATCGTCGAGGAGAGCGGCAGCCGGCTCTCGGTGTACGGCAGCAACTGTGCCGAGGTCGGCGAGGCCGCGTTCCGCCACGGCGTACTGGTCCACCAGCTCGCGGACGAGACGGGCGACACCGGAGCACCCGTCCCGCCCGTGCCGCAGGCCCGCACCCGGACCGGCTCGGGGGTCCGGGTGGAGGCCCGCGCCGAGGCCCGGGTGGAGGCCGCGGCGCAGGCCCGCACCGGCCAGGGCGCCGTCACCGTCACGGCCGGCGCCGACACGGGCCTCCCAGCGGAACCCCGACCCCACACCGGCCCCCTACCCGGCAGCGGCCCCGTCCCGGGCCCTGCCGCCGGTGCCGGCCCCGTACCCGGTGCAGGCCCCGGCCCCGCCCCGACACCAGGATCCGCCGCCGGTGGCGGATGCGCCGCCGCGGGCCGCGCCGAACCGGCCGGCGGAGCCCCGGCCGCGCCCACCGGGGCGCCCGCCCCCGAGTCCGCCGGGCGTACGCGGCCCCTCGCGCGACGGGCCCGCCACGCCCGGCCCGCGCGCCCCGCCCCGGCGGTGCGCCGCGTGGGCGGCCCGCTGCGGCCGCTGCGCTACGAGCTGCGCCGCGCCTTCGGCACCGCCACCCCCTTCCTCACCGCAGCCCTCGTCGTCGCCGTCTCCGCCGTCACCGCCCTCGTGCTCGCCCGCGCCGGCCACGCCCCGCAGAACCGGATCCTCGCCGCCTGGCCGGAGCCGTTCCCGCTGCCCCCGGCCGCGCTCGGCGCCGGACTGCTGGGGGCCCTGGCCTTCGGCGAGGAGTACCGCTACCCCGCCCTCGCCGCCGACCGGGGCACCGTGCCGCGCCGGCTGGGGCTGCTCACCGCCAAGCTCGGGGTGTGCGCCGCCCTCGCCCTCGTGCTCGGGGCCCTCGCGGTCACCGCCGACGCCGCCGCGCTCCGCCTCGTCTTCGGAGCCGCCCCGCTGCGCGCCCCGGCCGAGTGGCTCGCCCCGGCCGCGAGTTGGGCCGGGCTGCTGGTCGGCTGCGCCTGGGCCGGGGTGCTCGCCTCCGCGGTCTTCCGGTCCGCCCTCGCGGGCCTGGGCGCGGTGCTCGCCGTACCGGTGGCGGTCGTGCCGCTGGTGCGCAAGGCACTGGAGGGGCAGTCCGCGTACCCCGCGAGCGGAGTCGCCTCCCGGCTGCGCGAGCTGGCCTCCGCGCCGTGGCCCCCGGAAGGGGACCGCTTCGTGCTGGGGGCCCTTCGGGTGATGGCCCAACCCGTCGGCACCGCGCTGGTGTTGTCGTTGATGGTCCTGTTGTGCGCCTATGGGTTCACAGGACTGCGCGCCAGAGTCCGTTGGTGATCGTTCCGGTACGGGAGGCGACTACGGGGCGACCGTAGAAGTCCGGTTCGCACGGAATCAGGCGAAGGGGACCGCAACTCCCCGTAAAAGGCCCGGTTCCTTACGATAAGGCGTCAATTGCGTAGGTGGCACCGATCACCCTTTCGTGTGCTTTTCACCAAAGACCTCAAGGGTCATGGAGGCACGGCCGACAAAGGATTCGTGAGTACCCTTGCGCACACCATGATGACCGCCGCCCGCCATGCCGACACCGGCCTCGCCGGCCCGGGCGAACTCGACCGCTACCCCTACGCGGAGACCGCGGGCTCCGACCGGGTCGGACCACCCCACTGGGACGGCGCCGACGTCGAGTTGAGCCGCGTCGGACGCCGGGCGGCCGGCAGCCGCGGCCGCGGACTGCACGGCCAACTCGTCCAGCAGCTCGGCCAGATGATCGTCTCCGGCGACCTCGGCGCGGACCGGCCGCTGGTCCCCGAGGAGATCGGCCAGCGCTTCGAGGTCTCCCGCACCGTCGTCCGCGAATCGCTCCGGGTCCTGGAGGCCAAGGGCCTCGTCAGCGCCCGCCCCAACGTCGGCACCCGGGTCCGGCCCGTCGCCGACTGGAACCTCCTCGACCCCGACATCATCGAGTGGCGCGCCTTCGGCCCCCAGCGCGACGACCAGCGCCGCGAGCTCAACGAGCTCCGCTGGACGATCGAGCCGCTGGCCGCGCGCCTCGCCGCCGGACACGACCGCCCGGACGTCCAGCAGCGCCTCTGCGACATGGTCGAGATCATGGGCCACGCCCTCGGCCAGGGTGACGCGATCACCTTCGCCCGCGCCGACAACGAATTCCACTCGCTCCTGATCCAGGTCGCGGGCAACCGCATGCTGGAGCACCTCTCGGGCATCGTGTCCGCCGCCCTCCAGGTCTCCGGCAGCCCCATCACCTCCTGCGACCGCCCCAGCGAGACCTGCGTGGCACACCACGCGCGGATGGTGGAGGCCCTCGCCTCCGGCGACGGCGCCGGTGCCGAGAGCGCCATGCGCCAGCTCCTGACGGTGCATCCGGAGGTCGAGCGCGTGGTCCCCGCCCCGCGCGAGCACTGACGCTCCGACGCACGGGGGCGTGGGAGCGCACCACCGGTCGCCGGGCCCCCGGGCCCGGCGACAGCGGCGTGCGGGGGCTCCGCCCGCGGGGCTCCGGGCGGTCGCGGACGGTCGCGGGTCCGGTCCGGCCGCGCACGGGGTGTGACGCAGGCCACGAAGCGCTGCGGTCGGGACACGAAGATTGGGCGTAACGCTCCGCGACGTCACGCGATGACCTAAGAGGTGATGGCCGACGGAGGGAAGACAGCAGCCCTTGGGGATGCTGTGCAGCTCCCCGGCCCCTGCCCGCGCCCCCGGCCCATCCCCAGTCGGTGGTCGTCGGCTCCGGTCCAGCACCACGCCGGGGTCGGAAGCCGTTCCCATCGTTCCGAGAGGTTGTTCGTGTCGGCCAGCACATCCCGTACGCTCCCGCCGGAGATCGCCGATTCCGAGTCTGTGATGGCGCTCATCGAGCGGGGCAAGGCCGAGGGGCAGATCGCCGGCGATGACGTGCGTCGGGCCTTCGAGGCTGACCAGATTCCTGCGACCCAGTGGAAGAATGTCCTGCGCAGCCTCAACCAGATCCTCGAGGAAGAGGGTGTGACGCTGATGGTCAGTGCCGCGGAGTCGCCCAAGCGCACCCCACGCAAGAGCGTCGCAGCGAAGACTCCCGCGAAGCGGACGGCGACGAAGACCGTCGCGGCCAAGACGGCGGCCGCCCCGGCCGTGGCCGACACCATCGCGGAGGCGGGGGCGGCGGACCCCGACACCGCCGACGTGCTCTCCGGGGAGCCGGCGGCAGAGCCCGCCGCCAAGAAGACGGCGGCGAGGAAGACGGCGGCCAAGAAGGCCGCACCCGCCAAGAAGACGGCCGCGAAGAAGACCGCAGCGAAGAAGACCGCGGCCAAGAAGGACGGCGACGAGGGCGACGAGGAGGTCCTCGGCGAGGGCCCGGACGCCGCGAAGGCGGAGGCCGAGGAGGAGGAAGAAGGCGGGGAGAACAAGGGCTTCGTCATCTCCGACGACGAGGACGACGCCCCCGCCCAGCAGGTCGTCGTGGCCGGCGCCACCGCCGACCCCGTCAAGGACTACCTCAAGCAGATCGGCAAGGTCCCCCTCCTCAACGCCGAGCAGGAGGTCGAACTCGCCAAGCGCATCGAGGCCGGTCTGTTCGCCGAGGACAAGCTGGCGAACTCCGACAAGCTGGCCCCCAAGCTCAAGCGCGAGCTGGAGATCATCGCCGAGGACGGCCGCCGCGCCAAGAACCACCTGCTGGAGGCCAACCTCCGCCTCGTCGTCTCGCTGGCCAAGCGCTACACCGGCCGCGGCATGCTCTTCCTGGACCTGATCCAGGAGGGCAACCTGGGTCTGATCCGCGCGGTGGAGAAGTTCGACTACACCAAGGGCTACAAGTTCTCCACGTACGCCACCTGGTGGATCCGGCAGGCGATCACCCGCGCCATGGCCGACCAGGCCCGCACCATCCGCATCCCGGTGCACATGGTCGAAGTGATCAACAAGCTCGCCCGCGTGCAGCGCCAGATGCTCCAGGACCTGGGCCGCGAGCCCACCCCGGAGGAGCTGGCCAAGGAACTGGACATGACCCCCGAGAAGGTCATCGAGGTCCAGAAGTACGGCCGCGAGCCGATCTCCCTGCACACCCCGCTCGGCGAGGACGGCGACAGCGAGTTCGGCGACCTCATCGAGGACTCCGAGGCGGTCGTCCCGGCCGACGCCGTGAGCTTCACGCTCCTGCAGGAGCAGCTCCACTCCGTGCTCGACACGCTGAGCGAGCGCGAGGCCGGAGTGGTCTCGATGCGCTTCGGACTGACCGACGGGCAGCCCAAGACCCTCGACGAGATCGGCAAGGTCTACGGGGTCACCCGCGAGCGCATCCGCCAGATCGAGTCCAAGACCATGTCGAAGCTGCGCCACCCGTCGCGCTCGCAGGTCCTGCGCGACTACCTGGACTGATCCGGTCCGCGGGCCGGCCCGCAGGCGGCTCCGGAGGCGTGCCGCCACCCGGGCCGGGCCGGCCCCGACCGGGCGTCGAGCGGACGCGGGGCGGTCCTCGACCGGCCTTCGACCGCTGCGTCGGGCCCGCGGGCCCGGCCCGGGGCAGCAGGTGCGCATGTTCCCCGGTCATCCCACTCTGGGTGTAGTCGAGCACACTCAGAGTCAGGAGGCCTCATGAGTCGTCCCTTCGCCCGTGCCCTGGCGGGTGCTCTGACCCTGGTGGCGGGAGCGGCCGCGGTGCCGCTGGCCCAGGCACCCAGGGTGGCCGCGGACAGCGTCGTCATAGGCGGGAGCCCGGTACGGGTCGCCGACAGCCCCTGGGTGGTGGCGCTCGCCAGCCGTGACCGGTTCGGGGGTATCCGTGACGGGCAGTTCTGCGGCGGCGTCATCGTCGCGCCGACGACCGTGGTGACGGCGGCCCACTGCCTCGGCCGCCAGGTACTCGGCGGCCCGGTCGAATCCGTGGCCGACTTCCGCGTGATCACCGGACGTACGGAGCTCCGCGCGCCGGAGGGCCGCGAGATCGCGGTCGCCGGGGCCCGGGTCAACCCCGCCTACGACCCCGGGACCAACGCCGGGGACCTCGCCGTGCTGGAGCTGGCCGAACCGGTGCCGGCGGACCACGTGCTCCCCATGGCCGGGGCGGGCCACCCCGCCTACGGGGCGGGCACCGTGGCGAGCGTGTACGGCTGGGGCGACACCAGCGGCTTCGGCGACTACGCGTACGGGCTGCGGGCGGCGCGGGTCACCGTACTGGCCGACGAGGTCTGCCACCGGGCGTACCCCGGGGACTCGGACGGGCAGTACCGGGAGGAATCCATGGTGTGCGCGGGCGACAGCTCGGGCGGGAAGGACGCCTGCCAGGGGGACAGCGGCGGACCGCTGGTGGCGCAGGGGCGGCTCATCGGGCTGGTGTCCTGGGGGCGCGGCTGCGGGCGCGCCGACAGCCCGGGGGTGTACACCCGGATCGCACCGCTGGTCGACTTCGTGAGCGGCCCCGAGAGGCGCTCGCGGCCGAGCGGGGTCTAGGGCACCGCGCGGGGCGTCCGGAGGGGCTCCAGGCGCCCCGCAGGCCCCGGGAAGGGGGTGTGGGCGCCGCAGGGGGCGGGCGCTCCGCGCGGTGGAAGACCCACGGGGGCTCCGGGGCCTCCCGGACGCCTCAGGGCGCCCCGCGGTACCCGGAAGGCATGCGGACATGAGGACGGGCGGCACCCCTGGATCTCAGGGGTGCCGCCCGTCGACCGGCCTGGCCGGTCCTGGCTCGTCGGATGCGAGGTGCAGGCCTTGTGTCAGCGGTCCTCGTCGGCCGCGCTGGCGGCCGGAGCGGACGTAAGCCGCTCGGTCTCATCCTGTATTTCCGCGGCGATCTTCTTGAGTTCCGGCTCGAACTTACGCCCGTGGTGGGCGCAGAAGAGCAGTTCACCACCGCTCAGGAGGACGACGCGCAGATATGCCTGGGCGCCGCAACGGTCGCATCGGTCAGCGGCCGTCAGCGGGGTCGCGGGTGTCAGAACAGTAGTCACGTCGCCTCTTCTCTAGCTCGACGAGCTGTCGTACCAGGGTCAACATCCAACCAGGCCGAAAACGTTCCCGCTCGCGGCTTTTCCTCGAAACTTCCTTCCGAAGCTGGCCGGCTGCTGCCGGTTGGCGGCGAAGGAGCCGTATTGCGTTGCTTTACGGTTTCGCGTTGTCAGTCGTTCGCTTGTAGCAGTTCTCGTCCCCCCCGGCGTGAGTGCCGGTTGTTCATGAGGACGTGCCCGAACCCTAAATGGTTCATGCCTCGAAGGGAACGTGATGTTTGCTTCACCCTCACGGGGGATCGAACACCCGTGCGGATCTGCACTAGGCTGTGGAACCCACGTGGGTGGCGTTGCATCGGCTCTACCAGGCCTCGGTACCCTTCGACCGGCGACCCAGCCACCCCTGCGCCCGACCGGGCCAGAAAAGAAATTCAGCGAGGAGCGAACTGCGTGACCGCCGACACGTCCGTGCCTTCCAGCGCGCTGCTGTCCGGAGCAGACCGGGACGGTTCCAACTACACCGCGCGGCACCTGCTCGTCCTCGAAGGCCTCGAGGCCGTCCGCAAGCGCCCCGGCATGTATATCGGCTCCACCGACAGCCGAGGCCTGATGCACTGCCTGTGGGAGATCATCGACAATTCCGTCGACGAGGCCCTGGGCGGCTACTGCGACCACATCGAGGTGATCCTGCACGACGACGCCTCGGTCGAGGTCCGCGACAACGGCCGCGGCATCCCGGTCGACGTCGAGCCCAAGACCGGCCTGTCCGGCGTCGAGGTCGTCATGACCAAGCTGCACGCCGGCGGCAAGTTCGGCGGCGGCTCCTACGCCGCCTCCGGCGGCCTGCACGGCGTCGGCGCCTCCGTGGTCAACGCCCTCTCCGCCCGCCTGGACGTCGAGGTCGACCGGAACAGCTCCACCCACGCCATCAGCTTCCGCCGCGGCGTCCCCGGCCTCTTCACCGAGCAGGGCCCCGAGAGCCCCTTCGACCCGGGGAACGGCCTGCGCAAGGCCAAGCGGATCGCCAAGGGGAAGACGGGCACCCGGATCCGCTACTGGGCCGACCGGCAGATCTTCCTCAAGGACGCCCGGCTCTCCCTGGAGACCCTCTACCAGCGCGCCCGCCAGACGGCCTTCCTCGTCCCCGGCTTGACCATCGTCGTCCGGGACGAGCGCGGCATCGACGGCGCCGGCAAGACCGAGGAGACCTTCCGCTTCGACGGGGGGATCAGCGAGTTCTGCGAGTACCTCGCCCAGGACAAGGCCGTCTGCGACGTGCTGCGCCTGACCGGCACGGGGACCTTCAAGGAGACCGTCCCGGTCCTCGACGACCGCGGCCACATGACCCCCACCGAGGTCACCCGCGAGCTCGGCGTGGACATCGCCCTGCGCTGGGGCACGGGGTACGAGACCGGCGTCAAGTCCTTCGTGAACATCATCGCCACCCCCAAGGGCGGCACCCACGTCTCCGGGTTCGAACGCGCGGTCACCAAGACCGTGAACGAGGTGCTGCGCTCCGCGAAGCTCCTGCGCGTCGCCGAGGACGACGTGGTCAAGGACGACGCCATGGAGGGCATGACCGCGGTCGTGACCGTCCGCCTCGCCGAACCGCAGTTCGAGGGCCAGACCAAGGAGGTCCTCGGCACCTCCGCGGCCACCAGGATCGTGGCCGCCGTCGTCGCCAAGGAGCTCAAGGCCTTCCTGACCTCCACCAAGCGCGACGACAAGCAGCAGTCCCGCGCGGTGATGGAGAAGATCGTCGCGGCCGCCCGGACCCGGATCGCGGCGCGCCAGCACAAGGAGGCGCAGCGCCGGAAGACGGCCCTGGAATCCTCCTCGCTGCCGGCCAAGCTGGCCGACTGCCGCAGCGACGACGTGGACCGCAGCGAGCTCTTCATCGTCGAGGGGGACTCCGCCCTCGGTACGGCCAAGCTCGCGCGGAACTCCGAGTTCCAGGCGCTGCTGCCGATCCGGGGCAAGATCCTCAACGTCCAGAAGTCCTCGGTCTCGGACATGCTCAAGAACGCCGAGTGCGGGGCGATCATCCAGGTCATAGGAGCCGGCTCGGGCCGCACCTTCGACATCGACGCCGCCCGTTACGGGAAGATCGTCCTCCTCGTCGACGCCGATGTGGACGGCGCGCACATCCGCTGCCTGCTGCTCACGCTCTTCCAGCGGTACATGCGCCCGATGGTCGAGGCGGGCCGGGTCTTCGCGGCCGTGCCGCCGCTGCACCGGATCGAGCTGGTCCAGCCCAAGAAGGGCCAGGACAAGTACGTCTACACGTACTCGGACAACGAGCTGCGCCAGACCCTGCTGGAGTACCAGCGCAAGAACATCCGGTACAAGGACGCCATCCAGCGCTACAAGGGCCTCGGCGAGATGGACGCGGACCAGCTGGCGGAGACCACCATGGACCCCCGCCACCGCACCCTGCGGCGGATCAACATCGGCGACCTGGACTCCGCCGAGCAGGTCTTCGACCTGCTCATGGGCAACGAGGTGGCCCCGCGCAAGGAGTTCATCACCGGCTCCGCGGCGACCCTCGACCGCTCGCGCATCGACGCCTGACCCCCTGCGGTACCGGCCGGCCACGGCCGGTACCGCGCGGGGCGGAAACGGCGTTCCGGCACACCGGTGCCGCTCGTTCCATCACCTGAAGGGGTGAAGAGCACCGGGACATCAGTCCGGAAACCGACCATCCGGCACATCCTTGTGGGCACGCGGCCAATGCGGCGGCGGACAAGGAGAGTTCGGTGGACAAGCACGAAGGTCGTGATGCCGGAACGATCCGGTTGGACGACCCCTGGTACGACGCGCTGGCCGTGGGCTGGGGCGAGGGCGCGGACACCGTCCCGGCCCAGGTCCCCCCGGTCCCCGGAAACCGGACGGCGCCCGGCGCATCCGAGATCTATCTCGAAGTGCAGCGCAGCGCTGCCTTCCAGGAGGTCAGGGGCCGTTACCGAAGGTTCGTCGTGCCCGCGACCGCCGGCTTCCTCCTCTGGTACGTCGCCTACGTGGTCGCCGCCACCGCGGCACCCGGGCTCATGGCCCGGCCCGTGGCCGGCGCGGTCAACGTGGCCCTGCTGGCCGGTCTCGGGCAGTTCCTCAGCACCTTCCTGCTGACCTGGGCGTACGCCCGGCACGCCCGGCTGCGCCGGGACCGGGCCGCGCTCGACCTGCGCTGGACGGTCTTCGAGCAGGAACGCGTGCAGGAGCGGGCGCAGGAGCGCGCACAGGGCCGGGCGGCCGCCCGCGAGCAGGAGGGCGGCCGGGCGCGGACGAGGACGTTCCGGGGTGAGGGGGCGTGACCACCGAGCACCAGACCCTCGCGCTGATCCTTTTCAGCGCCTTCATCGCGGTCACCCTCGGCATCACCACGTGGGTCAGCCGCAACCGGCACGGCTCGGCCGAGGAGTTCTACGCGGGCGGACGCCTCTTCTCCCCCATGGAGAACGGTTTCGCCATCGCCGGCGACTACATGTCGGCCGCCTCCTTCCTGGGCATCTCCGGGCTGATCGCCCTCTTCGGCTACGACGGCCTGCTGTACTCCGTGGGCTTCCTCGTCGCCTGGCTCGTGGTGCTGTTCCTGGTCGCCGAACTGGTCCGCAACTGCGGCCGGTTCACCCTGGCCGACGTGGTCGCCGCCCGGATGAGCGAGCGGCCCGTCCGGATCGCCGCGGGCACCTCCTCGGTCGTTGTCTCCGTGCTCTACCTGGTCGCGCAGATGGTCGGGGCGGGCAGCCTGGTGGGCCTGCTGCTCTCGGACTCGGGCCCCGCCGCCCGGACCCTGACCGTGATCGGGGTCGGGGCGCTGATGGTGGTCTACGTGACCTTCGGCGGGATGCGGGCCACCACCTGGATCCAGATCGTCAAGGCGGTGCTGCTGATGGGCGGGGCGGTGGCCCTGACCGTGCTCGTCCTGCTCCGCTTCCACGGGAACCTCGACCAGCTGCTCACCGGCGCCGCCGAGCGCAGCGGGCACGGGGCCCGCTTCCTCAGCCCCGGCCTCAGGTACGGCGGGGACTGGACCGCCCGGGTCGACTTCATGAGCCTCGGGCTCGCCCTGGTCCTCGGCACGGCCGGGCTGCCGCACATCCTGTCGCGCTTCTACACCGTCCCGACCGCGCGGGCGGCCCGCCGGTCGGTGGTGTGGGCGATCGCGCTGATCGGCGGCTTCTACCTGATGACCGTCGTCCTCGGCTTCGGGGCGGCCGCGCTGGTCGGGCCGGACGAGGTGCGGGCCTCGAACGCCTCAGGGAACACGGCCGTACCGCTGCTGGCGGCCTTCCTGGGCGGGGGCGCCGAGTCCACCGGGGGCGCGGTCCTGTTCGCGATCGTGGCCGCCATCGCCTTCGCGACGATCCTCGCGGTGGTCGCCGGGATCACCCTGGCCTCGTCGGCCTCCGTCGCGCACGACCTGTACGCCTCCCTCAAGCGCCGCCACGCCCGGCAGCGCAGCGAGGTGGCCGTGGCGCGGGCCGCGGCCGTCGGGATCGGGGCGGTGGCCATCGCCCTGGGGCTGCTCGCGCAGGACCTGAACGTGGCGTTCCTGGTGGGGCTGGCCTTCGCCGTGGCGGCCTCGGCGAACCTGCCGGTGCTGCTGTACTCACTGTTCTGGCGCGGCTTCACCACGCGGGGGGCGGTCTGGTCGGTGTACGGGGGCCTGGTCCCGGCGGTGCTGCTGGTGGTCCTGTCGCCCGTGGTCTCCGGGAGCCCCGAATCCCTCTTCCCGGGCGTGGACTTCCAGTACTTCCCGCTCCAGAACCCGGGCATCGTCTCGATCCCGCTCGGCTTCCTGGCCGGCTGGCTGGGCACCGTCACCTCGGCGGAGGAGCCGGACGAGCGCAAGCACGCCGAGACGGAGGTCCGTTCCCTGACGGGGGCCGGCGCGGTGTGACCTGCTAGGGGGTGTCCGACGGGCGCCAGGCGTAGCGGTGTTCGGGGCGGCCGGTCTCGCCGTAGCGCAGGGCGAGGGTGACGCGGCCGGCCCGGTCCAGGAGCTTCAGGTAGCGCTGGGCGGTCTGCCGGCTGATGCCGGCGCGATCGGCGATCTGCTGGGTGGACAGGGGGCCTTCGGCGGCGCGCAGCACCTGGCGGACCAGTTCCGCGGTGGTGGGGGAGTGCCCCTTCGGCAGCTCGTTCGGGGTGCCGGCCGCGGCGAGGGCGCCGAAGATCCGGTCGACCTCGGCCTGTTCGGCCTCGCCGCCGCCGGAGAGGGAGCGGCGCAGGGAGGCGTAGGCCTCCAGCTTCGTGCGCAGCCCGGCGAAGGTGAACGGCTTGACCAGGTACTGGAGGGCGCCGAGTCGCATGGCCGCCTGGACGGTGGCCAGGTCCCGGGCGGCCGTGACCATGATCACATCGGTGTGGTGGCCGAGCTGGCGCAGCCGGCGGACCAGGTCGAGCCCGTTCTCGTCCGGGAGGTAGTGGTCGAGCAGGACCAGGTCCACGGGCTGGGCGGTGAGGAAGTCCAGGGCCTCGGCCGCCGAATGGACCTCGGCGCGGACCCGGAACCCGGGAACCTTCGCCACGTACGCCGCGTTGATCCTGGCAACACGCATGTCGTCGTCGACGACCAATACGTGGATCGGGGTCTCGTTCATCGCAGGGCCTCCGGGAGCACGACGGAGAATTCCGCCCCTCCGTCCTCTGCCGCCCCGGCCCGTGCGCTGCCGCCCTGCCGCTCCGCGAGGCGGCGTACGAGGGCCAGCCCCAGCCCGCGCTCGCGGTGGGCCTGGGGCTGCTTGGTCGACCAGCCCTCCGTGAAGATCTCCTCGTGCCGGCCGGCGGGGATCCCGGGGCCGCTGTCGCGCACCCGCAGCACGGCGGTGCGCCCCTGCGCGCGGATGTCGACCTCGACCAGGGGTGCGGCCGAGCCGGCCGCCGCGTCCAGGGCGTTGTCGACGAGGTTGCCGAGGATCGTGACGAGGCCTCCCGGGTCGACCAGTGCGTCGGGGAGGAGCGCGGCCGGGGCGAGGCGCAGTGTGACGCCGCGCTCGGCGGCGACGGTGGCCTTGCCCACCAGCAGGGCCGCGAGCAGGGGGTCGTGGACCTTCTCGGTGACCTGCTCGGCGGTGGTGCGGTGGACGCCGACGACCTCGTTGACGAAGTCGACGGCTTCCTCGTGCAGGCCCAGTTCGAGCAGGCCGAGGAGGGTGTGGAGGCGGTTCGCGTGCTCGTGGTCCTGGGCGCGCAGGGCGTCGATCAGGCCCTTGGTGGAGTCCAGTTCGCGGCCGAGGCGCTCCACCTCGGTGCGGTCGCGCAGGGTGGCGACGGCACCGCCGTCGGCGGTCGGCCTCCGGTTGGCGACCAGGACCCGCGGTCCCTGGACGGTGAGCAGGTCGCGGCCGGTGACCCGCCCGGTCAGGACGTCGCTGGTGCGGCCCGGGCCGAGGATCTCGTCCAGGGGCCGGCCGGCGAGGGTGCCCGCGCCGTCCGGGGGGAGGCCCAGCAGGCGGGCGGCCTCGTCGTTGACGAGCCGCACCCGGTCGTCGGGGTCGAGGGCGATCACGCCTTCGCGGATGGAGTGCAGCATGGCCTCGCGCTCTGCGAGGAGGCCCGCGATGTCGGAGAAGGCCAGGTCGCGGGTCTGCCGGTGGATCCGGCGGGAGAGGAGGTAGGCGGCCAGCGCACCGGCCGCCAGGGCGCCGCCCGCGTAGGCGAGCAGTCCGGGGATGGCGGCGAGCAGCCGGTCGCGGACGCTGTCGTAGGCGATGCCGACCGAGACGGCGCCGACGACCTCCCCGTCGGCGGCGACCAGGGGGACCTTGCCCCGGGCGGAGCGGCCCAGGGTGCCCTCGTCGATCTCCATCACGTCGTGGCCGGCGAGGACGTCGCTCGGGTCGGTGGAGACCGGCTGTCCGATGCGGTCGGCGCTGGGGTGGGAGCGGCGGATCCCTCGGAGGTCGAGGACCACCACGTACTCGGCGCCGGTCGCCCTGCGGACGCGTTCGGCCGCGGCCTGCACGGGGCTGTCCGGTGCCGGCTCCGAGCGCAGGAGGTCGGCGGCCAGGGACGGGTCCGCGGCCGCGCTCTGGGCGATGGCCAGGGCCCGCCGCATCGCCTGGTCGTCCAGCTGGTGGCTCAGGGGGGCCAGGAAGAGCCCGGTCGCCAGGACGGCGACCCCGGCCGCGATGGCCAGCTGGGTCAGCAGGATCTGCGAGACGGCCCGTCGGGGCAGCCCGAGGCGCCGAGCGCCCGTGGGGAGGAACCGCATGACTAGCACCGTAGGTCGGCGGGGGCGGAAGCGGAATTTCCCCCGTCTATGAGAAGGCCCACCCGCAGGGGGCGCGCGCCGGCCCGGGCGGCGGCGGTCAGGGCAGCGGGAGGGGTGGGCGGGGGCCCGTGTAGTGGCCGCTCGGGCGCATGCGCAGGGGGCGTTCCTGGTACTCCTCCAGCGCGTGCGCGATCCAGCCCGCCGTCCGGGCGACCGCGAAGACCGTCTCACCGGCCTCGGCTGCCATCCCGCAGGACACCGTCAGCGCCGCCAGCGCCAGGTCCACGTTGGGGTGCAGCCCGTGCCGGGCCATCACCGCCGCGACGTCCCGGGCCGCGCCGAGCGCCGGGGCGGCCCCCGGGAGCCCCTCCAGGTGCCCGAACAGCGCCCGCGCCCTCGGGTCCTCGCCCCGGTACAGCCGGTGGCCGAGCCCGGGGACCCGGCGTCCCGCGCGCAGGTGCTCCGCCACCACGGGCGCGGCGCCGCCCCGCTCCAGGACCTCCGCCAGCATCCGGTGCGCGAGCCGGCCGGCCGCCCCGTGCAGGGGGCCCTCCAGCGCGCCGAGTCCGGCCGAGACCGCCGCGTACGGGTGGGCCCGCGCCGAGGCGGCCACCCGTACCGCGAGGGTGGAGGCGGCGAGGTCGTGGTCGACCAGCAGGGCGAGCGCCAGGTCCAGGGCGCCCACGGCCACCGGGTCCGGCTCCTCCCCGGTCAGCCGGGACCACAGGGACCGGGCGAGCGGCACGCCGCCTTCGGGGGTCCGGACCGGAGGAGCCCCGGCCGGATCGGCCTCGGGCAGGGCGCCGACCAGGGTCGGGATCAGGCAGCGCGCGGAGCCGAGCACCGCCTCCTCGGACAGGTCGAAGCGCAGCGGGTCCACCACCGCGGCGGCGGCGACCGCGACCCGCAGCCGGTCCAGAGGGCCGCTGTGCTCGGGCAGGGCGGCCACCGCCCGCCGGGCGGCGGCGAGCGCCTCCGGGGGAGCGGTGAACCGGGCCCCGCGCGGCAGGCTCCCCGTCCAGAGCCACTCGGCGACCTCCTCGTAGGGGTGGCGCGAGGCCAGCCCGACGGCGTCGACGCCGCGGAAGAAGTACCGGTCGGCCTCGATGAGGGTGAGCGAGGTGCGCACGGAGAGCTCCCCGGCGGGCGCTGCGGCCTCCCGCCGGCTGCGCCTGGCCAGGGCCTCCACCTCCCGCGCGTCGAAGGTGCTGCCCCGCCCGGCCGCGTCGCGGCGACTGCCGAGCTGGCCCCGGCTCACGTACGCGTACACCGTCGCGGGCTTCACCCCGAGGAGCTGCGCGGCCTCCCGGGTGGTGAGCCGCCTCTCGTCTTCGCTCATGACGGACACCCTACATATGTTGATTCGATCAATATTGACATCGATCCAATCAAGGATGGATGGTCAATCCATGAACACCACCGTCGAAGTACCCCGCGGTCTCGCGGGAGTCGTGGTCACCGAAACCCGGCTCGGTGACGTCCGGGGCCGTGAGGGCTTCTACCACTACCGCCAGTACTCGGCCGTCGAGCTCGCCGAGAGCCGCACCTTCGAGGACGTGTGGCACTTGATGTTCCGCGGCACGCTCCCCCCGGACACCGCCGGGCGGACCGCCTTCGCCGCCGAGACCGCCCCGCTGCGGCACCTGCCCCCCGAGGTCCGCGCCGCGCTCCCCGCCCTCGCCGGCGCCACCGCCCTCTCCGGGCCCCTCGCCGGACTGCGCACCGCGCTCTCGCTGCTCGGCGCCTGCTCCGGCTTCCGCCCGGTCTACGACCTCGACCCCGGGCGCCGGGCCGCCGACGCGCTCGCCGCCTGCGCCGCCGTCCCCACCCTGCTCACCGCCCTGCACCGGCTCGGGCAGGGCCTGGAGCCGGTCGAGCCGCGCGACGACCTGCCGTACGCCGCCAACTACCTGTGGATGCTGACCGGCGAGGAGCCCGACCCCGTCAAGGCCCGCGCCGTCGAGCGGTACCTGATCTCGACCGTCGACCACGGCTTCAACGCCTCCACCTTCACCGCCCGCGTCATCGCCTCGACCGGCGCCGACGTCGCGGCCTGCCTCACCGGGGCGATCGGGGCGCTCTCCGGCCCGCTGCACGGCGGGGCCCCCAGCCGGGCCCTGGACACCCTGGACGCCATCGGCACGGTGGAGCGCATCGGGCCGTGGATCCGGGAGCGGGTCCTGGCCGGGGAGCGGATCATGGGCTTCGGGCACCCCGTCTACCGCACCGAGGACCCGCGTTCGCGGATGCTGCGGGACATCGCCCGGCAGTTCGGCGGGCCGCTCGTGGACTTCGCCGTCGAGGTCGAACGCCAGGTGGAGGAGATCCTCGCCGAGCTCAAGCCCGGCCGCGAGCTGCACACCAACGTGGAGTTCTACGCGGGCGTGGTCATGGAGCTCTGCGGGCTGCCGCGCGAGATGTTCACCCCGACCTTCTGCGCGGCCCGCGTGGTGGGCTGGAGCGCGAACGTCCTGGAGCAGGCCGCCGACTCGAAGATCATCCGCCCGGCCGCGCGCTACACCGGCCCCGTCCCGCCGCAGCCGGTACCCGTCGCGGGCTGACTACGATCGTCCGGGTGAACAGCGTCCAGCCCATTCCCGTCGTGGTCCTCGCCGGATTCCTCGGCTCCGGCAAGACCACGGTCCTCAACCACCTCCTCGGCAACCGGGGCGGCACCCGGATCGGGGTCGTCGTCAACGACTTCGGCTCGATCGAGATCGACGCGATGTCGGTCGCCGGACAGGTCGGCGACTCGATGGTCTCCCTCGGCGGGGGCTGCCTGTGCTGCGCCGTCGACGGCAGCGAGCTGGACGCGTACCTGGACAGGCTCGCCGCCCCCGTCCACCGCATCGACGTGATCGTCATCGAGGCCAGCGGGCTCGCCGAGCCGCAGGAGATGGTCCGGATGCTGGTGGCCAACGAGAACCCCGCGATCCGCTACGGCGGCCTGGTCCAGGTCGTCGACGCGGCGGAGTTCGACCGGACGCGGACCGCGCACCCGGAGACCGACCGCCACCTGTCCGTCGCCGACCTGGTGGTGCTCAACAAGACCGACCGGGTGGACCCCGCCGAACGCGCCCGGATCGAGGGGGAGCTCGCCGGGCTCTGCGCCCCGGGGACCCCCCTGGTCGGCGCCGACCACGGGCGGATCGACCCGGAACTGCTCTTCGACCGCCGCCCCTGGACCGAGACGCGCGGGCAGCTGTCCTTCGAGGACCTGATCGCGGAGGCGGCCGACGACGGCGGCCACGACGCCCACGCGGACCACGCCCACGCCCGCTACGAGAGCGTCGAGTTCACCTCCGACCAGGCCCTCTCCCCGCGCCGCTTCATCGACTTCCTCGACCGGCGCCCGGCCGGCCTCTACCGGATCAAGGGGTTCGTCTGGTTCGGCGTGCCCGGCCATCAGGAACGGTACGAGGTCCACGCGGTCGGCCGCTTCCTGCGCTTCGGCCCCGGCCCCTGGGGGCGGGGCGAGCCCCGCCGCACGCAACTCGTCCTGATCGGCTGCGGCACCGACGGGCCGGCCCTGCTGCGCGAACTGGAGGCCTGTCGGGACGAGTCCCCCGAGCAGGCCCCGCCGGAGAGCATGTGGGGCGTCCTGCGCTACGTCCCGGCGGCGGACCGCGGCGAGGACCCCTCGGCGCAGGCCGGCAGCCCGTCAGGGGAGGACCCGGAGGACCCGGAGGACCCGGAGGGCCAGGACCGGGCCGCCTGGCCGGAGGACACCCCCTAGGGCCCGGGCCCTAGGCCACCTCGATGCCGAAGTCGCCCAGCAGGGCCTCCAGGCCGCCGCGGTAGCCCTTGCCGCCGACCACGAAGTCCCAGTCCCCGTTCGCCCGCCGCCGGAACGAGCCCAGCACCAGGGCCGTTTCGCCGGCCCGGCCGTCGGAGACCTCCAGACGGCCCAGCTCCCCGCCCGCCGCGTCCAGCAGCCGGATGCCGGCCTCGGTGAAGCCCGACAGGTCCGCGTCCGGGTTGACCTCGGGGTCCACGGCGGCCACCAGCACCAGCCGGTCGGCCTGTGCGGGCAGGCCCTCGAACGCCACCTCGACCGCTGCCTTGTCCGGGCCGGAGTGCGGGCGGGAGCGGACCGAGCCGTCCGGCGTGCGCGGGTTGTTGAAGAACACGAAGTGGTCCTCGCTCAGCACCCGGCCGCCCGTGCAGACCAGCGCGCACACGTCGAGGGCCACCGATCCCGACCAGTACATGCCCAGCACGTTGTGGTCGGCGGGCGGAGCCGCGGGCGTGTCCACGAGCGTCGGCGCCTCGGAAGCCGCCGCGGGCGGCACGGTGGCCGCTCGGGACGCGGAGCCGCCCGGGCCCAGCCGCCCGCGGAGCCCGTACTGGTGCAGCAGCTCCACCAGCTCGGCCCCGGGAACCAACTCCAGCGGCTTGCCGTTGGCAAAGGTGTACGACCCGGGCCCGAAGGACGCGGTGGTGACCAGCACCCCCTTGTTCGCCCCCTTGTCCTGGACCGTGCCGTACAGGTCCCGTACCGCCGTCGGCGGCACGGTGTTCCGGTAGCGCTTGACCTGCACCACGATCCGCCCGCCCCGGATGGGGGCCGGGTCCAGCGCCTCGACGTCCACGCCGCCGTCGCCCGACCGCTGCGTGGTCACCGCCTCCATGCCCATCGCCCGGAACAGCTCGGCGACCAGGTTCTCGAAGACGATCGGGTCCATCTCGAAGAGGTCCGGCTCGTCCTCGTCGCCCGCCGCGTGCCCGCCGTGGCTGACGACGTCCCCGCCGACCTCGCCCGGACGGCGGCCCGCCCGGACGGCCGTCAGCTGGTCCGGGCGGGCCGACAACTGCCCCCGGAGCCCCTCGACCAGGCAGTCCACCGCACTCACCTGCTCCAGCCGCAGCCCGGCGAAGGCGCTGCCCGCCACCTGCACGGTCGCCAGCACGAGCTGCGCCTCACGGCCCGTCACCGGATCGTGGTCGTCCACGAACCCGTTGACGACCACCGAGTCCAGGGCGCCGAACTCGTCCGCCGCGTACAGCTCGCGCAGCACCAGCAGCAGGCACTGGGCGAGCAGGTCCCGGTACAGCGCCCGGCGCTGCGTGGCCGGCCGCGCCGTCTCCCGGTCCTGGTCCGCACTCGGCACGTACCGCACGGCCTTGACCTCCGGCACCACCTCGTACCGGGGCAGCTCCCAGTCCAGGACGAGCTGGCGCGCCCCGGGGTCGTACGCCGCCGACACCTGCCGGGGCAGCTCACCGGGCCAGGCCGTGGAGGCGTACAGGGCGGCGGAGAAGTAGTCCACCACCGCCTCGGGTTCGCCCGCGCGCAGGGAGCCGGCCAGTTCGGTGAGGCCGCTGTTGTGCCTGCGTATCCCGGCGAGCTGCTCCGCCGCCCACCGGTCGTACTGCTGCCGGTACGCCGCCAGCTGCCGGAGCCGTTCCTGTTCGGCGGCGTGCGCGGCCTGCCAGGCCCGGGTGTACCGGTCGTGGGCCTCCCGCTCCGCCCGGCCGCGCGAGCCGAGGGCCCAGCCGCCGCCCTGCTGGTGGAACTGGGCCAGCTGCGGCATGGGCACCGGATGCCCGAGGCCGCCGGGGTCGAAGGGCTGGAGCTGCTCGGCCCGCACCAGGGAGGACATCCGGAACCCCGGCGCCCGGCAGCCCGCGGCCAGCAGTCCCTGCAGGGCCGCCACCTGCGCGTCGAGCTGTTCGGTGCGGCGCCGTGCCTCGCCCTCGCGGTGCTGCTTGTAGGCGGCCTGCTGCTCGCGCCGGTCCCGGGCGGCTTCACGTTCGTACGCGCGCTGCCGCCGCTCCGCCTCGCGCATCTGGATCAGCTGTGTCTGCTGCTGCTGTCGCTGGGCCTCGGCCCAGTCCCCGATCAACCCTCCGGAGCGACGACTCATCAGCTCTGCTCTCCCCCCACCCGCGTGTACCGGGAAAACAGTAGTGGGCGGCGGGTGGGCGGGTGGCCCGGAGAACGCATCCGGTCCACCCGCCCACGCCGCGGCTACAGCGCGGCGCCCGCCAGCGACTCGACGGCGGCCGGCAGCGCGGCGCCCGAGCCGTCGCGGCGCGGGTCCGGGGCCGGCAGCGCGGCCGGGGAGCCGTTCCCCGCGGCCGCGCGGACCGGGGCGTTGCCCGCCCAGGCCAGCGTCAGCGTGTCCTCGCCCTTCAGGAACCGCTGGCAGCGCACACCGCCGGTGGCGCGGCCCTTGCGCGGGTACTGGTCGAACGGGGTCAGCTTGCCGGAGCGCACGGAGTCGTCCAGCGTGCCGTGGGAGCCGGCGACCGTGAACACCAGGGCGTCCCGGGCGGGATCGACCGCCGAGAAGTGGATCACCTTGGCGTTCTCGGCGAGCTTGATGCCCGCCATGCCGCCCGCCGGGCGGCCCTGGGGGCGCACCTGGCCGGCCGGGTAGCGCAGCAGCTGCGCGTCGTCGGTGATGAAGACCAGGTCCTCCTCGCCCGTCCGCAGTTCGACCGCGCCGACGATCCGGTCGCCCTCCTTGAGGGTGATGACCTCCAGCTCGTCCTTGTTCGCCGGGTAGTCCGGCACGACCCGCTTGACCACGCCCTGCTCGGTGCCCAGGGCCAGGCCCTGCGAGGACTCGTCGAGCGAGAGCAGGCAGACCACCGTCTCGTCGGCCTCCAGCCCGGAGAGGAACTCCGAGACCGGGGCGCCGCCCGCCAGGTTCGGCGCGGCGGCCGTGTCCGGCAGCTGCGGCAGGTCGATGACCGCGAGCCGCAGCAGGCGGCCGTGCGAGGTGACCGCGCCCACGTCGGCCCGGGCGGTCGCCGCGACCTGCGAGACGATCACGTCGTGCTTCGCCCGGGCGCCGCCCTCCTCCACGGGCAGCGGGTCGGCGTTCGCCGTACGGGCCAGCAGGCCGGTGGAGGACAGCAGCACCCGGCACGGGTCGTCCGCGACCTCCAGCGGGACGGCCGCGACCGAGGTCCCGGCCGACTCCAGCAGCACGGTGCGCCGCTCGGTGCCGAACTTCTTCGCCACCGAGGCCAGTTCCGCGGAGACCAGCTTGCGCAGCGCCGCGTCCGACTCCAGGATCCCGGTCAGCTCGTCGATCTCGCCGGTCAGCCGGTCGCGCTCGGCCTCCAGCTCGATCCGGTCGAAGCGGGTGAGGCGGCGCAGCGGGGTGTCCAGGATGTACTGGGTCTGGACCTCGCTCAGCGAGAAGCGCTCCATCAGGCGCTCCTTGGCCTGGGCGGAGTTGTCGCTGTCGCGGATGATCCGGATGACCTCGTCGATGTCGAGCAGGGCCACGAGCAGGCCCTCGACCAGGTGCAGCCGGTCGCGCCGCTTGCCGCGGCGGAACTCGCTGCGCCGGCGCACGACCTCGAAGCGGTGGTCGAGGTAGACCTCCAGGAGCTCCTTGAGGCCCAGCGTCAGCGGCTGGCCGTCGACCAGCGCGACGTTGTTGATGCCGAAGGACTCCTCCATCGGCGTCAGCTTGTACAGCTGCTCCAGCACGGCCTCCGGGTGGAAGCCGTTCTTGATCTCGATGACCAGGCGCAGGCCGTGCGAGCGGTCCGTGAGGTCCTTGACGTCGGCGATGCCCTGGAGCTTCTTCGAGCCGACCAGGTCCTTGATCTTCGCGATGACCTTCTCGGGACCCACCGTGAAGGGCAGTTCGGTGACGACCAGGCCCTTGCGGCGAGGGGTGACGTCCTCCACGGAGACCGTCGCGCGGATCTTGAAGGTGCCGCGGCCGTTCTCGTAGGCGTCCTTGATGCCGGACAGGCCCACGATGCGGCCGCCGGTCGGCAGGTCGGGGCCCGGCACGAAGCGCATCAGCGCCTCCAGGTCCGCCTCCGGGTACCGGATCAGGTGGCGGGCGGCCGCGATGACCTCGCCCAGGTTGTGCGGGGGCATGTTGGTGGCCATGCCGACCGCGATCCCGGACGTGCCGTTGACCAGCAGGTTCGGGTAGGCGGCGGGGAGGGCGACGGGCTCGCGCTCCTGGCCGTCGTAGTTGGCGGTGAAGTCGACCGTGTCCTCGTCGATCGACTCCGTCATCAGCGACGTGGCGTCCGCCATCTTGCACTCGGTGTAGCGCATCGCGGCCGGCGGGTCGTCGTTGCCGAGCGAGCCGAAGTTGCCGTGGCCGTCGACCAGCGGCAGCCGCATCGAGAAGGGCTGGGCCATGCGCACGAGGGCGTCGTAGATCGACTGGTCGCCGTGCGGGTGCAGCTTGCCCATGACCTCGCCGACGACGCGGGCGCACTTGACGTACCCCCGGTCGGGCCGCAGGCCCATCTCGTTCATCTGGTAGACGATGCGCCGGTGCACCGGCTTCATGCCGTCGCGGGCGTCGGGCAGGGCGCGGGAGTAGATCACCGAGTACGCGTACTCGAGGAAGGAGCCCTGCATTTCGTCGACGACGTCGATGTCGAGGATCTTCTCCTCGAAATCCTCCGGCGGCGGGGTCTTCGTGCTGCGGCGGGCCATCGCTGCGCGGCTCCTTAACCAAGGTTCGGGATGTACTGGGTGGATCTGGCGTGGTTGACGCGGACCATTGTGGCCCGAGGCACCGACAACGCGGACTCCGACCCCGGGGGTCCCCCGTACGGAGTCCGGGGGAGTGACCCGGGAACTTATCCGGCCGTCGGTGCGCTTGCATACAGTGGCAGGTCTGACAGAAATCTCTGCATCGCGATCGAAGGGACCACATGCCCATGGGTCACACGGCCACAGCTCAGGCCGGCTCCGGCGGCCTGACAGCGACCGAGCACCGGCTGGCCAACGGCCTGCGCGTGGTGCTGTCCGAGGACCACCTCACCCCGGTCGCCGCCGTCTGCCTCTGGTACGACGTCGGCTCGCGCCACGAAGTCAAGGGGCGGACCGGTCTGGCTCACCTCTTCGAGCACCTGATGTTCCAGGGTTCGGCGAGCGTACCGGGCAACGGGCACTTCGAGCTCGTCCAGGGCGCCGGCGGTTCCCTGAACGGCACCACCAGCTTCGAGCGCACCAACTACTTCGAGACGATGCCGGCGCACCAGCTGGAGCTCGCCCTGTGGCTGGAGGCGGACCGCATGGGTTCGCTGCTGGCCGCCCTGGACGACGAGTCCATGGAGAACCAGCGCGACGTGGTCAAGAACGAGCGCCGCCAGCGCTACGACAACGTCCCGTACGGCACCGCGTTCGAGAAGCTGACCGCCCTCGCCTACCCGGAGGGCCACCCGTACCACCACACCCCGATCGGCTCCATGGCCGACCTGGACGCCGCCTCCCTGGAGGACGCGCGCAACTTCTTCCGTACGTACTACGCGCCCAACAACGCCGTGCTGTCGGTCGTGGGCGACATCGACCCGGAGCGGACCCTCGCCTGGATCGAGAAGTACTTCGGCACCATCCCGGCGCACGACGGCAAGCAGCCGCCGCGCGACGGCTCGCTCCCCGAGATCATGGGCGGGCAGCTGCGCGAGGAGATCGTCGAGGAGGTGCCGGCGCGTGCGCTGATGGCCGCCTACCGGCTGCCGCACGACGGCACCCGCGAATGCGACGCCGCCGACGTGGCGCTGACCGTGCTGGGCGGCGGCGAGTCCTCCCGCCTGCACAACCGCCTGGTGCGCCGCGACCAGACGGCCGTGGCCGCCGGGTTCGGCATGCTGCGCCTGGCGGGCGCGCCGTCGCTGGGCTGGCTGGACGTCAAGACCTCCAGCGGCGTCGAGGTGCCCGCCATCGAGGCGGCCGTCGACGAGGAGCTCGCGCGGTTCGCCGCCGAGGGCCCGACGGCCGAGGAGATGGAGCGCGCGCAGGCGCAGCTGGAGCGCGAGTGGCTGGACCGGCTCGGCACCGTGGCCGGCCGCGCCGACGAACTGTGCCGCTTCGCGGTGCTGTTCGGCGACCCCCAGCTCGCCCTGACCGCCGTCCAGCGGGTGCTGGACGTCACCGCCGAGGAGGTGCAGGCCGTGGCCGCGGCCAGGCTGCGCCCCGACAACCGGGCGGTGCTGGTCTACGAGCCGCTGGGCGGCGCCGAGGGCCAGGAGACCGAGCAGCACGACGAGAACGAGGGGGCGGAGCAGTGAGCGACACCGCAGCCGTCACGATGACCTTCCACCCGCGGCCGCAGGCCGGCGAGGCGAAGCCGTGGGCCTTCCCGGCCCCGGAGCGCTCCACGCTCCCCAACGGCCTGACCCTGCTGCGCTGCCACCGCCCCGGCCAGCAGGTGGTGGCGGTCGAGGTGAACCTCGCGGCGCCGCTGGACGCCGAGCCCGAGGGCCTCGACGGGGTGGCCACCATCATGGCCCGCGCCCTGTCGGAGGGCACCGACAAGCACTCCGCCGAGGAGTTCGCCGCCGAGCTGGAGCGCTGCGGCGCCACGCTCGACGCCCACGCCGACCACCCCGGCCTGCGGGTCTCCCTGGAGGTCCCGGCCTCCCGGCTGCCCAAGGCGCTCTCCCTGCTCGCCGAGGCCCTGGGCGCGCCCGCCTTCGCCGACGGCGAGGTCGACCGCCTGGTGCGCAACCGGCTCGACGAGATCCCGCACGAGCTGGCCAACCCGCAGCGCCGCGCCGCCAAGGAACTCTCCAAGGAGCTGTTCCCGGCCGGCCTGCGCATCTCCCGCCCGCGCCAGGGCACCGAGGAGACGGTCGCGCGGATCGACTCCGGGGCCGTACGCGCCTTCTACGAGGCCCACGTACGCCCCTCCACCGCCACCGCGGTGGTCGTCGGCGACCTGACCGGCATCGACCTGGACGCCCTGCTGGCAGACACCCTGGGCGCCTGGACCGGCGACACCGCCCCGCCCCGCCCCGTCCAGCCGGTGACGGCCGACGACACGGGCCGCGTGGTCATCGTGGACCGGCCCGGAGCCGTCCAGACGCAGCTGCTGATCGGCCGGATCGGGCCGGACCGGCACGACATCGTCTGGGCCCCGCAGGTGCTCGGCACCTACTGCCTCGGCGGCACCCTCACCTCCCGTCTGGACAAGGTGCTGCGCGAGGAGAAGGGCTACACCTACGGAGTGCGCGCCTTCGGGCAGGTGCTGCGCTCGACCGCCGACGGCAAGGGCGCCTCGATGCTCGCCATCAGCGGTTCGGTGGACACCCCCAACACGGGTCCGGCGCTGGAGGACCTGTGGAAGGTGCTGCGCACCCTCGCGGAGGGCGGACTGACCGACGCCGAGCGGGACGTGGCGGTGCAGAACCTGGTGGGCGTGGCCCCGCTGAAGTTCGAGACGGCGGCCTCCGTCGCCGGCACGCTCGCCGACCAGGTCGAGCAGGAGCTGCCGGACGACTACCAGGCGCGGCTGTACGCGCGGCTGGCCGACACCGGTACGGCGGAGGCCACTTCGGCCGTCGTGAACGCCTTCCCGGTGGACCGTCTGGTCACCATCCTGGTGGGCGACGCCGCGCAGATCGAGGAGCCCGTCCTGGCCCTCGGGATCGGTGAGGTCACCGTCGTCTCCAACTGAGCGGCGCGAGGCCCGAGACGGGGCGTGACCCGGCCCGTTTCCAGGGGGCTCCGGTGGAACATCCACCGGAGCCCCCTTTGTCCGTTTAGTGGAGTGGTTGCATGTATGCGGTGTGGCGTACGCAACAAAACCGCTCGTGTGTTTGGCGATTGACTGATGATCCGCCTAGCGTCGGCCGTGCTGTTCGTCAGTTGCACCCGCCGCACCCCCGCGGCACCGGACAGCGATCGCCGAGTCCCCGTCAGGCGCGAGCCTGGGGAGCCGGGGACCCACATGTGTCCCTGGGGTGAATCGGACCCCCTCGCAAGAGGAGGCCCGTAGGAGACCTTCCTGCTCCGAACCCGTCAGCTAACCCGGTAGGCGAGAGGGAAGGAAAGGATCACCCCCTTCATGGCGTTTGGCAGTCGTGCCGCCGGTTCTGGTAAGCACCGTGGTTCCAGCCGTCTGAGCCGCAAGACCGCCGGTTTCGCCGGCGTCGCCGCCCTCGCCACCACGGGCGTGGTCGGCACCCTGGCCGCTCCGGCCTTCGCGGCGGACAACAGCAACGCTCCGTCCATGGAGGACACCGGTCAGAACGCGATCGTCGTCGCCGACGGTCTGCAGGACGACATCGAGGTCCAGGCCGCGACCCAGCAGAGCGCCGCCGAGGCCGTCGCCGCGCAGGCGCAGGCCGAGGCCGAGGCGAAGACGCGGGCCGCCGAGGCCAAGCGCACCGCCGAGGCCAAGGAGAAGGCCGACCGCGAGGCCGCCGAGAAGGCCGCCAAGGAAGAGGCCCGCAAGCGCCTCAACACCTTCGTCGCCCCGGTCGACGGCTCCTACGTCAGCACCCAGTACGGCGCCGGCGGCGGCATGTGGTCCTCCGGTAGCCACACGGGCATCGACTTCCACGCCGACGAGGGCAGCATCGTCCACGCCGTGGGCGCGGGCACCGTCGTCGAGGCCGGCTGGGGCGGCGCGTACGGCAACAACGTCGTGATCCGCCACAACGACGGTACCTACACCCAGTACGGGCACCTGCTCTCGCTGAGCGTCTCCGCCGGTCAGACGGTGGGCGCGGGCCAGCAGATCGGCCTGTCGGGCTCCACCGGCAACTCCAGCGGTCCGCACCTGCACTTCGAGGCCCGCACCGGCGCCACGTACGGCACGGACATCAACCCGCTGACGTACCTGCGCAACCACGGCGTGGGCATCTGACCCGCACGCACACAGCGCGCTTCACCGAAGAAGGCCCCGGCTCACAGAGCCGGGGCCTTCTTCGTGTTTTCGGCCCTGCTCGGAAATTTATCGCGTGTTGCAATAGAGTCGCAGCACGGCCACGATAAACCGAACCGAAACCAGCGGAGGTCCGGCCTTGCGTATTCCGGCGCACGCGGTGTGCACAGCGATTCGCGACGATATCGTCTCCGGATTCTTCGGGCCGGGCGGCCGGCTGACGGAGGAGGTGCTCGCCCGCCGCTACGGGGTCTCGCGCGTCCCGGTGCGGGAGGCGCTGCGGACCCTGGAGTCCGAGGGCTTCGTCACCACGCGGCGGCACGCGGGCGCCTGCGTGGCGGAACCGACCGAGCAGGAGGCCGCCGACCTCCTGGAGCTGCGGACGCTGCTGGAGCCGCTCGCCGCCTCCCGGGCCGCCCGCCGGCGCACCGACGGCCACCTGAAGGTGCTGCGCGGACTGGTCAGGCTGGGCCGGGAGCGGGCCGGGCGGGCCCAGGGGGAGGACCTGCGCTCCCTGGGGGCCTGGTTCCACGAGACGCTGTCCCAGGCCTCGGCGAGCCCGGGGCTGATCGCCCTGCTGACCCAGACCCGGCACAAGATCGCCTGGATGTACCTGGTCGATCCCCCCGCGCAGCCCGAGGAGTGCTGGGCCGAGCACGCCGCGATCGTGGACGCCGTCGCCCGCGGGGACGCGGAGCGGGCCAGGGCCCTGACCGCGTTGCACGCGCAGCGGTCGGCCGGGGCGCACCGGCCGAGGGTGAGGAATCCGCAACCTGCCGTAAACACGGCGAGCGCCCGGAATTAACAGGTCCCGTATACAACGGAGGGATATCCGGGGGATCCCGGGTGTCGAAGGAATTCCCTTCCTCTTTTATGCGCCGCCGTGGCCCGATTCCGGTGTGCCGAATGCATGCATTCCCCGGAGGGGAAATAGCGGAAGCCGCAGCCCCCGGGGTGGTGGGGACTGCGGCTTCCGGTCTACCGGACCCGAAGGGTCAGACGGTCTCGGGGAGCTCCTCGAGACCCTCGGCGACCAGCTTCGCGAGGCGGTCGAGCGCGGCGTCCGCACCCTCGGCGTCGGAAGCCAGGACGATCTCCTCGCCACCCTGGGCGCCCAGGCCCAGGACCGCCAGCATCGACGCGGCGTTGACGGGGTCGCCGCCGGCCTTCGCGATGGTCACCGGAACTCCGGAGGCGGTCGTCGCCCGGACGAAGATCGAGGCGGGACGAGCGTGCAGGCCCTCGGCCCAGCCGACGTTGACGCGGCGCTCTGCCATGGTGATGCCCTTCAGGTTCTACGGGTTGTCTAGACCAGTCTCTCACGCCGTCCGGAATGCTCGGACCGACCTTCGGCCCGTATCCACCGCCGTTCGACCCTCCCCAGCTTGCACCGGTTCGCCCCTGGACGCCGCGTTCGCCGCGCACGCGCCGGGCGGCCCGTCCACCGCACCCGCACACCTGGCCGAACCGCCCCTTAAGGTGGCCCCATGACCACCGCGTCGGACCCCTCGTACCCGGCCCACTGGGAAGCGGACGTCGTGCTGCGCGACGGCGGCACCGCCCGGATCCGCCCCATCACCACCGAGGACGCGGGCCGCCTGGTCAGCTTCTACGAACAGGTCTCGGACGAGTCGAAGTACTACCGCTTCTTCGCGCCCTACCCCCGCCTCTCGGACCGCGACGTCCGCCGCTTCACGCACCACGACTACGTCGACCGGGTCGGCCTGGCCGCGACCATCGGCGGGGAGTTCATCGGCACCGTCCGCTTCGACCGCATCGGCCCCGACGGACGGCCCGCCTCCGCCCCTGCCGACGAGGCCGAGGTCGCCTTCCTCGTCCAGGACGCCCACCAGGGCCGCGGGGTCGCCTCCGCCCTCCTGGAGCACATCGGCGCGGTGGCCCGGGAGCGCGGGATCCGCAGGTTCGCGGCCGAGGTGCTGCCTGCCAACACCAAGATGATCAAGGTGTTCACGGACGTCGGCTACCAGCAGAAGCGCAGCTTCGAGGACGGCTCCGTCCACCTCACCCTCGACCTCGAACCCACCGCCGAGTCCCTCGCCGTCCAGCGCGCCCGCGAACAGCGCGCCGAGGCGCGCTCCGTGCAGCGGCTGCTCGCCCCCGGCTCCGTCGCGGTGGTCGGCGCCAGCCGCTCCGGCGCCGGCGTGGGCGCCACCGCCCTGCGCAACCTGCGTGACGGGGGTTTCCGCGGACACCTCTACGCCGTCAACGAGGCCCGCGCCCCCGGCATGGAGGGCGACCTCCTCGAAGGCGTACGGGCCTACCGCGGCCTCGCCGACATCGGCGCCCCCGTCGACCTCGCCGTGATCGCCGTCCCCGCGGACCGGGTCCCCGACGCCGTGGCCGCCTGCGGTGAGCACGGGGTGCAGGGGCTGGTGGTCCTGTCCGCCGGATACGGCGAGAGCGGCCCGGCCGGACTGGCCCGCCAGCGGGAACTGGTACGCCAGGTCCGCTCGTACGGGATGCGGCTCATCGGGCCCAACGCCTTCGGGGTGATCAACACCGCCCCCGAGGTGGAGCTGAACGCCTGCCTCGCCCCGGCCCCCGCCTCCGCCTCCGCGCGCGGCCGGATCGGCCTGTTCACCCAGTCCGGGGCGATCGGCATCGCCCTGCTCTCCGCCCTGCTGCGGCGCGGCGAGGGGCTGTCGTCCTTCGTCTCGGCCGGTAACCGGGCCGACGTCTCCGGCAACGACATCCTCCAGTACTGGTACGAGGACGAGGCCACCGACGTCGCCCTCATGTACCTGGAAACCCTCGGCAACCCGCGCAAGTTCACCCGCCTCGCCCGCCGCACCGCCGCCGCCAAGCCCGTCGTCGTCGCCCGCGGCGGCCGGCACACCCCCGCCGGGCACGTCGTCCCCGGCACCCGGCTCCCCGAGGCCACCGTCTCCGAGCTGCTCCGCCAGGCCGGAGTCATCCGCGTCGACACCGTCACCGAGCTGGTCGACGTCGGCCTGCTGCTGGCCGGGCAGCCGCTGCCGGCCGGGCCGCGGGTGGCGATCCTCGGCAACTCCGAGTCCCTCGGCGTGCTCACCTACGACGCCTGCCTGACCGAGGGGCTGCGCCCGCTGCCCCCGCTGGACCTGACGACCGCCGCCGGCCCGTCCGACTTCCGCACCGCCCTGCGGGCCGCGCTCGCCTCCGGCGACTGCGACGCCGTCATCGTCACCGCCATCCCGTCCGTGAGCGACCGGGAGCTCGCCGACGAGCTCGCGCAGGCGCTGCGGGAGGCCGTCGCCGAGGTCCCGGGCAAGCCCGTCGCCGTGGTCCACGTGGAACTCGGCGACCTCGTCGAAGCCCTGTCCGCCGCAGCCGGCGACCCGGCCCCCGCCGCACCCCCGCCGCCCGCCGGAGCCCCGGCCGGGGACGGCGGCGGGCACGGCCCCGAGGGTGCGCAGGGTCCCGAGAGCGCCGGCCGGATCCCGGCCTACCCGGCTGCCGAGCGCGCCGTGAAGGCCGTCGCCGAAGCCGTGCGGTACGCCCGGTGGCGGCGGGACAACGCCGAGACCGGACAGGTCCCCGAGTACGAGGACATCGACGAGCAGGGTGCCGCCGCCCGGCTCGCCACCCTGCTGGCCGGCGTGGCGGAAGGGGAGGCCCTGACCCTGGACGAGGCCGAAGCCCGCGACCTGCTCGCCCGCTACGGGATTCGGGTGCTGCCCACCCTCCCCGCCCCCAGCCCCGACGCCGCTGTCCGCGCGGCCCGGGTGCTGGGCTACCCGGTCGCCCTCAAGACCACCGCCCCGCACCTGCGCCACCGCGCCGACCTGGGCGGCGTACGCCTCGACCTCACCACCGAGGACGAGCTCAGGCGCTCGTACGAGGAGCTCACCGAGGCCCTCGGCAAGCCGGCCGAGCTGCAGCCCGTGGTGCAGTCGATGGCCCCGCGCGGGGTGGACACCGTCGTCCGCGCCACCGTCGACCCCGCCGCCGGGGCCGTCCTCTCCTTCGGGCTCGCCGGGGTCCCCTCCGAGCTGCTCGGCGACACCGCCCACGGCCTGGTCCCCGCCACCGACCGGGACGCCGCCGCCCTGATCCGCTCCATCCGCGCCGCCCCGCTGCTCTTCGGCTGGCGCGGCAGCGACCCCGTGGACACCCCCGCCCTGGAGGAGCTGCTGCTGCGGCTGTCCCGGCTGGTGGACGACCACCCGGAAGTGACCGGGGTCTCGCTGGAGCCGGTCGTCGTCGCCGCCGAGGGCCTCTCCGTGCTCAGCGCCACCGTCCGCGTGGCCCACCCGCCCGCCCGGACCGATCTCGGCCCGCGCACCCTGCCGAGCTACTGAGCGCACGGCAGGCAGGGGGAGGCCGTACGGGCCTTAGGATGGACCTCATGGCGAAATCCGGTACGACGACCCAGGGGCTGCGCGCGGCCATCGAGCGCAGCGGCTACTACCCGGCCCTCGTGGCCGAGGCGGTGGAGGCCGCGGTGGGCGGCGAGCCGATCTCGTCGTACCTGGTCCACCAGGAGACCACCTTCGACTCCAACGAGGTGCGCCGGCACGTCACCGTGCTCGTCCTGACCGGCAACCGGTTCATCGTCAGCCACACCGACGAGCAGGCCGCCGACGCCGGGTCGCCGTCCCCGTACGCGACCACCTCCACCGAGTCGGTCAAGCTCTCCAGCATCTCCTCCGTGGTGCTCAGCCGCGTCGTGGCCAACCCGGAGTCGTACACGCCCGGCCAGCTGCCCCGCGAGGTCGTCCTGACCATCGGCTGGGGCGCGGTCTCGCGCATCGACCTGGAGCCCGCCGCCTGCGGCGACCAGAACTGCGACGCCGACCACGGCTACACCGGCAACTCCACCGCCGACGACCTCAGCCTGCGCGTCAGCGAGGCCGGCGACGGCCCGGAGACGGTGCGCCAGGCGCTGCTCTTCGCGCAGGCCCTCAGCGAGGCGACGGCGGCAACCTCCGGCCCCGCCCGCTGATGTCCTACTCCGTACCGCCGAACTGGCAGGACGAACCGGAACTGCTCGACCTCGCGAGCGCCCCGATCCCGCAGTACGGCTCCGGCTCGCTCGCCGACCTGCTGCCGACCCTCGCGGCCGGCCAGGGCGTACCCGGCCTCGCCGCCGGGATCACCGAGCTGGCCCCGGCCGACCGGAACTGCGTGTTCCTGGTCGACGGCATGGGCTGGGAGCAGATCAAGGCCCACCCGGACGAGGCCCCGTTCCTCACCTCCCTCCTCGCGAGCTCGCGCGGTGGCACCGGCCGGCCGATCACCTCCGGCTTCCCGGCGACCACCGCCACCTCCCTGGCCTCCGTCGGCACCGGCCTGCCGCCGGCGCGGCACGGCCTGCCCGGGTACGCGGTGCGCAACCCGGCCTCCGGCGAGCTGATGAACCAGCTCCGCTGGCACCCGTGGACCCCGCCGAAGCCCTGGCAGCCGTACCCGACGGTCTTCCAGCTCGCCGACGCGGCCGGGGTGCACACCGCCCAGGTGTCCGCGCCGAACTTCCAGAGCACCCCGCTCACCCAGATCGCGCTCAGCGGCGGCACCTTCCACGGCCGGATGACCGGCGAGGAGCGGATGGACCTCGCGGCGATCCAGCTCGCGGCCGGCGAGCGCTCGCTCGTGTACACGTACTTCAGCGAACTCGACGGCGCCGGCCACCGGCACGGCGTGGACTCCGACGCCTGGCGCGGCCAGCTCATGTGCGTCGACCGGCTCGTGCAGCGCCTCGCGGAGCAGCTGCCGCCGCGCACCGCCCTGTACGTCACCTCCGACCACGGCATGGTCGACGTGCCCTTCGACGAGGACTCCCGGATCGACTTCGACGAGGACTGGGAGCTGGGCGCGGGCGTGGCCCTGCTGGGCGGCGAGGGCCGGGCCCGGCACGTCTACGCGGTGCCGGGTGCCGAGGCCGACGTCCTGACCGTGTGGCGCGAGGTGCTCGGCGACCGCTTCTGGGTCGCGAGCCGCGAAGAGGCCCTGGAACTGGGCTGGTTCGGAGCGCCGGGGGAGTGCGACGAGCGCGTCCTCGGCCGGATCGGCGACGTGATCGCCGCGGCCCAGGCCGACGTCGCGATCACCGCCTCCCGCAACGAGCCCAACGAGTCGGCGCTCACCGGGATGCACGGCTCCATGACCGCGGCCGAGCAGCTGGTCCCGCTGCTCGAGATCCGCACCTGACCGTCCCCGCCCCGCCCCTCCGCTCCCACCCCGACCGACCCGAAAGGTCCCGTACTTCCCATGCCCGAGCTGGTGTTCTTCTCCGGAACGATGGACTGCGGAAAGAGCACCCTGGCTCTCCAGATCGCCCACAACCGCGACGCGCGGGGCCTGCAGGGCGTGATCTTCACCCGTGACGACCGTGCGGGTGAGGGCAAGCTGTCCTCCCGGCTGGGCCTGGTGACGGAGGCCGTCGAGGCGCCGGAGGGCATGGACCTGTACGCCTACCTGGTCGCCCAGCTCTCCTCGGGCGGCAAGGCCGACTACGTGATCGTGGACGAGGCCCAGTTCCTGGCGCCCGAGCAGATCGACCAGCTGGCGCGGATCGTGGACGACCTGCACATGGACGTCTTCGCCTTCGGCATCACCACCGACTTCCGCACCAAGCTCTTCCCGGGCTCCCAGCGGCTGATCGAGCTGGCGGACAGGCTGGAGCAGCTGCAGGTCGAGGCCCTGTGCTGGTGCGGCGCCCGCGCCACGCACAACGCCCGTACGGTGGGCGGGCAGATGGTGGTCGAGGGTGCGCAGGTGGTGGTCGGCGACGTGAACCGCCCGGCGGAGGAGATCGGCTACGAGGTCCTCTGCCGCCGGCACCACCGCCGCCTGATGACCTCCGCGTCCGCCCACGCGGGCAGCCTCTCCCCGGACGTCCTCCCGGTCAACAACGCGTAGCCGGCCGTCAGGAGCGGCCCGGTGCGGCCGGGCCGACGATGTTGAACACGGCGCCGTCGCGGTCGCGCAGGGTGCGTTCGCGGGGGTGGGCGCCGGGGTCCGCGGCGGGGACGGTGGTGCCGCCGAGGGCGGTGGCGGCCTCCACCGCTGCGTCCAGGTCGGGGACCCGGAAGTGGGCGCGCCAGCGGGGCCTCAGGTGCGGGTCGGGGGCCTCCGCGAGGGTTCCGCCGTGCAGGCGGGCCACGGTGCGGCCCCCGCGGCGGAGCAGGATGCGGTCGTCCTCCTCCACGTAGGCGACCTCGCAGCAGCCGGTGTGCTCGCAGGCCCACTCCAGGACCTCGCCGTAGAAGATGGCCGCGTCGAAGGCGTTCCGGGTGTGCAGTTCCAGCCAGGCCGGCGCCGCCTCGCCGCCCATGCCCCAGTCCGGGATGGCGTCGCCCTGCCAGATCCCGAAGACCGCCCCGTCGCGGTCGGAGGTGAGCGCGGCCCGGCCGGTGCCGAAGGACAGCGGGCCGACGGCGACGGTCCCGCTGCGCTCCCTGATGCGCGCCGCCGTGACGTCGGCGTCGTCCACGGCGAAGTACGGGGTCCAGGCGACGGGGATGCTGAGGCCCGGGGGCAGCGCGCCGATGCCGGCCACCGGGACCCCGGAGGCGAAGCCGACGGCGAAGGCCTCGCCGAGGTGGGCCGGACCGAATTCCCATCCCAGGACCGCGCTGTAGAACTCCTTCGCCGTGTCGGGGCTGCGGGCCATCAGGCTGACCCAGCAGGGCGCGCCGAACGTTTCGTGACTCGATGTCGACACGGTGAACCCCATCCGCCGGTGCGCCCCCGGGAGCCCTTCCACAGTACTCGTGGGCGGCTCCCCGGGGCGGTGCGTAGCCGCGTGGGCGCGGTCCGTCAGGTGCGGAAACGCCGGCCACATCCTCGTACCGCGGCCGGGCCGGCCGGACGGCGACACGCCGCGGTCAGTGCGGCGGGCCCGCGATGGCGGTGAGGGCGGCGACGTGCCGCCGGTAGCCGGCCAGGCCCTCCCCGGTCAGCAGCAGCCAGGTCCGCGGCATCCGCCCGACCCGCCCCTTCTCGACCGTCACCCAGCCGGCCTCCTCCAGGCGGGCGACCTGCTTCGACAGCGCGGAGTCGGTGATCTCCACGAGGTCCCGTACGTAGCCGAACTCGGCCTTCTCCACGGGCGCGAGGGCCGCCACGATCGACAGGCGCACGGCCGAGGAGAGCAGCGGGGCGAGCGCGTGGCGCGGGTGCGGGGTCATGCGGCGCGGGCCTCCCGCCAGGCGGCGGCGGCCGGGGGCAGCGCGCACAGCAGGGCGGCCGCGGCCACGAAGGCGGTGTTGTCCGTGAAGACGGTGAGGCCCAGCGCGAGGGAGAGCGCGTACGCGGCGGCCCAGGCGCCGATCGCCCCCAGGTGGCGGCGGCCGTGGCCCCGGGGGACCACCGGCTGGCGCATGGTGAACGCGGACAGGGCCGTCACCACGGCCGCGTTCGCCACCGTGCTGACGAGCGTCCCGGTCCGTCCGTGCCACAGCAGCACGGTGGGGACGAGGAGCAGCTGCCATCCGGCGAAGGCCCACAGGCAGCCGGTGAGCCACCGGCTCCGCTGCCGTGTGCCGGCCTCGATCCGTGCGATCCCCTTCAACGCCGCTGCCGCGGCCGCCTGTTCGGTCATGGCGGTTCCCCCGTGTGGTGGCCGGGCGGCCCCGTGTGCGATGCCCGGCAAGTACTTGCCAATGTAGCAAGTACTTGCCGGGCGCCGGTGACGGCCTGCCGTCAGGCCTCCGGAACGAGGCCGTCGGCGACCAGTCCGGCCAGCACCGCCTGGCCCAGGGCCTGCACGGCGGACTGGGGCCGGACCATCACCGTGAACTCCTTCACCCGGCCCGCTCCGTCGAACTGGAGCTGGTCGATGCCGTGGATCTGCTTGCCCGCCACCAGCGCGCGGAAGGGCAGGACCACCGTCGGGGCCTCCTCGCCACCGGACGTGGTCTCGACGTCGCCGTCCAGCCGGCCGAGGTAGCGGAGGTCCTCGAAGGTGCGCAGCAGGACGCCGAAGAGGCCCAGGACGGCGGCCTTGCCCTCGAACGGGTTGAACTTCACCGGGCTGTAGAGCCGGATGTCCTCCGTGAACAGGTCGTCCAGCGCGGCGAGATCGCGCTTCTCCACGGCGGCGCGGAAGCGCTCCGCGGTCTCCACGGAATCCACGGTCCCCATGTGGCCCCTCCTCCTGTCGGCGATTACTCATGGATGCGAGTAGTCAGATTGTTGAGTATGGTGCCGCTGCGGGCACCGAAAGGGAAGAGGGAGCGGCCATGGCCTTGCGGCACGCGGTACTGGCGGCACTGCTCGACGGCGAGTACAGCGGCTACCAGCTGGCGAAGGCCTTCGACATCAGCGTCGCCAACTTCTGGCACGCCCTGCCCCAGCAGCTCTACGCCGAACTGGCGAGGCTGGAGGCGGACGGACTGGTCGCCGGCCGGGAGGTGGTGCAGGAGTCCAGGCCCAACAAGCGGCTGTTCCGGGTCACCGACGCCGGCCGCGACGAACTGGAGCGGTTCGCCGGGGCGGCGGCCAAGCCCTCCTCGATCCGCGACGACCTCCTCGTGAAGGTCCAGAGCGCCGACCGCATCGGCACCGCCGCGGTCATCGGGCAGCTCCTGGAGCGGGCGGCCGCCGCCGAGGCCAAGATCGAGCTGCTCCGCGGGCTGCTGCGCGGCATGCGCGGCGAGCTGGACGAGGACGAGTTCCTGCTGCGCGGCGAGCGGATCGGCGGCTACCTCACCTGCCTGCGCGGGGTGGCCTTCGAGGAGGGCCACCGGGACTGGTGCCTGCGCGCCGCGGACGTACTGGGGAAGAGGGAGGGGACCACCCGTGCGGAAGGCTGAGTACCTGCGTTACGTCGCCCTGGGCGACAGCCAGACCGAGGGCCTCGGGGACGGTGACGACACGGTGGGCCTGCGGGGCTTCGCCGACCGCCTCGCCGGCCACCTCGCGGCCACCGCCCCCGGGCTGCGGTACGCCAACCTCGCGGTCCGGGGCCGGCTCGCCGGACAGGTCCGCGCCGAACAGCTCGGGCCCGCCCTGGAGCTGCGGCCGGACGTCGCGACCGTCGTCGCGGGCGTCAACGACATCCTCCGGCCGCGCTTCGACGCCGCCGAGGTGGCCGGGGAGCTGGAGGAGATGTTCGCGGCGCTGACCGGCGCCGGGGCCCGGGTGGCCACCGTGACCTTCCCCGACGTGGCCCGCATCGCGCCCCTGGCCCGGCCGCTGAGCCCCCGCGTGAGCGAGCTCAACGGCCACATCCGGGCCGCCGCCGCCCGCCACGGGGTGGCGGTCGCCGAGACCGGCCGGGAGGCCGCGGCCACCGACCCGCGGATGTGGGCGACCGACCGGCTGCACGCCAGCCCCCTCGGCCACGCCCGGATCGCCGCCGCCCTGGCCGAGGCCCTGGAGCTGCCCGGCAGCGGCGGTGCCTGGCGGGAACCGCTGCCGCCCCGGCCGTCCCGCGCGCTCGTCGGGACCGTCGCCGCCGAGGCGGCCTGGCTGGCCGGGTTCCTCGGCCCCTGGCTCGGCCGCCGGCTGCGCGGCACCTCCTCCGGCGACGGCCGCACCGCCAAGCGCCCGCAGCTGCTGCCGCTCTAGGCCGTCCGGGGTCGTCCTAGTCCCGGCCGTCCTAGTCCCGGCCGTCCTCGTTCAGGGACGTCCGGACCAGGGCGAAGACCGCCCCCTCCGGGTCCGCGACCACGGCCAGCCGCCCCGTGATCCGCTCCCGGGGCGGGGTCACGACCCGGCCGCCCAGCTCCGTCACCCGGGCGGCGGCCGCGTCGGGGTCCGCCACCTCGAAGTACGTCATCCAGTGCGGCCCCCGGTCGTGCGGCAGCGACCGGCCGACCCCGTGGACGGCGGCGACCGGCCGGCCGTCCAGGCGCAGCGTCAGGTAGTCGAAGTCGGACGCGGCGTCCGGGTGCGGCTCGGCCTCGTGGCCGAAGACGTGCTCGTAGAACTTGCCGACCGTCGAGGACTCCTGGGTGAGCAGCTCGTTCCACACCGGGGTGCCCGCCGCCCCCGCCCGGCGGGCCGCGGGGTGGCCGTCGCTCTGCCAGATCCCGAAGATGGCGCCCAGCGGGTCGGCGCAGATCGCCATCCGCCCCGCCGCCCCCGCGTCGAGCGGGCCCACCGCGACCGTGCCGCCGCACGACCGGATGGACTCGGCGGTGCAGTCGGCGTCGTCCGAGGCGAAGTACGTGGTCCAGGCCACCGGAAGATGGCGGTCCGGCGGCATCTCGCCGATCCCGGCGACCTCCTGGCCGTCGAGGAAGGCCCGGACGCTCGGGCCGAACTGGGTGGGGCCGGGCTCGTACTCCCAGCCGAAGAGGTCGGCGTAGAAGTCCTCCGTGCTCCCGAGGCCGTGCACCATCAGGCTCACCCAGCAGGGTGTGCCGGGCGTGCGCCGCGAAGCCCCCGATGCCTCCGTCATGTCAGCCGTCTCCCGCCGTCGTGTCCCTGTTCCCCGCAGATGCTTGCACTCCCCGGCACCCGGCGCGCCCCGACCGGCCGGGTGAACGGGGTGCGGAACAGAGATGTCCGAATCACTGCGCCCCGTCGATGTCGGGCTTGTTACACGGCTTCGGGGGCGGGGAGGAAGATGGGCCCATGACTGCGATTCTCTCGGCCTCCGAACTGCGCGGCGAGCTCGCCGGCCCCCGCCCGCCGGTACTCCTGGACGTCCGCTGGCAGCTGGGCGGCCCCGACCAGCGCCCCGCCTACGAAGCCGGGCACCTCCCCGGTGCCGTGTACGTCGACCTGGACCGCGAACTGGCAGGTCCACCGGGGGCGGGCGGCCGCCACCCGCTCCCGGACCCGGAGGACTTCGGCACCGCGATGCGCCGGGCCGGGGTGCGGGCCGGCGAGCCGGTGGTCGTGTACGACGGCGGTCTCGGCTGGGCGGCCGCCCGCGCCTGGTGGCTGCTGCGCTGGACGGGGCACCGGAACGTGCGCGTACTGGACGGCGGCCTGGCCGCGTGGACGGCGGCGGGCGGTGCGCTCACGGCCGACGCGCCGATGCCCGTCGAGGGCGATTTCAAGCCAACCCCGGGCGCGTTCGGACTCCTGGAGGCCGACGACGCGGCCGCGCTGGCCCGTACGGGCCTCCTGCTGGACGCCCGGGCGGGCGAGCGCTACCGCGGCGAGGTCGAGCCGATCGACCCGGTCGGCGGGCACATCCCGGGTGCGGTGTCGGCCCCGACCACCGAGAACGTCGGCCCGGACGGGCGGTTCCTGTCGGCCGGGGAGCTGCGTGCCCGGTTCGCGGAGCTCGGCGCCGCGGGGGACACGGCGGTGGGCGTGTACTGCGGCTCCGGGGTCTCCGGGGCGCACGAGGTCCTCGCGCTGGAGGTGGCGGGCATTCCGGCCAGTCTGTACGCGGGCAGCTGGTCGCAGTGGTCCTCGGACCCGGAGCGGCCCGTGGCCACCGGCCCCAACCCCTGACGTGCCGTCCGCGTCCGGTGGCGCCCCCTCGGGGGCGCCACCGCGCGGGCTACTCCTGCTTCTTGCGCCGGGTCCCGAAGACGATCTCGTCCCAGCTGGGCACGGCGGCCCGGCGCCCCGGCCGGACCCCGTCGGCCTCGGCCTGCCGGTCGGTGGTGCCCGTCAGCCGCTCGCGGTGGCCCGCCACCGTGCGCGGCATCAGCACGTCCGCGTACGCCGCGCCGGCGCCCGCCGACGCCGCCGCGGCCGGGGGCTCCTCGGACTCCGGCTCCTCGGCGGGGGTCTCCGTACGGTCCGGCACCACCAGGTCGCCGCGGAAGCTCGGGACCGCCTCCAGCAGGCTGGTCAGCGTGTCCCGTTCCTCCTCGGGTTCCGGCGCGGGCGGCGGGGCGGGGCGGCTGTCGGGCCGCTCGATCTGCCGGTCCAGGGCGCGGTCCAGCGGCCGGTCCCGGGGGAGCCGGGCGATCCTCGGCACGAACGGGAAGCTCGGCTCCGGGGTGGAGGGCAGGTCGGCCTCGCCGATCAGGGAGCGGGCCTCGTCGTCCATGGCGACGACCAGCCGGCGCGGCGGGTCGTAGGACCAGCTCGCCGAGTGCGGTTCGCCCGCCACCCGGTAGACCAGCAGCACCTCCCAGGTGCCGTCGTCGCGGCGCCAGGAGTCCCACAGCACGGAGTCCTTGTCGGCCCCGCGCAGGGTGAGGCGCTCCTGCACGGCCTCGCCGAGCTGCGGTCCGGTGTTCTCACCGGGGCGGCGCACGGGGGTCTTGCGGGCGCGCTCGGCCATGAAGGCGCGCTCGGCCAGCACCGGACCCTCGAAGCGGCGTACCCGGTCGACCGGGATGCCGGCGAGCTGGGCGACCTCCTCAGCGGAGGCACCGGCCCGTATGCGGGCCTGGATGTCCCGCGGGCGGAGGTGGCTCTCCACCTCGATCTCGATCTGGTTCAGGCGCGCGCGGTCGTTGCGCACGGCAGCCCGCAGCCGCTCGTCGATCGGAAGCGTGTACTCCGTGCTGTCCGCAGCCTTGAGCACCAGTCGTGTTCCGTCATTCGAGACGGCCACGACACGCAGTTCGGGCATGGGGACCTCCCGGGTGGTGCCTGCCGACGTCACGTGCGTCGCTGCTTCCGCTAGTCGAGTGTGGCCTGCCCGGGTGCAGCCTGCCACAACCTTGCCGAGTTAAACCGGCGTGTCGGGCATGCGCCCTTGATCGACGTTATGGCACGGTTACCTGTTGGGCACGGACAGTGACCAAGTGGTTACTGTGTGCAGCAGGAACCCGTGCGATACCGCGGTATCACCGGTCTTGAGTGCCGCTTCTCCATCAACCGGCCCCCTCTCCCGAGTCCGGACAGCCGTAAGGAAGGACGGTCCCAGGGCTCGCCACAGTACTCCATTCGGGCCACCCGGGTGGACCGCCGCGCCGCCGAACTTGTCCCGGGCGGCGGCAGTTGGCCTGCCCGAAATCGGGCCCGCATCCGGGTCCACCTGCGGACGGGGCCGTTTTCGGGTGTCCTGCTTCACAGAATCCGCAGAAACGGAACTTTCCATTTCGCTCAGAGGTCCCTCACTGCAGGAAGAGGAGAGGCGCGAGAGGCGGGACACACAGCGGATGGCGATGGGTCAGAAGACGGCGAACCACACCCGGGCGGACGCGGCGGCGGATCCGGCCGATCAGCCGGAACCGGGGCGCAGGAAGCTGGACCTGAGCGTGACCCAGGTCGCGGGCAGCTCCCTCGCCACCGTCGCCGCGGCCCTGCTCGCCTCGAAGATGGGCGTCTACGGGACCATCCTCGGCGCCGGAGTGGTCAGCGTGGTCGCCACCGCGGGCGGGCCCGTCATCCAGCACCTGTTCCGCCGCACCGGCGACCAGCTCCGCGAGAGCGCCCGCCCCAGGGCCCGTCAGGTCCCGCCGCCCGCAGGGGAACCGGGCCCGGCCGCCCCGCCGGACGGCCGGTTCGGGGAAGCCACCGTGCACGGCACCCGCGTACGGGGCTGGAAGCGCACGGCGGTGGCCTCCGGGGCGGCCTTCGCCCTCGCCCTCGGCGGCCTCGGGACGTACGAGGCCTTCGCGGGCACCTCGGTCAGCAGCGACGGCCGCACCCTCTGGTCGGGCGGCTCCCGCACCGCCCCCGACCACCGGCCCGCCCCGCCGAAGCCGGACCCGGAGCGGGACGGCGGGAGCGGGACGGACCGCCGGGGCGGACCCGGCGGCGGGAAGGGCGGCGCCGCCACGCACGGGCCGGACGGGAAGACCCCGGAGTCCGGGACCTCCCCGAGCCCCTCGGGTCCGCACGGCGGCGGGAGCCCGGCCCCCGACCCCACCCCGTCCGCCCCGGTGGTGCCGACACCCGCGCCGACCCCCTCGAAGCAGAGCCCGAAGCCCGGCCCGACCCCCGGCTCCGGCGGCGCGGGAGGCGGCCAGGAGCCGTCCCCCGGCGGTTCTTGAGCGGGGGTCAGTCCCCGAGCACCCGCCTGAGGTAGTCGTTGCCGAACAGCCGGTCCGGGTCCAGCCGGTCCCGCAGCGCGGTGAACTCGGCGAAGCGCGGGTAGACCGCGGCCAGCTGCTCCGCGTCCCGGCTGTGCACCTTGCCCCAGTGCGGCCGCCCCCCGTGGGCGGTGAAGATCTTCTCGGCCGCGGTGAAGTAGGCCTGGTACGGGGTGCCCCGGTACATGTGCACCGCGATGTACGCCGTCTCCCGCCCGGAGGCGGTGGACAGCGTGATGTCGTCCGCCGGAGCCGTGCGCACCTCCACCGGGAAGCTGATCCGCAGGCCGGAGCGGTCGACCATGGCCTTGAGCTCCCGCAGCGCCCCGACCGCCCGCTCGCGCGGGAGGGCGTACTCCATCTCCACGAACCGGACCCGGCGCGGGCTGGTGAACACCTTGTAGGGGATGTCCGTGTAGGTGCGCGCCGACAGGGCGCGGCTGGCGACGCGGGCGATCGAGGGGATGGCCGCCGGGACGGCCCGGCCCAGGGAGTTGACGGCCTGGAAGACCCCGTTGGAGAGCAGCTCGTCCTCGATCCAGGCGCTGACCGCGCCGGGCGGGGCGGCGGGGCCCTGGCTGCGGTTGTTGCGCTTGGTGTTGCAGTTGCCCGTGTGCGGGAACCAGTAGAACTCGAAGTGCTCGTTCTCCGCCACGTGCTGGTCGAACTCGGCCGTCACCCGGTCGAAGCGCATCGGCTCCTCGCGGGCGGTCAGGAAGAAGAGCGGCTCCACCGCGAAGGTGATCGCGGTGACGACGCCCAGGGCGCCGATGCCGATCCGCGCCGCCGCGAAGACCTCGGGGTTCTCCTTCTCCGAACAGGTCATCAGCCCGCCGTCCGCCGTGACCAGCTCCAGGCCGCGGATCTGGGCGGAGATGGAGGCGGAGTCCCGGCCGGTGCCGTGCGTGCCGGTGCCGGTGGCGCCGGCCACCGTCTGCTCCATGATGTCGCCCATGTTGGCGAGCGAGAGGCCCTGCCGGGCCAGGTCCCGGTTCAGGTCCCTGAGGGCGGTGCCCGCCGCCACGGTGACGGTGCCGGCGGCCCGGTCGACCGACAGGATGCCGGTGAGCGCCTGCGGGCGCAGGAGCACACCGTCGGTCGCGGCCGCCGCGGTGAAGGAGTGGCCGGTGCCGACCGCCTTCACCCGGAGTCCCTCCTCGGCGGCCCGGCGGACCGCCTCCCGGAGCTCGTCGGCCGAGGCCGGAGTCACCACGCGCGCGGGCGTGGCGCGGACGTTGCCCGCCCAGTTACGCCACGCGGCCGGTGCGTTCTTCGCTGCTGCTGCTGTCCCCGACGTCGCCATCGCTGGCAGGCTCCTCCCCTTGCGCCGGCCTCGTCAGCCGGCGGTAACCCGCGAACGCCACCGCCGCCGCGGCCACTCCCGAGGAGACCGAGACGACGTACCCGCGCTGGGCCCCGGCCGCGTCGATGACCAGACCGGTCACCGAGGAGCCGACCGCGACCCCGACCGCCAGGCCGGTGCTGATCCAGGTCATGCCCTCGGTGAGCTTCGCGCGTGGTACGTGCGCTTCGATCAGGGCCATCGTGGTGATCATCGTGGGAGCGATGGCGAGGCCCGAGACGAAGAGCGCCACGGCCAGAAACGGAAGGTTCCCGGCCAGTAGGAGGGGGATCATACTCACGGCCATAGCACATATGCCCAGTACCCAGCGGCGTTCGGCTTTGCCCTTCAGGTGCAGCAGGCCGAAGACGATTCCGGCGATACAGGACCCCGCCGCCCAGATCGCCAGGATGAAGCTGGCGGACGACTTGCTGCCCTGCTCCTCGGCGAAGGCCAGCGTGGACACGTCGATGGACCCGAAGATCGCGCCGGTCGCCACGAAGGTGGCCGTCAGCACCTGGAGGCCGGGGGAGCGCAGGGCCGAGGAGCGGGCTGTGTCGGGGCCGCGCGGGTGCGGGGCGGGCTCGGTGGAGCGCTGGGCGGTGAGCAGCCAGACCCCGACGAGCAGGCAGCCGGCCGCGATCACCGGTCCGGCCTCGGGGAACCAGGTGGTGGACAGGCCGATCGCGAGGATCGGGCCGAAGATGAAGCACACCTCGTCGATCACGGACTCGAAGGAGTACGCGGTGTGCAGTTCGCGGGGCGAGTGCCGGTAGAGCTCGGTCCAGCGGGCGCGGACCATCGAGCCGACGCTCGGCACGCAGCCGGCGACGGCGGCGAAGACGAACAGGGTCCAGTCGGGCAGGCCGTTCGCGGCGGCCAGGACCAGGCCGGTGACGGCCGCGGTGGAGATCAGGGTCGCGGGGCGCAGCACCCGCCGCTGCCCGTACTGGTCCACCAGACGGGAGACCAGGGGGCCGATGAACGCGGCGGCGAGGGCGAGGGTGCCGGTGAGGGCGCTGGCCATCGCGTAGCGGCCGGTCATCTCCGAGATCATCGTGAGGATGCCGACACCGACCATGGATATCGGCAGCCTGCCTATGAGGCCGGCTGCGCTGAACCCCCGGGTGCCGGGGGCCGCGAAGATCGCGCGGTAGGGACTGGGCAAGGTGTCTCCGTAAGGGACGTCATTGGCCCGTACAGGTTACGACCGCAGACAAGACGCCCGCACGGGGAAATATCGGCACTTCGACTTAGGGTCACCTCACCTACGCCGCGTCCGGGATGCGGACCGGCCGGTTCTCCCCGGCGGACCCCGGGTGGCAGGATTCGAGGCATGTCAGACCAGCTCCCCGCCCCCGACGCGCCCGCGGCCGAAGGCCTCGCCGCCCCCTACGACGCCCTGCTGCTGCTGTCCTTCGGCGGCCCCGAGGGACCCGACGACGTCGTGCCGTTCCTGGAGAACGTCACGCGCGGCCGCGGCATCCCGCGCGAGCGGCTCAAGGAGGTCGGGCAGCACTACTTCGGCTTCGGCGGCGTCAGCCCGATCAACGGGCAGAACCGCGAGCTGCTGGACGCCCTGCGCAAGGACTTCGCCGAGCACGGGCTGGACCTGCCCGTCTACTGGGGCAACCGGAACTGGGCCCCGTACCTGACCGACGCGATGCGGGAGATGGTGCGCGACGGCCGCCGCCGCATCGCCGTCCTCGCCACCAGCGCCTACGCCTCGTACTCGGGCTGCCGCCAGTACCGCGAGAACCTCGCCGACGCGCTCGCCACCCTGGCGGAAGAGGGCCTGGAGCTGCCGCGCGTGGACAAGCTGCGGCACTACTTCAACCACCCCGGCTTCGTACGGCCCATGACCGACGGGGTGCTGGCCTCGCTCGCGGCCCTGCCCGCCGACGTCCGCGACGGGGCCCGGCTGGCCTTCACCACCCACTCCATCCCGGACTCCGCGGCCGACGCCTCCGGCCCGGTCGAGGAGCACACCGAGGGCGGCGGGGGCGGGGCCTACGTCCGCCAGCACCTCGACGTGGCCCGCGTCATCGCGGACGCCGTGGCGGCGGAGACCGGCACCGCGCACCCCTGGCAGCTCGTCTACCAGTCCCGCAGCGGCGCCCCGCACGTCCCGTGGCTGGAGCCGGACATCTGCGACCACCTGGAGGCCCTGCACGCCGACGGCGCGCCCGCCGTGGTCATGGTGCCCATCGGCTTCGTCTCCGACCACATGGAGGTCCTCTACGACCTCGACACCGAGGCGAAGGCCAAGGCCGCCGAGCTGGGCCTGCCGGCCGAACGCTCCGCGACCGTCGGCGCCGACCCCCGCTTCGCCGCGGCGGTACGGGAGCTCGTGCTGGAGCGCGCCGCCCGTGAGCGCGGGGAGCGGCCCGAGGAGTGCTGGGTGGGCACGCTGGGGCAGAGCCACGACCTGTGCGCGGTGGGCTGCTGCCCGGCCCGCGCGCCCCGGCCGGCGGCCGCCGGCGCGGACAGCCCGTACGCGTAGGGGGAGCGAGTGATCACCGAAGAGCTGAAGGCCGAGCTGCTGGACGTGGCCCTGGAGGCCGCCCGGCGGGCCGGGGAGCTGCTGCGCGACGGCCGGCCGGCCGATCTGGCGGTGGCCGCGACGAAGAGCAGCCCGATCGACGTGGTGACCGAGATGGACATCGCCGCCGAGAAGCTGATCACCGGCGTCCTCGCCGAGCGCCGGCCCGCGGACGGGCTGCTGGGCGAGGAGGGCGCGGACAGCCCCGGCACGAGCGGGGTGCGCTGGGTCGTCGACCCCCTCGACGGCACCGTGAACTACCTCTACGGGCTGCCGAGCTGGGGCGTGTCCATCGCGGCCGAGTACCGGGGCGAGACCGTGGCGGGCGTCGTGGCGGCGCCGATGCGCGGGGAGACGTACCACGCGGTGCTGGGCGGCGGGGCCTGGTCGGGCGGCGCCCGGCTGGCCTGCCGGCCGGCCGCGCCGCTGGACCGGGCGCTGATCGCCACCGGGTTCGCGTACGTCCAGACGCGGCGGGCCCACCAGGCCGAGGTCGCCGGACGGATCATCCCGCTGGTGCGGGACATCCGGCGCGGCGGTTCGGCGGCGCTCGACCTGTGCGACGTCGCCGCGGGCCGCCTCGACGGGTACTGGGAGCGCGGGCTGAACCCCTGGGACCTCGCCGCGGGCGAGCTGATCGCCCGCGAGGCGGGAGCGCTGACCGGCGGGCGGCCCGCGGAGCCGGCCTCGGGGGAGCTGGCGCTGGCGGCCACCCCGGCCGTCTTCGGCCCGCTCCAGCGGCTCCTCGACGAAGCCGGGGCCTGGCACGACTGACGGCGCACGGCCCGCCGGCACACCGCGCACGGCACCGGACCCCGGCCGCCAGGAGGGCGGCCGGGGTCCGGTGGGTGCGCCGTGAGCTCGGCGGTGCCGTCGGGTCAGGCGGCGGTGACCGGTACGCCGTGTTCGGCGGCGAGCCGCTGGAGGTCCTCCAGCTCCGCCTGTTCCACATCCGCGAGGTAGTCGTCGCCCGTCTCACGGGCCTTGCTGAGGTCCGACTGCGTGGCCTTGATGCGCTGCAGGAGACCCGCGGTGAATGCGTCCATGGTGGGTGCGCCCCCTCTGCGTGGGTCGGCGGCGGAGAGCACGGAGCAGTCCGCCGCTTCAGGGTGTGGTTGGGGTGTGCTCTCGTCCTCCCCGGCACCCTGGGCCCAGAAACCTCGTAAGGCGAGGGAATCCTCACTTCCACCCCGCCCACACGCCGCTTCCACGCCTTCCGCACGCCCCAGGAGGGCCCCAGGGGCGCCTTACAGCCGGTTTACGGCCGAAACCGGCAGGATGGAGGCGCAATACACGTGTGCCCTGGAGGGCTCGAAGGAAGGAAACGACGTGCGCGTACTCGTCGTCGAGGACGAGCAGCTGCTCGCCGATGCGGTGGCCACGGGCCTGCGCCGGGAGGCCATGGCCGTGGACGTCGTGTACGACGGTGCCGCGGCGCTGGAGCGCGTCGGGGTGAACGACTACGACGTGGTCGTGCTCGACCGGGACCTTCCGCTGGTGCACGGCGACGACGTCTGCCGGAAGATCATCGAGCTGGGCATGCCCACGCGCGTGCTCATGCTCACCGCCTCCGGCGACGTCAGCGACCGCGTCGAGGGCCTGGAGCTGGGGGCCGACGACTACCTGCCCAAGCCCTTCGCCTTCACCGAGCTGACCGCCCGCGTGCGCGCCCTCGGACGGCGCACCACCGTCGCGCTCCCGCCCGTGCTGGAGCGGGCCGGCATCAAGCTGGACCCGAACCGCCGGGAGGTGTTCCGGGAGGGCCGCGAGGTCCAGCTGGCTCCGAAGGAGTTCGCGGTGCTGGAGGTGCTCATGCGCAGCGAGGGGACCGTGGTCTCCGCCGAGCAGCTGCTGGAGAAGGCCTGGGACGAGAACACCGACCCGTTCACCAACGTGGTCCGGGTGACCGTCATGACCCTGCGCCGCAAGCTCGGGGAGCCGCCCGTCATCGTGACCGTGCCCGGCTCCGGCTACCGGATCTGATCCGGTGGCCCCGAACCCGGCGCCGCCCGCGGCGCCACCGAAACCGACCTGGGACCCCGGCCAGCCCGAGGGTCCCTTCCCTTGGCTGCGGCCGACCATCCGGATAAGGCTCACGCTGCTGTACGGCGGCATGTTCCTGATCGCGGGGATCCTGCTGCTGTCGATCATCTACCTGCTGGCCGCCCAGGCGCTGCGGGAGGGCAACGCGCTCCCGTTCAAGATCGTCGGCGGCCAGAAGGTCGAGGTCTCCAGCACCACCTGCTCCGGCGTGGGCATCGACCAGTCGATCGACCAGTTCAACGCGGCGATCGCGCAGTGCATCCTCGACCAGCGCAAGCACGCCCTGGACGACCTGCTCAGCCGGTCCCTGATGGCCCTGCTCGGCCTCAGCGTCATCGCCTTCGCCTTCGGCTACGCGATGGCCGGCCGGGTGCTGTCGCCGCTGGGCAAGATCACCCGCACCGCCCGCCGGGTGGTGGGCTCCGACCTGACCCGGCGGATCGAGCTGGACGGGCCGGACGACGAGCTGAAGGAGCTCGCCGACACCTTCGACGAGATGCTCGACCGGCTGGAGCGGGCCTTCACGGCCCAGCAGCGCTTCGTGGCCAACGCCTCGCACGAGCTGCGGACCCCGCTGGCGATCAACCGGACCCTGCTGGAGGTCCACCTCTCGGACCCCGGAGCGCCGGTGGAGCTCCAGCAGCTGGGCAGGACGCTGCTGGCCACCAACGAGCGCAGCGAGCAGCTGGTCGAGGGCCTGCTGCTGCTGGCCCGCAGCGAGAACCAGATCGTCGAGCGCAAGCCGGTCGACCTGGCCGAGGTCGCCTCGCGCGCCATCGACCAGGCCCGCGGTGAGGCCCTGGCCAAGGGCGTGGAGATCCGCGGCGAGCGCGCGCTGGCCGTGATCCAGGGCAACGGCGTCCTGCTGGAGCGGATCGCCCTCAACCTGGTGCAGAACGCCGTCCGGTACAACGTGCCGGAGGGCGGCTGGGTGGAGGTCACGACCGAGGCCCAGCACGGCCAGGCGGTGCTCGTGGTCTCGAACACGGGTCCCGTGGTTCCCGCGTACGAGGTGGACAGCCTCTTCGAGCCCTTCAGGCGGCTGCGTACGGAGCGAACGGGCAGCGACAAGGGTGTGGGCCTCGGCCTGTCGATCGCGCGCTCCGTGGCGCGCGCACACGGCGGCCGCATCCTGGCGACGCCCCGGGAGGGCGGTGGCCTCGTGATGCGTGTCACGTTGCCCCTTTGATCCACCCGGGTCCTGTTCGCCGTCAGCGGAACGCGGCGGCGGCCGGGATCGGTGGTTCCTGTGTGATCGATCACAGTGCCGGGTGGCGGGTCATGTGCGTTCGGTGACCCCAAGCTGGCCGGAAAGCCCGGGAAGTCCGGGTTTCCGGCCCCCCGGATGGCGGGAAATACACCGGGTGGCGTTTGTGCAAGACGACCCCCTGACCGTGTACGGTCCGCTCGACATCCCGGCCACGGAGTCCTTCGGGCGCGCGGCTGGGTGTCGATTGAGTAACAGACCTTGATGTGAGGCAAAATCTCCGCCTCAGGTCGGGCACAAGTCCGGCCTCTCGCGCGTTACGTGCGCTGAGACACCGCTAAATCCCAGAGGGGGAGAGCGAAAAAATGGCAACGGACTACGACACCCCACGCAAGACCGACGACGACGTCGACAACGACAGCATCGAAGAACTCAAGGCCCGGCGCAGTGACAAGGTCACGTCGAGCGTCGACATCGAGGACTTCGACGGCGCCGAGAGCCTGGAGCTCCCGGGTGCCGACCTCTCCAACGAGGAGCTGGCCGTCCGGGTGCTGCCCAAGCAGGCCGACGAGTTCACCTGCATGAGCTGCTTCCTGGTGCACCACCGCAGCCAGCTGGCGCGCGAGAAGAACGGCCAGCCGATCTGCCGCGACTGCGACTGAGGACGGCCGTGACCGGCTCGACGCCCTTTCGGAAGCGACGCTTTCGGAAATCCGGCGATCCGGAGGCGGACGTCCGCGCGGTGACCACGGGCCCGGAAACGGGCCCCGCGGGCGCCGGCGGCCAGGCCTTCGGGACGACCGTGGTGCCGTCCGACACCGCAGCGGCGGTGCCGCCGGCCGCGGTGGCGGACGAGGAGTCCCGGGGCAGGCCCGGGGCGCGTCGGATGCAAGCCGTCAAGAACGGTGTGCGCAAGGGCGGCGAAAGCGCGAAGGCCGCCGCCCTGTACATCGCCGACGTGATCATCGAGAACGCCCCGCGCGTTCCGGTGCGGGACCTCGCGACCCTGCGGAAGCAGTTCCCCGGCCTCGGTCCCGACCAGCTGGCCGACAAGCTGATCAGCGGGGCCGCCAACGGCACCTCGACCGTGGGCGCCGGCATCGGCGCCGCGGCCATGCTGCCGGTCCCGCCCGCGATGCCGGCCGAGCTGGCCGCGGAGATCACCGGGGTCGCCGCGATCGAGCTGAAGCTCATCGCCGAGCTCCACGAGGTCTACGGGCAGCGCCCGCCGGGCGGCCTGAAGGAGCGCAGCTTCGCCTACCTGACCTCCTGGACCGAGGAGCGCGGGATCGACCTGACCAAGCCGACCACGCTGAACGTGGCCCTCGGCGGGCAGATGAAGCGCGAACTGCGCCAGCAGATCATGAAGCGGACGTTCCGCAACCTGCCGAACCTCATGCCGTTCATGATCGGCGCGGCGGTCGGAGCGGTCATGAACCGCCGGGACACCAGGAAAGTCGCCGAGAAGGTCCGCAGGGACCTGCGGAGCCGTGCCGTGCCCTGGGACGCCCTGCCGCCCCTCCCGCCCCTGGAACGGCCCTCAGGGACCCTTTCCGAGGCCGCCAGGGCCGCTCTCGAGGGGCGCCGCCCCGACGGGCTGGGCTGAGCCCCGCCGCCGGAGCCGGATCAGGCCTCCGCGGCGGCGGTCTTCGCCGCGCGGACGGCCGCCGCCAGGGCCAGGGGCTCGCGCGTGGAGACGTACACGTACGGGGTCGGGTCCGCCGGGTCGGTGACCTCGATCCGGACCGCCGTGGGGACGTAGCTGCGCATCAGCATGAAGGCCCGGGTGTCGGCCTTGTACGTGCGCCAGGCGCGCGCCTCCTCCGCCTCCAGCACCTCGGGCTCGCCCAGGGCCGTCACCGGGATCCGGGCGTCGCCGGCCGCGAGTGCGCCGTTCACCACCCGCACGCGCGCGGAGCCGTACGAGCTCACCAGCATCCCCGTCAGCGCGGCGCCGCCGACCAGCCCGGCGAGCAGCGGCAGGGTGCCGAGCGGCAGCAGCATCAGCGCGCAGGCCACACCCGTCAGGGCTGCGATGCCCCACCAGGAACGGGGGGCGGAGAGGCGTTCGTCGTGGTGCGCGGGGGAGAGCTGCATGGCACCTAGCCTCCCACGGGGCGACCGGCGGGTAGCAGCGCGGGTAAGGTCAGCGGCTGTGAGTGGACGAAACGCGTCGTTGACGCCCCCGGCCGATGCCTCCGCACCGGTCAGGCACCCCGATGCCCCGGCGCCCGGAGAGCTCCTCGGCGCGCACTACGAACACTGTTTCGGATGTGGCGGGGGGCAGCCGCACGGGCTCCACCTGGAGGCCCGCGCGGGCGAGGGCGTGCGCGTCACCGCCGAGTTCACCGTCAAGCCCGCGCACCAGGGTGCACCCGGTCTCGCGCACGGCGGCGTCCTCGCCACCGCGCTCGACGAGACGCTGGGCTCCCTGAACTGGCTGCTGCGGGTCATCGCGGTGACCGGCCGGCTGGAGACCGACTTCGTACGGCCCGTGCCCGTGGGCACCGTGCTGTACCTGGAGGCCGAGGTCACCGCCGTCGCCGGCCGGAAGATCTACTCCACCGCCGTGGGCCGGACGGGGGGCCCGGACGGCCCCGTCGCCGTCCGCGCGGACGCGCTCTTCATCGAGGTGAAGGTCGACCATTTCATCGACAACGGTCGGCCCGAGGAGATCCGGGCGGCGATGTCCGACCCGGACCAGGTCAGGCGCGCACGCGCCTTCGAGGTGAACCCCTGATGTCCCAGAACAACCATGCTCCCGTCGACGTGCTGATCCGGCGCGTCGACCCCGAGGTGCCCATCCCCGCCTACGGTCACCCCGGCGACGCCGGCTGCGACCTGGTGACCACCGTGGCCGCAGAGCTGGAGCCCGGGGAGCGGACCGTGCTGCCCACCGGCGTCTCCATCGCCCTCCCCGACGGGTACGCGGCCTTCGTGCACCCGCGCTCGGGCCTGGCTGCCCGCTGCGGGCTCGCGCTCGTGAATGCCCCGGGGACGGTGGATGCCGGGTACCGTGGGGAGATCAAGGTGATCGTGGTCAATCTCGACCCGCGCGAGAGCGTCCGGTTCGAGCGATTCGACCGCATTGCCCAGCTGGTTGTCCAGCGGGTCGAGAAGGTGCGCTTCCACGAGGTGGCGGAGCTTCCCGGCTCGGCCCGGGCCGACGGGGGGTTCGGCTCCACCGGCGGTCATGCGGCCGTGGCCGGATCCGGGGCTGGTCAGCAGCAGGGTGGGAATGGCTACGCTTCGGTCGTATCCGACCGGGAAGGACAGTGACGTGTTCGGACGTCGCAAGAAGAACGACTCCGCCAATGACGGCGGCGCGGCCGAGCAGGTCGTGAACGGCGTGGCTGCCGACGAGCAGGCCGGCGACGACTCCGCCGCGCCCCGCCGGCTCAACCTGCCCCCCGCCCCGCGGCCCGACGGGCCGTGGGACGTCTCCGAGGTGCTCGGCAACCCGGCCGACGGCCGGGTCGACCTGGGCGGCATCCTCGTGCCCGGCGTCGAGGGCATGGAGCTGCGCGTCGAGGTCGCGGGTGACGCGATCGTGGCCGCCACGGTCGTCCTGAACGACAGCGCCGTGCAGCTGCAGGCCTTCGCCGCCCCCAAGAAGGAGGGCATCTGGGGCGAGGTCCGCGACGAGATCGCCGCGGGCATCACCCAGCAGGGCGGCATCATCGACGAGGTCGACGGCCCGCTGGGCTGGGAGCTGCGCGCGCAGGTCCCCGTACCGCTGCCCGACGGCCAGACCGGCGCCCAGCTGGTCCGCTTCGTCGGCGTCGACGGCCCGCGCTGGTTCCTGCGCGGCGTCATCTCCGGCCAGGGCGCGGTGCGCCCCGAGTCGGCCGGCGTGCTGGAGCAGATCTTCCGGGAGACCGTCGTCGTCCGCGGCGACGGCCCGATGGCCCCGCGCGACCCGATCGTCCTGAAGCTGCCGAACGACGCCCAGATGGTGCCGGACGGCGTGCAGACGGCCGAGGAGCAGGAGGGCTCGCGCTTCTCCGGCGGCATGGGCCAGCTGGAGCGCGGCCCGGAGATCACCGAGGTCCGCTGACCGCGGCCCCAGGGCTTCCTCAGGCCCGCGTGGTCCGTCCCCCCGGCCGGGGGGACGGACCACGCGGGCCTTCGCGCGTCCGGGGCGCGGGCCGGTGCGTCAGGGATGCGTCAGGGATGTCCGGTGGATGCCCTTCCGGTGCGTGAACAGCGGGAACGTCCCCGAGAATGAGCGCATGGGACGCGGCAGGCTAAGGATCCATCTCGGCGCGGCACCCGGTGTGGGCAAGACGTACGCCATGCTCTCGGAAGGCCACCGCAGGGTGGAGCGGGGCACCGACTGCGTCGTCGGCTTCGTCGAGCACCACGGGCGGCCGCGCACCGAGGTGATGCTGCACGGGCTCGAACAGGTGCCCAGGCGGGAGCTCTCGTACCGGGGGGCCGCCTTCACCGAGATGGACGTGGACGCCGTGCTCGCCCGGCGCCCCGCCGTGGCCCTGGTGGACGAGCTCGCGCACACGAACGTCCCCGGCTCGCGCAACGCGAAGCGCTGGCAGGACGTGGAGGAGCTGCTGCGCGCCGGGATCGACGTGGTGACCACCGTCAACATCCAGCACCTGGAGTCCCTCGGGGACGTGGTGGAGAAGATCACCGGGGTGCGGCAGCGCGAGACCGTGCCGGACGAGGTGGTGCGGCGGGCCGACCAGATCGAGCTGGTCGACATGTCCCCGCAGGCCCTGCGCCGGCGCATGGCGCACGGCAACATCTACCAGCCGGACAAGGTCGACGCGGCCCTCTCGAACTACTTCCGGCCCGGCAACCTGACCGCGCTGCGCGAGCTGGCCCTGCTGTGGGTCGCCGACCGGGCCGACGAGTACCTCCGGCAGTACCGGGGCGAGCACGACATCCGCTCGGCCTGGCAGGCCCGCGAACGGATCGTGGTGGGCCTCACCGGCGGGCCCGAGGGCCGCACGCTGATCCGCAGGGCCGCCCGGATGGCGGCCAAGGGCTCCGGCAGCGAGGTCCTCGCCGTCTACATCGCCCGCAGCGACGGGCTGACCTCGGCCTCGCCCAAGGAGCTCGCGGTGCAGCGGACCCTGGTCGAGGACCTCGGAGGAACGTTTCACCATGTGATCGGCGACAACGTCCCCGAGGCCCTGCTCGCCTTCGCCCGCGGGGTCGACGCCACCCAGGTCGTGCTGGGCTCCAGCCGCCGCAAGGCCTGGCAGTACGTGCTGGGGCCCGGGGTGGGCGCCACCGTCGCCCGCGACTCCGGGCCCGACCTGGACGTGCACATCGTCACCCACGAGGAGGTGGCCCGGGGGCGCGGGCTGCCCGTGGTCCGCTCGGCGGCCCGGCTCGGCCGGCCCCGGATCGTGGCCGGCTGGGTGGTCGGCGTGGTCTTCCCGGCCCTGCTGTGCCTGCTGCTGACCCACATCGACGCCGATCCCGGCCTCGCCAACGACATGCTGCTGTTCCTGGCGCTGACGGTCGCGGCCGCGCTGCTGGGCGGGCTCTGGCCGGCGCTGGCCTCGGCGGCCTTCGGCTCGCTGCTGCTGAACTACTTCTTCGCCCCGCCGCTGCACCGGTTCACCGTCTCCGACCCCAGGAACATCATGGCCATCGCCGTGTTCTTCGGCGTCGCCGTCTCCGTCGCCTCGGTGGTCGACCTCGCCGCCCGGCGCACCCACCAGGCCGCCCGGCTGCGGGCCGAGTCCGAGGTGCTGTCCACCCTGGCCGGGAGCGTGCTGCGCGGCGAGACCGCCCTGGACGCGCTGCTGGAGCGGGTGCGCGAGACCTTCGGGATGGAGTCGGTGGCCCTGCTGGAGCGGGCCGGCGAGACGGAGCCCTGGACCCCGGCCGGCAGCGTCGGGCCCCGCCCGGCGGACCGGCCCGAGGAGGCCGACGTCGACATGCCGGTCGGCGACCACATGGCCCTGGCCCTGTCCGGGCGGGTGCTGCCCGCCGAGGACCGCCGGGTGCTCGGCGCCTTCGCCGCCCAGGCCGCCGTGGTACTGGACCGCCAGCGGCTCGTGGGGGAGGCCGAGGAGGCGCGCCGGCTGGCCGAGGGCAACCGGATCCGGACCGCCCTGCTGGCCGCCGTCAGCCATGACCTGCGTACCCCCCTGGCCTCCATCAAGGCCTCCGTCAGCTCCCTGCGCTCCGACGACGTGGAGTGGTCCGAGGAGGACCGGGCCGAGCTGCTGGCCGGGATCGAGGAGGGCGCCGACCGGCTCGACCACCTGGTGGGCAACCTGCTGGACATGTCCCGGCTCCAGACCGGCACCGTGACCCCGCTGATCCGGGAGATCGACCTCGACGAGGTGGTCCCGATGGCGCTGGGCGGCGTACCGGAGGACAGCGTGCTGCTCGACGTGCCGGAGACCCTGCCGATGGTGGCGGTGGACCCGGGGCTGCTGGAGCGGTCCGTGGCCAACGTGGTGGAGAACGCCGTCAAGTACAGCCCCGCCGGAGAGCGGGTCCTGGTCGCGGCAAGCTTCCTCGGAGACCGGGTCGAGGTGCGCGTCGTCGACCGCGGCCCCGGGGTCCCGGACGAGGCCAAGGACCGGATATTCGCCCCGTTCCAGCGGCACGGGGACGCCCCGCGCGGCGCGGGCGTGGGCCTGGGGCTCGCGGTGGCCAGGGGCTTCGCCGAGGCCATGGACGGCACCCTCGCCGCCGAGGACACCCCCGGCGGCGGGCTGACCATGGTGCTCACCCTGCGCGCGGCCGCCCGCGGCGGCCCGCCGGAACCCGCCGCAACCGGGCACGGGCCCGGCGGCGTCGAACCGGCGCGGGCCCCGCGCCGGGAACCGAACGGAACCGGGGACCTCCCCGGACGACAGAAAGCAGGTCCCCGATGACCCGGGTGCTCGTGGTGGACGACGAGCCGCAGATCGTCCGAGCCCTCGTGATCAACCTCAAGGCGCGCAAGTACGAGGTCGACGCGGCGGCCGACGGGGCGGGAGCCCTGGAACTCGCGGCCGCCCGCCACCCCGACGTGGTCGTCCTCGACCTCGGCCTGCCCGACATGGACGGGGTCGAGGTCATCAGGGGGCTGCGCGGCTGGACGCGGGTGCCGATCCTGGTGCTCTCCGCCCGGCACAGCTCCGACGAGAAGGTCGAGGCCCTCGACGCGGGCGCCGACGACTACGTCACCAAGCCCTTCGGCATGGACGAGCTGCTGGCCAGGCTGCGCGCCGCCGTCCGCCGGGCCGAGCCGGCCACCGGCACCGGCGACGACGAGGTGGTCGTCTCGACCGAGGGCTTCACGGTGGACCTCGCCGCCAAGAAGGCGGTGCGCGAGGGGCGCGACGTACGCCTCACCCCCACCGAGTGGCACCTGCTGGAGGTGCTCGTGCGCAACGGCGGGAAGCTGGTCAGCCAGAAACAGCTGCTCCAGGAGGTCTGGGGGCCCTCCTACGGGACCGAGACCAACTACCTGAGGGTCTACATGGCCCAGCTGCGCCGCAAGCTGGAGGCGGACCCCTCGCACCCCCGGCACTTCATCACCGAACCCGGCATGGGGTACCGCTTCGAGAAGTAGCAGGGGCTTCGGAAGGCGGCGGGGGCGCCGGTACGCTTCCTGTATGAGTGCTGAACCGCGTCCCGAGAAGCCCGCGAAACCGGCCAGGCCGGCGGGCCGGTTCCGCCGGATGATAGAGCGGCTGTCCACCTCCCAGGAGGAGCTGCATTCGGCGGAGCTGCAGGAGGACGCAGAAGCCGCGGGGTGCACGCGGATCTGCGACTGCCACGACCGTCAGATAGTGAAGGTGACCGGCACGCTGCGGACCGTCACCCTCCGGCCGCGGGCGGGCGTGCCCGCCCTGGAGGCGGAGCTGTTCGACGGCTCGGCCGCGCTGGACGTGGTCTGGCTCGGGCGTCGCTCGATCGTGGGAATCGAACCCGGGCGGCGCATGATCGCTTCGGGACGCATCTCGATGAGCCACGGCCGTCGGGTGCTCTTCAACCCGAAGTACGAACTCCGCCCACTCGGACAGGAGCACTGACCGGTGACGTCACTCGACAAACCGACCACGCCGGAGCCGGGCGCCGCGCCCGCCGACGACCAGAGCGCGGTCACGCAGGCGGCGCTGTTCGACGCCTTCGGCGGCATCCGCGGCACCGTGGAGACGATGCTCCCCGGCCTGCTCTTCGTGATGATCTACACGATCAACAAGGACGTGAAGATGTCCGCCATCGCGGCGGGCGTCGTCGCGGTGCTGCTGGTCGTGGTCCGGCTGGCGCGCAAGGACACCGTGAAGCACGCCTTCAGCGGCGTCTTCGGCGTCGGCGTCGGCGTGGCCTTCGCCCTCTTCACGGGCAGCGCCAAGGGCTTCTACCTGCCGGGCATGATCTACGGGGTCTGCCTGGGCCTGGCCTTCACGCTCTCGGCGCTGGTGGGGTTCCCGCTGCTGGGGGTGATCCTGGGGCCGGTGTTCAAGGAGAACCTCTCCTGGCGCACCCGCAACCCGGGGCGCAAGAAGGCGTACGTCAAGGCCAGCCTGGCCTGGGGGCTCATCTTCCTGGCGAAGTACGCGATCCTCTTCCCGCTGTACTGGTGGGGTGACGAGACGCAGCTGGGCTGGGTGCTGATCGCGCTCAAGCTCCCGCCGATGGTGCTGGCCGTGTACTTCACCTGGGTCTTCCTGGCGAAGGCGCCGCCGCCGATCGACGTGATCGCCGAGTACGAGGCCGAGGAGGCCGAGCACGAGGCGGCGAAGGAGGCCGCGAAGGCCGCCAAGGCGGCGCAGTCCGGGCAGCCGTCCGGGCAGTCGGGCCGGCACAAGCGGGCCTGAGGACGGGCCTGAGGACGGGCCTTAGCACGGAGGCGGCATGCGAAAGGGGCGGGGCGACCGGTGTGGTCGCCCCGCCCCTTCGTCGTACTCGTCGCCGGTGCTACGGGTGGCGCGCCTGGAGGAGGTCCTCCAGCTGCTCCTCGCGGGCCTGGGCGGCCACGAAGAGGAGCTCGTCACCCGGCTCCAGCGTCTCCTCGCCGTGCGGGGTGAGCACCCGGTTGCCGCGGATGATCGTGACCAGGGAGGTGTCCTCCGGCCAGGCGATCTCGCTGATCTGGGTGCCCGCGACCGAGGAGTCGGCCGGCAGGGTCAGCTCCACGAGGTTGGCGTCGCCGTGGCTGAAGCGCAGCAGGCGCACCAGGTCGCCGACGCTGACGGCCTCCTCGACCAGGGCCGACATCAGGCGCGGCGTGGACACGGCCACGTCGACGCCCCAGGACTCGTTGAAGAGCCACTCGTTCTTCGGGTTGTTCACGCGCGCCACCACGCGCGGGACCCCGTACTCGGTCTTCGCGAGCAGGGAGACGACCAGGTTGACCTTGTCGTCGCCCGTCGCGGCGATGACCACGTTGCAGCGCTGGAGCGCCGCCTCGTCGAGCGAGGTGATCTCGCAGGCGTCGGCCAGCAGCCACTCCGCCTGCGGCACCCGCTCCACCGAGATGGCGGTCGGCGCCTTGTCCACGAGGAGCACCTCGTGGCCGTTCTCCAGCAGCTCGCCCGCGATGGAGCGGCCCACGGCCCCGGCTCCGGCGATCGCGACCCTCATGCGTGTGCCTCCTCGGGGCCCTCGGCGAAGGCCGCCTCGACCTTGTCGATCTCGTCCGTGCGCATCATCACGTGGACGAGGTCGCCCTCCTGGAGGACGGTCTGCGAAGTCGGCAGCATGGCCTCGCCCAGGCGGGTGAGGAACGCGACACGGACGCCGGTCTCCTCCTGCAGTTTGCTGACCTTGTGGCCGATCCAGGCCGCCGAGGTGTGCACCTCCGCGAGCTGCACCCCGCCGCTCGGGTCGCGCCACAGCGGCTCGGCGCCCGAGGGGAGCAGCCGGCGCAGCATCTGGTCGGCGGTCCACCGCACGGTCGCGACGGTGGGGATGCCGAGACGCTGGTAGACCTCGGCGCGCTTGGGGTCGTAGATGCGGGCGGCGACGTTCTCCACGCCGAACATCTCGCGGGCCACGCGGGCTGCGATGATGTTGGAATTGTCACCACTGCTGACGGCGGCGAAGGCGCCCGCCTCCTCGATCCCGGCCTCCCGCAGCGTGTCCTGGTCGAAGCCGACACCGGTGACGCGGCGGCCGCCGAACGAGGCCCCGAGCCGGCGGAATGCGGTGGGGTCCTGGTCGACCACGGCGACCGTATGCCCCTGCTGTTCCAAGGTCTGCGCGAGGGCGGAGCCCACCCTTCCGCAGCCCATAATGACGATGTGCACGGCCGTCCTTCCGGCTGACAGCTGCTCGCTGGTATCCAGCCTCATTGCATGCTCTGGCTAATCAGGGTCTCAGACCATGGCCCAAGCTACACACGGGCGGTCACCGGTGTGACCATTTGGGGTCCGCCAGGTGCTTCATTGGAGGCGCATTGGTGCGGATCGGGGGCAGGGGGTTCGTCAGCCACATTTCGAACGCTTACGATCCTCTGCGTGTCCAAACTGACCGACGTGCCCAAACGGATCCTGATCGGCCGGGCGCTACGCAGCGACCGCCTCGGGGAAACGCTCCTCCCCAAGCGGATCGCCCTTCCTGTGTTCGCATCCGACCCACTCTCCTCGGTGGCATATGCCCCCGGCGAGGTACTGCTGGTCCTGTCCATCGCGGGTGTGTCGGCGTACCACTTCAGCCCCTGGATCGCGCTCGCGGTCGTCGTGCTGATGTTCACGGTGGTCGCCTCCTACCGGCAGAACGTCCACGCCTACCCCAGCGGCGGCGGCGACTACGAGGTGGCCAACACCAACCTCGGACCCCAGGCCGGCCTGACCGTCGCGAGCGCCCTGCTCGTCGACTACGTCCTCACCGTCGCCGTCTCCATTTCCTCCGGCGTCGAGAATCTCGGCTCCGCCGTCGATTTCGTCATCGAGCACAAGGTGCTCTCGGCGATCGTCATGATTCTGCTGCTCACGCTGATGAATCTGCGCGGGGTGAAGGAATCCGGGAAGCTCTTCGCCATCCCGACGTACGTGTTCGTCGGCGCCGTGTTCGTCATGATCGCGTGGGGCGCCTGGCGCGGCCTCGTGATGGGCGACACGATGGAGGCCCCGACCGCCCACCTGGAGATCAAGGCCGAACACCAGGGGCTGGCCGGCTTCGCGCTGGTCTTCCTGCTGCTGCGCGCGTTCTCCTCCGGCTGTGCCGCCCTGACCGGCGTCGAGGCCATCAGCAACGGCGTACCGGCCTTCCGCAAGCCCAAGAGCAAGAACGCGGCCAGCACCCTCGCCCTCATGGGCGCCCTGGCCGTCACCATGTTCTGCGGGATCATCGGCCTGGCCATGGCCACCGACGTGAGGATGGCCGAGTCGCCCTCCACCAACCTGCTGGAGAACGGCGTACCGGTCGGTGACGGGTACGTCCAGCACCCGGTGATCTCCCAGGTCGCCGAGGCCGTCTTCGGCAACGGCAGCTTCCTGTTCATCCTGCTCGCCGCCGCCACCGCCCTCGTGCTGTTCCTGGCCGCGAACACCGCCTACAACGGCTTCCCGCTGCTCGGCTCGATCCTCGCCCAGGACCGCTACCTGCCGCGCCAGCTGCACACCCGCGGCGACCGGCTCGCGTTCTCCAACGGCATCGTGCTGCTCGCGGGCGCGGCCATACTGCTGGTGTGGATCTACGACGCCGACTCCACCAAGCTGATCCAGCTCTACATCGTCGGCGTGTTCGTCTCCTTCACGCTGAGCCAGATCGGCATGGTCCGGCACTGGAACCGCCACCTGAAGACCGAGCGCGACCAGGCGGCCCGCCGCCGGATGTTCCGCTCGCGGGCGATCAACACCTTCGGCGCGTTCTTCACCGGCATGGTGCTGGTCGTCGTCCTCGCCACCAAGTTCACGCACGGTGCCTGGGTGGCCCTGCTCGGCATGCTGATCTTCTACGGCACCATGACCGCGATCCGCAAGCACTACGACCGCGTCGCCCACGAGATCGCCGCTGACGACGGCCCCACCGACGACAGCGTGCGCCCCTCCCGGGTCCACTCGATCGTCCTGGTCTCCAAGGTCCACAAGCCGACCCTGCGCGCCCTGGCCTTCGCCAAGCTGACCCGCTCGGACCGGCTGGAGGCGCTCAGCATCAGCGTCGACCCGGCCGAGACCAAGGCCCTGCGGGCCGAGTGGGAACGCCGCGGGATCAACGTCCCGCTGAAGATCCTCGACTCGCCCTACCGCGAGATCACCCGTCCGGTGGTCGAGTACGTCAAGGGGCTGCGCAGCGAGAACCCGCGCGACGCGGTCAGCGTCTACATCCCCGAGTACGTCGTCGGACGCTGGTACGAGCACCTCCTGCACAACCAGAGCGCGCTGCGCCTCAAGGGCCGGCTGCTGTTCACGCCCGGCGTGATGGTCACCTCGGTGCCCTACCAGCTGGAGTCCTCGGAGCTCGCCAAGCGGCGGGCGAAGAAGCGCCAGGACTGGAACGCTCCGGGCGCGGTGCGCCGCGGCCCCGTCGACACGCCGAGGCCCCGCCAGAAGGACGCGGCGGGCAAGTAATCCTGGTGGTGAACGGCCGGAGGAGACCCACGTAAACTGGTGGGTCGGTCCTCCGGCCGTTCTTGTTTTTCCTTCCCCCCTTCCTCCCCTTGATCCTTGGAGCCTCCCCACCATGACCGAGCAGAACGAGAAGCAGTCACTGGTCGGGGAGGAGTACGAGGTCGAGGTCGGCCCCGTCGCACACGGCGGCCACTGCATCGCCCGCACCTCGGACGGCCGCGTCCTGTTCGTCCGCCACACCCTGCCGGGCGAGAAGGTCATCGCGCGCGTCACCGAGGGCGAGTCGGACTCCCGCTTCCTGCGCGCCGACGCGATCACCGTCCTGACCGCCTCCAAGGACCGCGTCGAGGCCCCCTGCCCGTACGCCGGCCCCGGCAAGTGCGGCGGCTGCGACTGGCAGCACGCCAAGCCGGGCGCCCAGCGCCGGCTCAAGGGCGAGGTGGTCGCCGAGCAGCTCAAGCGGCTCGCCGGGCTCACCCCGGAGGAGGCCGGCTGGGACGGCACCGTCATGCCGGCGGAGGGCGACAAGCTCCCGGCCGGGCAGGTCCCGCAGTGGCGCACCCGCGTCCAGTACGCCATCGACGAGACGGGCCGGGCGGGCCTGCGCAAGCACCGCTCGCACGACATCGAGCCCGTCGACCACTGCATGATCGCGGCGCCCGGGGTCTCCGAACTCGGGATCGAGAAGCAGGACTGGCCCCAGATGGCCACCGTCGAGGCGATCGCCGCGACCGGCTCCCAGGACCGCCAGGTCGTCCTCACCCCCCGCCCGGGCGGCCGCCTCCCCCTGGTGGAGCTCGACAAGCCGGTCTCCGTCCTCCGCGTCGAGGAGAAGGACGGCGGGGTGCACCGCGTCCACGGCCGCCCCTTCGTCCGCGAGCGCGCCGACGGCCGCACGTACCGCGTCGGCATGGGCGGCTTCTGGCAGGTCCACCCGCAGGCCGCCGACACCCTGATCAAGGCCGTCATGCAGGGCCTGATGCCGCGCAAGGGCGAGATGGCCCTCGACCTCTACTGCGGCGTGGGCATCTTCGCGGGCGCCCTCGCGGAGCGCCTCGGCGAGACCGGCGCGGTCCTCGGCATCGAGTCGGGCAAGCGCGCGGTGGAGGACGCCCGCCACAACCTGGCGGACTTCCCCCGGGTCCGCATCGAACAGGGCAAGGTCGACACCGCCCTCCCGCGCACCGGCATCACCGAGTGCGACCTGGTCGTCCTGGACCCGCCCCGCGCGGGCGCGGGCAAGCAGACGGTCCGCCACATCGCGAGCCTCTCGGCCCGCCGCATCGCCTACGTCGCCTGCGACCCGGCAGCCCTGGCCCGCGACCTGGGCTACTTCAAGGACGCGGGCTACCGCGTCCGCACCCTCCGGGTCTTCGACCTCTTCCCGATGACGCACCACGTGGAGTGCGTCGCGATCCTTGAGCCCGCCGAAAAGGGCCGCTGACCTGGGGTTATTCGTCTACGTAGGTGCCTCCACCTGTTTTCCGACGGACAACAGGTGGAAACCTATGTTTACGGCTGCAGCCCCCTGACCTGCGGTTTTGGGTAGCCAAGGAGGGGGCATGGTTGAGGCCTCGCTGGATCGCTCAGTGTCTTGACGCACGAATGACGCACATCCAGCGCCATGGCTGACGGTCCATTAGTAATGTGTAGCCGCTACTTGGGCCGTCTTGAACGGTGTTCTTCGCGCCTCTCGCCAGTACAGGCCAGCGCCGGACGGCTTGGGGTGTGGCTGGCCGATTTCGGCAAGCATCCGTGTGTAGATGTGACTTTGTGTGATGGCGTGCCTGGGTGGGAGAGCGGCCAGCGCGGACTGGAGCGACCTGGGATGCCGTCGCTCGATATGCCTGTCAGCGCACCAGTCAACGGCGCGGCTGCGCGCGCATCGCCGCTGTTGACCCTTCGCTAGGGAGGTTCCAGCCCGCTCTTGTTGTCTGCAGTCGCTGAAGCACCCTGGAGCAGTGCGGGCTCAGCGTCGGATAGCGACGACCTCGACCTCTGCGTTCATCGCGCGCAAGCGACGTGCCGACTGGAGGAGGGAGACCTGGGCGAAGGCGAAGAGGGAGTTGACAGTGATCTCCTTTCCGTCCTTGAGGAGGATGGCGAGCACGACCTTCAGCGTGCCGAAGTCGCTCAGGAGACGGTGCTCGGGAGTACGGTCCGCAACCTGCCCCAAGAAGGCGCTGCGGATGGCTTTGTCGCTGCGCAGGGTTTCGACGGCGGTGACCGCCTGGGCGAAGAGGTGGTTCAGCGGTGCGGTGCCGTTGCTGCTAGTGGCCTTCTTGACGCAGATCAGCTGGTTGTCCGGGCCGAGGACATCGCAGACCTCCAGGCCGCCACCGTTGAACTTGTCCGTGACGATGTTCTTCTTGTCGAAGAGGAGGTAGCCCGCCTGGGCTGCCGCCTGCTTGTTGTACCAGTCCTCATCGTGAGAGTCCCGCCCCTTGGCGTTCGGTGCTCCCTTTGGCCAGGCGGGCAGTTGGACGCTGGCCGACTTGCCGAGCAGTTCCCGGAGCTCTTCCTCCAGCGTCTCGAGGAATCCGGCTCCCACCTCGTACCACTTTCCGTGGCCGTAGAAGTACCGCACTGTTTCTACAGGGACGTCCGCGATGAGCCACTCTTTGCCGGTGGTCGCGGCGCTGGCCGGCGTTTTCAAGTCGTCGTCGCTGAACATGACGACCCGGACTTGGCCGAGCGCTTTGAGGCGCTCTCCCTCGGTCTTGTCCGAGACGAAGCCGAGGAGGACCGGAAGGTCCAGGTCGGTGACGTCGATGCTGCGGCTACCCGAGCTGATCCGGAATGCTTGGGCGGAGCCGAAGCCCTCCTGGCAGCTCTCCGGAACTCCCAGCGTGAGCCGCGGGTGAGTAGGGTGGGCGAGCATGCGCTCAAGGACTGCTTGGGCGTCCACCGCCTTGCGGCTGCGCTTGTCCAGCGTACGGAGCCGATCGACGAAGCCCAGTTCGGGCAGCGGATCCGGGCGTGAGCAGACCTCCTCTATCGCGCGCAGGTCGTTGAGGAATTCCTCCGGGGTGGTGGCCAGCGGCAGCTTGATGGTCGACTCGGAACACTCGACTCGAACATGCTTGGAGCTACCGGCGGGCAGTGAGGTCAACGGGATGCCGCTGACCGTTCCACACATGCGGCGGACGACTGCGCCGAACCGGTCGAGTCCGAAGCCGTCGATACGCTCTCCCCGGGCGACGGAGTACTCGTCGACGCGCCCTCGTCCGTCCATGATCTGATTGCGCACTTTGATGATGCCGTCCTCGTCGAGGCAGCGGGTGGCGAACTCCAGGCCGAACTCATCGTCACGGTAGTACGGGTCCAGCATGTGCTGGCCGACCCCGTAACTCAGGGCGTACAGGCCGCGCTCGGTGCGCATGAGCACCAGGCCCGCAGCGGAATGATTCCGTTCGTTGACCTCCAGGCCGGTGATCCGCTCCACGGCCGGGCACCAGTCGGCGCGGTCTCGGGGGATTCCCCCGTTCACCAGCAGCCCGGTGACGTCCTCCCGGGCGAACTCGCGGACTTGGTAGCCGGGTCTGTCTAGATAGTGGGGGCGCACAAGGGTGCGGAGTTCTACCTCGCCACCGTCGGGAACGGTGAGTCGGTGCAGTGTGGACTTACGGGTGCCGGTGCTGCTCTTCTCCTTGCCGGCCATTTCATGCTCCTTCGCGTCGAGGTGCCGGAGGTCGGTGCCGCGGGGTCGTTCCGTTCTCCTCGATCCGCGTGACTCCGTGCTTACGCCCGGTTCTCCTCCGGTGCGCCTGGCGCTGTGCGGTGTCGGAATCCTTGGCACGTGATGCCCAGTGAACAGCAGCCGGTTAACACCGTCAACTGAATGTAACTTGGAAATTCAAGCGTGAGCGGTGTACGGTCGCGTCATGACCGGAGGAAACGAGGCGCCCGATGCCACGGCGACCGCTGCGGAGATCGCACGGTTGGCAGGCGTGACGCGTGCCGCGGTGTCCAACTGGCGCAGGCGTCGTTCGGACTTCCCCGCGCCCGTAGGTGGCACCTCGGCGAGCCCCCTGTTCTCGCTCGCTGAGGTACGGCAGTGGCTGGACGGGCAGCGCGACGGGCGAGAGGTCAGCGCGGAGGTCCGGCTCTGGCAGGCGCTGCGCGGCGCCTACGGCGAGGACATGGCGCGGGCCCTGGCTGCGGTCGGGGAGTATCTCTGGGGTGATGCGGAAGAGCTCGTCGACCAGGCCGTCCGAGCGGCGGTGGACGGGCTGGTTGCCGACCGGATGCCCACCGAGGTGATGGACGCTCTGGTCGCCCGGCTGTTGGAGTCCACCGCGCGCGCCGCGTTGGACGGGGCCTCGACACTGCGGCTGGCTCGCGCGGTCCGTGAATTCGCTGGTGAGACCTCAGGCATCGTCTTTGACCCGGCGTGCGGCATCGGCTCGCTCCTCGTTGCGGTGGGCGGCGGTGCGGTCCAGAGCAGGCTGGGGCAGGACACACAGGTGGATGCGGCACGCGTAGCCCAGGTTCGTGCGGCCTTGGCCGCCACTGGGAAGGCGGCGCCGGTTCAGGTCGTGGCAGGCGACTCGTTGCGGGCTGACGCGTTCCCCGATCTCCGCGCAGACCTGGTCGTGTGCGAGCCGCCGACCGCCGTGGCCGACTGGGGCCGTGAGCAGTTGCTCGTCGATCCGCGCTGGGAGGCGGGTGTGCCCTCGCGTGGGGAGAGCGAACTCGCCTGGCTTCAGCATTGCTACCACCACACGGCACCCGGCGGGCGAGCCGTGGTGCTCCTGCCGGCATCGGTTGCCCATCGCCGCTCCGGTCGCAGAATCCGTGCGGAGTTGGTGCGTCGCGGCTGCGTCACCGCAGTGGTGGCTCTACCCCCCGGCCTCGCCGCTAGTCATGCACTTCCGCTACACCTGTGGCTGCTGAGCCGTCCCTCCAACCCTGGGCGGGCGGCAGGGACCGTACGCATGGTGGATCTCAGCGCCAACAGCCCGGACGGACCGTGGGCCCCGCAGCCGCACCAGGAGGCGGAGGTGCAGCTGATCGATCTGCTGGACAACGAGGTGGACCTCACTCCCAGCCGCTACGTACGCGAGCCGGAACCCGACTACGCGGTGGAGTACGCCAAGCTGCGTGAGGATCTGGACACGCGCCTGCGCCGCCTTCGGGCGCTGCTTCCCGAGCTGCCACCACGTGGCCGGGCCGATGCCCTGGACGATGGCGTCCCGGTGGTGGTGAGCGACCTGCTGGCCGCCGGCCTGGTCAGCCTGGACGGTAACGAGCTCACCTCCGTCAGCGACCAGCTGGACCCCGACTACGTGCGTGGATTCGCCAGCAGCGCGGCGAACGTCCGTCGTAGCACGTCCTCTTCGGGTACGTTCCGAGCGGAGTTGCAGGCGGCGCGCCTGCCCCGCATGGACGTTGAGCGGCAGCGCCGCTACGGCGACGCCTTTCGCTCGTTGGGCGCGTTCGAGCGCGAACTCACCGAACTCGCCGGCATGGGCGACCGGGCTGCGCGGCTCGCCCGCGACGGCCTCACCGGCGGCGCACTCGATCCGCCGCCGACCCGTAACGGCGGCAACGCCAAGCACCAAAGCACGACGACCGACGAAGACGCCGCAGTGGGGCGAGAGGACAGGACACGTTGAGCAAGAACCAGGAACTGGCCGACTTCATCTGGTCGGTGGCCGACCTCCTGCGCGGTGACTACAAGCGCTCCGAGTACGGAAAGGTCATCCTGCCGCTGACGGTGCTGCGCCGACTGGACTGCGTCATGGCCCCGACCCGCCAGGCGGTGTGGGACCGGGCGGCCTCCTACACCGGAGAGAACAAGGACGGACTGCTGCTGGCAGCGTCCAAGCTCAAGTTCTACAACCTGTCCGAGCAGACCTTCGACACGATCAGCAGCGACGCGGCCAACGTGGCGAAGAACCTCAAGGACTACATCCGGGGATTCTCCTCGGAGGCCACCGAGATCATCAACCGCTACGAGTTCCACCTCCAGATCGACCGCCTGGACAACGCCGACCTGCTCTACCAGGTGGTGCGGAAGTTCGCCGGCCTGGATCTGAGCTTCAAAGCCGTGGACAACCACGATATGGGCTACGTCTTCGAAGAGCTGATCCGCAAGTTCGCCGATGCCTCCAACGAGACTGCCGGTGAGCACTTCACCCCGCGCGAGGTCATCGAGCTGATGGTCGAGCTGCTGCTCGCCCCGGACGACGACCGGCTGAACGGAGAGGGCCAGGTCGTCAAGATCCTCGACCCGGCCTGCGGCACCGGCGGCATGCTCTCGGCAGCTGAAGAGCACATCCGCAAGCTGAACCCGCGCGTGCGTGTCAACCTGTTCGGACAGGAGCTGAACGCCGAGTCGTACGCGATCTGCCGCTCCGACATGCTTCTGAAGGGCCACACGGCCAAGAACATCCGCTTCGGCAACTCCTTCAGCCAGGACGGCCACGACGGCGAGACCTTCAACTTCATGCTCGCCAACCCGCCCTTCGGCGTGGAGTGGAAGAAGGTCGAGAAGGTCGTACGCCAGGAGCACGAGGACCGCGGATTCGACGGCCGCTTCGGAGCCGGCCTGCCGCGGATCAACGACGGCTCGCTGCTGTTCCTGCAGCACATGATGAGCAAGATGCAGCCGCTTAAGAAGGACGCAGCAGGCGACGAGGCCGGTGGCACCCGCCTGGCCATCGTCTTCAACGGTTCCCCGCTGTTCTCCGGCGGCGCGGGGTCAGGCGAGTCCGAGATCCGCAGGTGGATCATTGAGCACGACTACCTGGAGGCGATCGTCGCCCTCCCGGACCAGCTCTTCTACAACACCGGCATCTCCACGTACTTCTGGATCGTCACCAACCGCAAGGCGGCCGACCGCAAGGGACGTGTGATCCTGCTCGACGCTCGCGATCAGTGCGCCCCGATGGACAAGTCCCTAGGCGAGAAGCGTAAGAAGATCACACGGGGCCAGATCGGTCACATCTGTACGATCTACCGCGATGTGTTGAGCATCGTTGGCGACGAGACCCATCCGGATCACGCGCGGGTGAAGGTCCTCGCCAACCGGGAATTCGGCTACCAGCGGATCACCGTAGACCGGCCGCTCAAGCTCCGTTTCGAGCTGACCGAGGACAGCCTCGCTCAGCTCGGCGCGTCGATCGCTGTGAAGAAGGCGGTCGGCGGGGACGCACCGGTCGAGCTGCTGCTTGCCGCGCTCAAGCCGCTACTCGGATCGCGGTGGTCCACCAAGGCAGAGGCGTGGGATGCCCTGCGGACGGCAATGGTGAACGGGGGCGTGCTGTGGCCCTCCGTTACTCCGTTCCAGAAGGCCCTCCGTGACGCCGTGGGCGTGACCGATCCGGACGGCGAGGTCCAGCTCACCAAGGGCAAACCCGAACTTGACCCCGACCTGCGTGACAACGAGAACGTACCGCTTGGCGAGGATATCGACGAATACCTCGCCCGCGAGGTGTTGCCCCATGTCCCGGATGCCTGGATTGCGGAGACCCGCAACCTGAAGACGAAGGAGATGGAGCGGTTCAAGGTGGGGTATGAGATCCCCTTCACCCGCCACTTCTACGCTTACACGCCGCCGAGGCCGCTGTCGGAAATCGATGCGGAGCTAAAGGCGCTGGAAGAGCAGATTCAGGTCCTGCTGGCAGAGGTGGCCCGGTGAATGTTCGCCTCAAGATGATCGTCACTAACCCGGTTGAGAAATCGGACGGTGAGCCTCGCCCATTCCTCGGCCTTGAAAATCTCGAAAGCAGGACCGGCCGTGCGCTCGTCGTTGACCTTCCACTCAAGGCGGCAGAAGACGCTGTCATCCACCGCGACGGCGATGTCCTATTCAGCAAACTCCGCCCTTACCTGGCCAAGTCCTACCTGCCCCGCAGGGAAGCTACGGGAACTGGCGAACTCCTCGTGCTGCGTCCCGGTCGCAGGATTAACCCCAGATTCCTATTTTATTCCAGCCTATCGCAGCCATGGGTGGACTGGGCCAGCACCACTGCGTACGGCACGAAGATGCCGCGGACGTCATGGGAATTGATGGGCGAGTACCGGATTTGGCTGCCGACAATCGATGAACAGCGTCGCATCGCCGATTTCCTCGACGGAGAGACCGCCCGCATCGACCGCCTGATGGAATTGATGAAATCCCAGGACAAGCTGCTTTCTAGTCGCCGGCGGGCAGTGCTTTCTTCAGTGTGGGACCCCGAAGTGCAGGTAGCGAGGTTGGGCTACTTCCTTAGTCTGGTGACTAGCGGTCCCCGCGGATGGGGCGAGTACGCCAGTAACGAGGGAAACCTGTTCTTTCGGAGTGCCAACCTCCGGCGGGATTCCACAGAGCCGAAATTGACTGCGGTCACATACGTCGAGCCCCCTGCATCCGCATTGGCGGAGTCCACTCGATCCGCAGTCCATCTTGACGATGTTCTCGTTGGCATTACTGGCGCGAACACCGGATGGGTGTGTCTTGCGAATCAGGAAATCGTGGGCGCGAACGTCAGCCAACATGTGTGTCTACTTCGCCCATCCCGGTTTGTTTCTGGAAAATGGTTGGCATACCTGCTCTCATCTCCAGCAGTTCAGGATTCTCTTCTGGGGAGCCAGTATGGCGGCACAAAGACCCAGCTCTCCCTTCCCGACCTGAGGGATTTGAAAGTTCCGATTCCTGAACTTCGGAGGCAGAAAGTTGTGGCTGACGAGATTCAGCATCAGATCGTTGCTATCGAAAGCGAAAGGGATGCACGTGCTAGGCAGCTCGCGCTCCTCGCCGACCGGCGCCAAGCACTGATCACCGCTGCCGTCACCGGTCAGCTCGACGTCACCACCGCCCGCCCCGCGCACGACCGCGACCTCTGAGGGGGATTTCAGATGAACGACGCCCGCGTATACACCGAGAAGGCATTTGAAGACGCCGTGGAAGCGGCGCTGCTGCGCAGCGGCTGGCAGCGCGGGCTGTCGAACACCTACAACCCCACGCTCGGTATCGACACCTCCGAGCTGGCCGCGTTCCTCGGTGCGTCGCAGAACGACGCGTGGCTGGCGCTCCAGGCCGCCTATGGCGAGGACGAAGAGCAGGCCGTCGGCCGGTTCGCCAAGCGGGTGGCGCGGGAGATCGACTCCCGCGGCCTGCTGGACGTGCTGCGTCGCGGCGTGAATGACCGCAACGTGAAGGTCCAGCTTGCGTACTTCCGTCCCGCGCACACCCTCGCCGCCGACGCCTTGGACGAGTACGACGCCAACCGGCTCACCTTCGTGCGCCAGTTCCACTACTCTGACGCGCGTCCGGCCGACAGCCTTGACATGGCCTTCTTCCTCAATGGACTGCCGGTCGCCTCAGTGGAGTTGAAGAACGGACTGACCGGCCAGACAGTAGAGGACGCCAAGCGGCAGTACCGCCGCGACCGCGACCCGAATGAGCTGTTCTTCGCCAAGCGCAGCCTGGTCCACTTCGCGGTCGATCCGACGCTGGCTTTCCTGACGACCCGCCTGGCTGGCGATGCCACCCGCTTTCTCCCCTTCAACACCGGCTCTGGTGGCCCTGGCCAGATCGGTGGCGCGGGCAACGTCCCGGCCTCGACGGATGGGAAGTACCCCACGTCCTACCTCTTCGACGAGGTGTGGGCTCGGGACAACTGGCTGGAGCTGCTGCAGCGGTTCCTGCACGTCGAGGACGCTGCCGCGAAGGCCGGCCGGGCGCCGTCCCACAAGCCGGGTAGCGCGCACACGCAGCCGTTGATCTTCCCGCGGTTCCACCAGTGGGACGCAGTGCGCAAGCTCATCGCACACGCGGCCCGCCACGGGGCGGGGGAGAACTACCTGATCCAGCACTCCGCCGGCTCGGGCAAGTCCAACACCATCGCCTGGCTCGCGCACCACCTGTCCAGCCTGCACACCTCCCACGACCCCGGTCAGATCGCGCCTGCCGCGCTTGCCTCCGGTCTGGGGGCGAACAAGCTGGTCTTCGACAAGGTCATTGTCATCACCGACCGGCGGGTGCTGGACAAGCAGCTCCAGGACACCATCTACCAGTTCGACCACAAGGCCGGCGTGGTCGTGCGGATCGACGAGAACTCCCAGCAGCTCGCGGACGCGCTGACCGGGCCGACGGCCCGGATCGTGATCACCACGGTGCAGAAGTTCCCCTTCGTCCTGGACAAGGTTGCCGGGCTGGGCGGCCAGCGCTACGCGGTGATCATCGACGAGGCGCACTCCTCGCAGGGTGGCGAGAGCGCGGCGGCCCTTAAGAAGGCGCTGGGACGTCTCGGCTCGGACGCGGTGGACGAGGACGGCGACCCGCTGACGGCCGCGGCCCTGGCGCGCGGCAAGCAGCCGAACCTGTCCTTCTTCGCGTTCACGGCCACCCCCAAAGCGAAGACGATCGACCTCTTCGGCACGCCCTACGCCAATCCCGGCTCGGGGGAGCAGGAGAAGGGACCGTTCCACGTTTACTCGATGCGGCAGGCCATCGAAGAGGGCTTCATCCTCGACGTGCTCGGCAACTACATCACCTACGCCACGTACTTCAAGCTCCAGGAAGCTGCCGCCGAGGAGGCGGAGCAGCAGGTGGACCCGCGTAAGGCGCGCTCGCGGCTGGTGCGGGCCGCGCTGATGTCGGAGGCGTCGATGGCCTCCCGGGCGAAGATCATCGTCGACCACTTCCGGTTGCACTCCAGCCCGCGCCTCGGCGGCCGGGCCAAGGCGATGGTGGTCACCTCCGGCCGTGACCACGCCGTACGGCTGTACCAGGCCATGCGGGCCTACATCGACCAGCGGGGCTTCACCGACTGCGGCACCTTGGTCGCGTTCTCTGGGGCGCTGACCCTCGACGGGATCGAGTACACCGAGGCCAAGCTCAACGGTTTCCCCGAACGCGAACTGCCGGCGCGCTTCGGCTACACCCGCACGGACGACCCGAACCCGCCGTCCGTCCCCAAGCCCGAGTACCGCATCCTCGTTGTCGCCGAGAAGTACCAGACCGGCTTCGACCAGCCGCTGCTGACCACCATGTACGTGGACAAGGTCCTGGTGAAGCTGGCCGCGGTGCAGACGCTTTCCCGGCTCAACCGCACCCACCGGCTGAAGACCACCGAGGACCTGTTCATCCTCGACTTCGCCAACCGGCCCGAGGACATCGAGCAGGCTTTCCAGCAGTACTACGAGGCGTCGGTCAGCGAGCCTACCGACCCCAACCTGCTGTTCGACCGCGAACGCGAGGTGATGGCCTACCAGCTGCTGGTGGAAGCCGAGATGGACGCTTTCGTCACCGCGTACTTCGCAGCCTTCCAGGGGGGCTCGGCCACCGACACCGCCATCATGAAGGCCCACGCCCGCCTCTATGGCTACCTGCAGCCGGCTCTAGACCGCTTCAACGCCCTCAGCGCCACCGAACCGGAGACCGCCTCCGAGTTCCGCCGCGCCCTGGACTCCTACACCAAGGCGTACGGCTGGCTCTCCCACGTCATCGGATTCGAGAACCTCGAACTGGAACGGCTCTACCAGTACGGACGCTTCCTGCTGCGCCGCCTGCCCGCGCCCGCCCGCAGCGCGGGCGCCGACATAGGGACGGCCGCCCCGAGTCACATGCGCATCGCCCAGACGGGCACCCCAGAGCTGCGCCTGGAGGCGGCGGGCGCGCAGGTACTGCCTGGCCTGGTACCCGAGGCGGCCGGAGCGGTGGCCGAGGCGGAGGAGATGTCGCTGGCCGAGGTGATCCAGTCCGTCAACGAGGAGTACGGGACCGGGCTGTCCACCACCGACCAGATCCTGCTCGGGCAGCTCGTTGTCGCCGTCAGCGAGGACCCCGAACTCCGGGCCATCGCCATGCACCAGGACCAGGACGTCTTCGGCGGGGAACTGGAGAAGGACCTTGACCGGATCGTCATCGACCAGGCGGCGTCCAACGACGCCCTGATGGTCCGCTACTTCGACGACGCCGACGTCAACCGTCTGTTCAAGCAGGTCGCGACCCAGCAGGCGTACCAGCTCATTCGACGCCCGGTCCGACGTGAGGCCGAGCGCCGGGCCACCGAGCAGCGGGCTGCCGAACTCAAGTCGTCCGGAAGCCGTCGGGCGGAACCGCCGACCGCATAGCCTGTGCTTGGCAGCACATCAGACACGAGTAACGGGGTGGTCACGCTCCGACCACGCAGAGGGGGGCCTCGTATGGTGCAGGACGGCACGCCGAGCTTCGAAGCCGGCGTACCGGCCCGCGTGATCGCGGGCCGGTACCGACTGCACACGCCCATTGGCGCGGGTGGCATGGGCGAGGTCTGGCAGGCGTACGACGAGCGCCTGGACCGCCGGGTCGCGGTCAAGATGATGCTGGCCGAGAGCCCGGTTCCGCCCGGGTTCCAGGGCGCGGCCTTCGAGGAGACCCTGCAGACCCGCCGTGCCCGCTTCCTGCGCGAGGTCCAGATCACGGCCGGCATCGAGCACCTGGGTGTGCCGGCCGTCTACGACACCGGAACTGACGAAGCCAGTGGACGGCTGTTCGTCGTCATGCAGCTCCTGCAGGGACGCGAACTGCAGACGTTCATCGACGAGACCGACTACGAAAGCGAGACGGTTTCGGTCTCCTGGGCAGCGGCCGTCGGTGCCCAGATCGCCTCCGTCCTGGACACCGTCCACCGTCACGACGTCGTGCACCGCGACATCAAGCCGTCCAACCTGATGCTCACCCCCGGAGGCGTGGTCAAGGTCCTCGACTTCGGCGTCGCCGCCCTGCGTGGAGTCGGCACCCTGCCCCGGCTCACCCAGGTCGGCATGACCGTAGGCACCCCGCCCTACATGTCCCCCGAACAGAGCCTGGCCAACGCCGTCGGCCCCGCCGCAGACGTCTACGCTCTCGCCTGCGTGCTCCATGAACTGCTCACCGGCAAGCCGCCGTTCACCCCCGACGACAGTCGCTCCCACATGTGGCACCACGTCCACACCCCGCCTCCGCTCATTCGTACCCTGCGCCCGGACGTGCCGGCCGAGATCGAGAAGCTCCTGCTCGCGATGCTCACCAAGGAAGCCGAGCAGCGTATGGACGCGATGGCTGTCTACGACGCTCTCCTGCCCTTCGTCCACGTCTCCACAGGTATCCCCACCGCGGCCGACGAGGGCACACTCGACCCCCGTCTGCCGTTCCTGCGCCCCTTCGGCAGCCGGGCGCCCCGCCCCAGTGTTGCCGCCTCGTACACCCCCACACTCGTGCTTCCCTCGCCGCTCGCGCCCTCGCCGGCCGCCGAACCACCGGGGTTGGAGCTAGGCCCCGCCGCACTGACCGACCACGAAGCGGACGCGGTATCCGACCGGGCAGCGCGGCTCGTTCAGGATGGCCAGTTCACCCAGGCCGCCGACGCACTCGCTGATGCCATCGCGAGAGCCGCTGACCTGGAGCTCAAAGAAGGTATGCAGTTCAACCTCGCGCAGGTGAAGTTCCTGGCGGGAAGCCACCGCGAGGCCCTCTCGCTCTTTGAGCCGCTCGCCCACCAGTACGCCGACCGTTACGGCGACCAGGACGAGCAAGTCCAGCTGTGCTGGTACTACGCAGCGCAGTGCCGGATGGAGCTCGGCGAAGCGACGGCCGCCATCCAGGCTTTCGACCGAATCACTGAAGTCACACCCGACGAGGGCGACGAGGACGCTGTCAACCGCCACCTCGATGCTCTCTCACGGTTGATGAGCCTGTACGCCGCGACGGAAAGCCTTCATCAGGCACTGGATATCGGAGAGCGGCTCAGATCAGAAACCTCCCGTGTACGGGGAGGCGACTGGCCTGGACTTGCGCAGATCGACACCTATCTCCGCCGCCTGCGCCATGACCTGGGCTGATTGACGACTCTGGGTCAACAGGAGTAACTGCTGGCTCTTGCGGAGGTAGTTGACTGCGGGCTGTATTCGCCAGCGCTTGTTGTAAAGCCCTAGCGCTGGGATCACCGCGGGTCATTCCGCTTTCCGCAGTGATGGTGATTTGACGCACATGCCCCGTCGTTGGATTAGTGCAGTCCTCTGACCTGCTGTTTTGTATTCAAGGTAGGCTGGCTGCCTGGGTTCGGATCGAGGTGGCGGCCGATTCAATGAACTGTGTGACCTGGCCGGCGGGGGCCTACGACTGCTGGCATCAGGGCCGCTCAGCGTCGCGGAGACGCGCCAGCGTGCCCGGGCGCCGTCAGCATCAGCACGATGCACTTCTTCAAGGGCCTCGAGTACCAGTGCGTCGCGGTGATCGGAGCACATGACGGAGGCCGCCGCCTGACGCCGACTGCCTTCAGCACGACGCCGATCTCCTGGCGGAACGTTGCCTGCTGTGCGTGGCCTGCACCCGTGCCAGGGATGGGCCTTTACGTCTCTTGGTTTGGGGGCTAAGTCCGTCCCTGGTGAAGGCGTCTCCACATGCCCGCGGCCGAGCGTGAGGCCATCGACCCGCCTCCGACGCTATCCTTGGGGGCGTCAAGTAGAGCTTGAGGCATGACCACCTGAAGGTGAGTATCCGCATTAACGTCAGAGCCGTCTGCCACTCTGCCCGTCATGACGCTGACAGAATTCGTGAACCTCTCGTTCTTCTGGGGCTGGTGGACATTCTTCGAGGCTGTCTGGATCGCCATGTTGTGGTGGACCCGCACTCGAGTGCTGGGCGCGGTGGTGTCCCGGATGCCCGGCGTGGGACGCCTTCGGAGAGGTGTTTGCGAAGCGCGTGTTGACGCGCTGCTCGCGGAGTTGGAGCGCAAGGACGTACCAGCGGGGGCTTGGCCGGACAGGAGGGAACTTGTCGACCGGTGGCACCGTGTCGTCGCCGGTCGCTGTGTCTCTGTGCTTCTTCAGGCGGTGCCCATGATGGTTGTGGTGGTGGCCTTCTGGTGGAGGACATCACCACTTGGCCAGACCACAGTCACGCCTTTCTGGATGTTCGCCGTCATGGCCGGCTTTGGTGCTCTCTCCATCACGCTCATGGCGGGTGATGACCGCGCTGCGGCTGTTTCGGACGCGGCCGGGGTTGTCACGGTGGCGTCGGTTCGCTTCTTGGAGATGCTGCTCATTCCGGACAGCCGTAGGACACAGGACTCGGCGCTTGAGGTGCACGGCAAGAATTTCGGGAGGCTTTGCACCTCACTGCGCACCCAGGCTCGGCATACAAGCCGCACGATGCCACCCGCCTCGCGTCAACGGGTACGCGCGACCACTGAAAGGCTTATTTCAGCACTCGTCGAGCGCAACGAGCGATACCTCTTCTGCGAGGGGTCCGACCGTGAAATCGCCGTCCACGGTTTGTCCTGGCTCGTTACCGACGCACTACGCCACAGCTGCAGGCCACGTGCACACCGCGACAGTCTGGTGATTGTCGATGAAGCACTCCTCGTGGGCGTGCCAGAACCGGACGCAGCAGGCCTGGCGACCGAGCCGCTCAGGAGCCGCCTGCTCGCGGGGGCAGGGAAGATCGCAGTGACTGTGGGTCTCCTCACTGGGGCGGTCCTCTTCCCCGGCGGCGGAGCCGTCGCGGACCTGCTGGGGGCCGCGGGCCTGGCAAGTGTAGCCCTGGTCTGTCCCCCGCTCCGAGAGGCTTTGTACCGAGCCAGGGAACTTATCGTTGGCGGCCCGTCCGTCGGCAGCGGAGCGCCGGAGGTGGCAGACGAGGCGCCAAGTCCGCCGCCTCCGCCGGGCCCTTCCCGCCCGCAGGGCGCTGGCCTGTCAGCCGTGAGTGCCGGACCAGGGTCGGCCGGGTAGAGACGTCAGGGCCGATGTTGACGCTCGTTTGACGCACGGCCGCACCGTCGAGGTGGCCGCATGGCCTCTGACCTGCGGGTTTCTTGGAAGTTAGGCCTGTGCATTCCTTCTCGATGACGCACCACGTGGAGTGCGCGGCGATTCTGGAGCCGGTCCGCGAGGCCTGGGCGTCGGCCGGGCTGCTGCGCGACGAGCTGTCCTCGACCGTGCTCACCCTGAACCTGCGGGGCACTCCGGCTCTGGACTGGGCGGCCGACGCGGGCGAACCGTGTGTCCTGACCCTGCGGCAACTCGTCCGCACCCCCCTTGCCGGCTCCGCCCCGCTGGTCCGGATCTGCGAGAACCCGACGGTGCTCGCGGCGGCAGCCGACACCCACGGCGGCGACTCCGCCCCACTGGTGTGCCTCCAGGGACAGCCGTCGGCCGCCGCCCTCACTCTCCTACGTCACCTGCACCAGGGCGGAACCACGCTCCGCTATCACGGCGACTTCGACTGGGGTGGCCTGCGCATAGCGTCCGCGTTGCTGCGCCGCGTCCCGTGGCTGCCCTGGCGCTTCACGACGGCCGACTACCGTGCCGCGGTACTCGACCACCCGGGCGGACCGCCCCTCACCGGACGCCCGGCCGAAGCCCCCTGGGCCCCGGGGCTGTCCGATGCACTTGAGGAGCTGGGCGTCCGCATCGAGGAGGAGACCGTCCTCGACGTACTGCTGTCCGACTTGGCCCGATGACCCACCATTGCGTGGGCCGGCGGCGGTGATGACCCCGTCGTGGACGCCGGGGCCGGCGCGCATGCGTCCCGCCGAGATCACTGTGTGCGTCATGGGCCCGACGGTGTCAGGCCGTGGTTCAAGGCGGCGTCAACCCGGTGGGTCGGCCCGGCTCCTCGAACTGGTGGGCGGCCGGATCGGGTTCGCGGGGGAGGGGGAGGTGGGGGTGGGTGGCCGGTACCGGGGGGTGAGGGGGTCGGTGGGGTGTGGCGGGGGTGTGAATTCCGGGGGTGAGGGGGGTGGCGGTGGGTGGGGGCGGCGGTTGGATGGGTGGGAAGAGCGCCATCCGGAGGTTGGCGGGTTCGGGTGGGGGGTGGGGGGTCCGGACTGCGGGGAGGTGGCGTTCGGGTGGCTTTGGGGAGGCGTGAACGGGACCCTCCTGTTCCCTGGGTTTGGCTGGATGTAGACCTCGTGGCAGGTGATCGAGCGGCGGTAGGGTTCCGATCGATTCCAGCCAATCACGAGATGATCGATCAGCTTTCGGTCATGGTGTCTCACCAGCCGCAAAGCTTGGGTCTCGGCCCTTTTCTGTCAGCGGCAGACAGGTAGGGTGATCGCGCTGCCGGGCCCGGTGGCGACGGGGGGAGACACAGTTGGGCGAGCCACTCAGATTCGGAATTCTCGGACCACTGATGGTCACCGTAGGGGAACGGACCGTTCAGGTCGGGGGTGCCCGGCAACGTACGATTCTGGCCCTTCTGCTCCTGAGTCCGGGGCGAATCGTTCCGGTTGACACCCTCGTGGACGTGGTCTGGAACGGTCGTCCGCCAGCCACCGCGCGCACCCAGGTCGCCATCGTCATCGCGGCCCTGCGCAAGGCCATCAAGAGCGAGGGGATCGCCGAGGAGGTCATCGCCACCGCGCACCCCGGCTACCTGCTGCGCCCCGACGGGCACGTGCTCGACACCGTCACCTTCAGCGGGCTCGTGGGCGAGGCCGAGGAGGCCGTGCGTGCGCGCCGTCCCGCGGACGCGGCGCGCTGTTACTCGGAGGCGCTCGCGCTCTGGCGGGGGCCCGCGCTCGCGGGGGTCACCGGGCAGCTCGTCGAGGACGAGGCGGCCCGTTGGGAGGAAGTGCGGATCAACGCGTACGAGGCGATGACGGGCGTGCAGCTGGAGCTGGGGCGGCATCAGCTGCTGCTGCCCGAACTGGCGGCGGCCGTGCGGGAACACCCGCTGCGTGAGCGCACCCGGTACCACTTGATCCTGGCCCAGTACCGCTCGGGGCGCCGGGCCGAGGCGATGGAGAGCTTCCGGGAGGCGCGGCGCCAGTTCATCGACGAGCTCGGCATGGATCCCGGTCCCGAGCTGCAGGAGCTGCACGACGCGATCCTGCGGGACGATCCGTCCCTGGCCTTCGAGCCGCCGGCCGGCCCGGTGGACGGGGGAGAAGGTGCCGACGCCTTAGCGGCGCGCGGGCGGGTGGTGCCCTCGGAACTGCCGCCCGACGTGCCGGGGTTCGCGGGGCGCGGGGTCGAACTCGCGGCGCTCGACACCTTGGCGGACGGTCAGGGGGAGGGCGGCCGGGCCTCCACCGTCGGGCTGATCACCGGTGTCGCGGGGGTGGGCAAGACCGGTCTCGCGGTCCGCTGGGCGCACCGTGTTACCGAACAGTACCCCGATGGGCGGCTCTTCGCGGACCTTCGGGGATATGACGAGCACCATGCCCCGACGACCGCCGGGGACATACTCAGCCGCTTCCTGCGCTCGCTCGGCGTGGACAGCGACGACGTGCCCAACGGCCTGGAGGACCGCATCGCGCTGTACCGCAGCGTGCTCGCGGAACGCAGGGTGCTGATCGTGCTGGACAACGTACGCACCTTCGCGCAGATCCGGCCCCTGCTGCCGGGCAGCGGCGGCTCCACCGTGCTCGTCACCAGCCGGGAACAACTGGAGCAGCTCGTGACCTGGCCGCAGCGGGGCCGGGTGCACCTGGGCGTGCTCCCCGAGGCGGACTCGGTCGAGCTGCTCGGCCGGATCGTTGGCGAGGCCCGGATACAGGCCGCCCCCGAGGACTCGGCCCGGCTGGCCGAGCTGTGCGACCGGCTGCCGCTGGCGCTGCGCATCGCGGCCGCCCGGCTGGCGTCGAAGCCGCACTGGACGGTGCGCCACCTGGTGACCCGGCTCAGCGACGGGCGGCGCCGGCTGGACGAGCTCAGCCAGGGCGAGTCCCAGGTCCGGGCCAGCTTCGAGCTGAGCTACCGCTACCTGCACAAGGACGCGGCCCGGCTCTACCGGCTGCTCGGGCTGCTCGGCGTACCCGACTTCACCACGTGGGTGGGCGCCGCGCTGCTCGACGGGGACGTCATGGACGCGGAGCGGCTGATCGAGCACCTGGTGGACGCGCAGTTCCTGGAGGTCGTCGGCGTCGACGCCACCGGGCAGCTGCGCTACCGCTTCCAGAACCTGATGCGGTTGTACGCGGAGGAGCTGGCGCGGGGGGAGGAGAGCGAGGAGGACCGGCTGGCGGCGTGCGAGCGGGTGTTCCGGTCCTGTCTGACCATTGCCGAGCAGGCCTTCAGGCGTGAGAAGGGCGGCGACTACGGCACCGTGCGTGGTGGCGAGCCGCGGCGTGACGTCGACTCGGTGCTGGTGGAGGAGCTGCTGGCGGCGCCGCTGGAGTGGTTCGAGGCGGAGCGCCTGTCGCTGGTGGCGGTCGTCGAGCAGGCGGCGGAACTGGGCATGGACGACCTGGCTTGGGACCTGGTCATGTCCATGGAAGTCCTGTTCGAGTCGCGGAACTACCTGGAGGACTGGCGCCGGTGCAGCGAGTACGCCCTCGAAGTGGCCCGCGATGCCGGCAACCTGCGCGGGTGGGCTGCCATGGAGCAGCAGCTCGGCGTGGTCGAACTGCGGCACCGCCGACTGGCCGAGTCCACTGCGCGGCAGGAGAGGGCGCTGGGGCTTTATACGGAAGCGGGTGATCCGCGCGGCAGGGCACTGGTGCTGAACAACCTCGCCTTCATCGACCGGATCCGGGGCGACTACGACCTGGGGATGAGCCGGCTGCGCGAGGCCCTGGCGGTGTTCCGTGCGCAGGACGACCGCACCACGCAGGCGTACGCGCTCCAGTTCATGGCCCAGATCGCCCTCGAACAGGGCCGGCCGGAGATGGCGGTGGAGCTGAGCATGGACTCCCTGCGGGTGTGCGAGGGCATCAAGGGGGGCGGTCGCACGCTGGCCCTTGCCACGCACCGGCTGGCCAGTGCGTACCTGGCGCTCGGGCGCCTGGGGGCGGCGGAGGAGAACTTCTCCCGCGTGGTGGACATCGTCCGGGAGAAGTCCGATCTGCTCGGTCTCGCCTACTCGTTGCTGGGGCTCGCCGAGACCAGGCTCAAGGCGGGCGCGGCGGACGCTGCCGAGCGGACCTTCGCGGAGGCACTGGAGGTGGCCCACCGCACCCGGAGCCCCATGGTCGAGGGACAGATCCAGCTCGCCCTCGGGGAGGCCTGCCGGCAGTCGGGCCGACTGGAGGCGGCGGGTACGCACGCGGCTGCCGCGCTCGCCATGTTCCGGGGAATCGGTTCTCCGCCCTGGGAGGCGAAGGCGACGGCCGCCCTGCGCCGGCTGGACGAGGAGGGCGCGGCAGCGGGAGGTGCCGGGGGAGCGTCCGTAACCGGTCAATAACCCGGCGATAAAGCGGCTCCCTAGCGTCATCGCAGACGAGAAAACCGCCAAGTTGTGGAGTCTGCGATGTCACGTACGGCCGGTGCGCCTTCCTTCGCCGTGATCCCGGGTGCCCAGGTGCACGAAGTCCTCGACGGCCGTGCGCCCGAAGTGGTCGGATTGATCGAATCCGCTTATCGGGTGCACGGCGAGGGCGGGACGGTCAATCCGCCGTCCTATTTCCTGCGCTTTCCCGACCGGCCCACCTCGCGGATCATCGCGCTGCCGGCGTCGATCGGGGGAGCGGCCCCGGTCGACGGGGTGAAGTGGATTTCCAGCTTCCCCGAAAACGTGGCGGCCGGAATTCCGCGTGCCTCCGCCGTACTGATACTCAACGACCCCGCGACGGGCTATCCCCTCGCCTGCCTGGAATCCTCGATCATCAGCGCGGCCCGCACCGCCGCCTCCGCCGCCCTGGCGGCCGACCGGCTCAGCCCGGCGGGCCGGCGGCCGCGCCGGATCGGATTCTTCGGCGTCGGTCTGATCGCCCGCTTCATCCACCAGTACCTGGCGGGCACGGGCTGGGAGTTCGACGAGATCGGCGTCCACGACCTGTCCCCCGAGCACGCCGGCGGCTTCGCCGACTACCTCGGCCGCTCCGGCGAGGAGGGCCCGGTCACCGTCCACGACAGTGCCGAGAAGCTGATCCGCAGCAGCGATCTGGTCGTCTTCGCGACCGTCGCCGGCACCCCGCACGTCACCGAGCCCGACTGGTTCGGCCACAACCCGCTCGTGCTGCACGTCTCGCTGCGCGACCTGTCGCCCGAGGTGATCCTCTCCGGCTTCAACGTGGTCGACGACGTCGAGCACTGCCTGAAGGCCGACACCTCCCCCCACCTGGCCGAACAGCTCACCGGAAGCCGCGACTTCGTCGACGGGACGCTGTACGACGTGCTCTCCGGGCAGCTGTCCGTGCCCGAGGACGAGCCCGTCTTCTTCTCGCCCTTCGGGCTGGGCGTCCTCGACCTCGCGGTCGGCCGGCACGTCTACGACACCCTGCGCGAGCGCGGAGACCTGGCGGTCGTGGAGGACTTCTTCCACGAGATGCGCCGCTACGGCTGAGCCCCGCCCCCGCGCACACCCGGCCGCTCCGAACGGCCCCGAGCCATCCGAGGAAAGTGATTCAGTGACCACACTGCTCGACACCGCCACTCGGGCGCCGGCCGCACACGGCCGGCGCCCCCTCCCCGTCCGGATCGAGGAGACCGTCCTCGACCCGCACCCCCCGATCGAGCTGTACGAGGCCCTGCGGGCGCGGTTCGGCGAGGACGTCTTCCTCCTGGAGTCCCTGGAGAGCCCGGAGTTCGACGGCAACTCCGCCGTGGTCGGCTTCGGCCGCCTCGCCGAGCTGCGCATCCGCGCCGGGCGGATCTCCGCCGCCGGTGCCGCGCCCGTACTGGCCGAGCTGTCCCTGGTCGCCGACCGGCTGGGGCTGGCCGCCGGGCCCGGGGGCGACCGGGTCTTCGAACGTCCCGGGCAGGTCTGGGACGTGCTGCGGGCCGTCCAGGCCCGCTTCGACGTCGACAGCGCCCGCCCCGACTACGCCTTCGGCTTCCTCGCCACCATCGGCTACGGAGCCGCCTGGTACATGGAGGAGCTGCCCGTCCGGGAGCACACCGACGAGGGGGCGCCCGACCTGGTGCTGACCCTGTTCCAGGACACGGTCTGGTACGACCTGGACGCCGGCACGGCCGTCCGGCTGGCGGCCCGCAGCGAGGCCTTCGGCCCCGACGGCGGCCCTGCCGCCCGTACCGACCTGGCCGGGATCGTCGAGCGGCTGACCGCCGGGATGACCGAGCCCGCGGGCCGCGTCCCGGCCGCCCCCGCCCCCCGCGCCGTACGCGACAGCACCGACGAGGAGGCCTTCCGCGCGAACGTGGAGCGCTGCCTGCGGCACATCGGCGTCGGCGACATCTACCAGATCCAGATCGGCCACCGCATCGAGGTCGACACCGACCTCACCCCGCTCGACGTCTACCGGCGGCTGCGCGGACGCAACCCGTCCCCGTACATGTACCTCGTCCCGCGCGACGGCTCCACCCTCATCGGGGCCAGCCCCGAGGTGCTCTTCCGCACCGAGGGCGACCGCATCGTGATGCGCCCCATCGCCGGCACCACCCCGCGCAGCGGCGACCCGGCCGTGGACGGGCCGCGCGTGGAGGCGCTGCTCGCCAGCGAGAAGGAGCAGGCCGAGCACGTGATGCTGGTCGACCTGTGCCGCAACGACATCGGCCGGGTCTGCCTGCCCACCACCCTCGACGCCCCCCAGCTGATGACGGTCGAGACCTTCAGCCACGTCTTCCACCTGGTGTCCACCGTCGAGGGCAGCCTCGCCCCCGGCGAGGACACCTGGTCCTCGCTGGCCGCGACCTTCCCCGCGGGGACGGTCACCGGCGCCCCGAAGATCCGCGCCATGGAGATCATCTCCGAACTGGAGTGCGAGCCCCGCGACATGTACGCCGGCGCCGTCGGCCTGGTCGACGTCCGCGGCTGGTCCCGGCTCGCGCTGTGCATCCGCACGGTCACCCACGACGGAACGGCCTACTCCACCCAGAGCTGCGCCGGCATCGTCGCCGACTCCTCGCCCGCCGCCGAGTGGCGCGAGACCCTGCACAAGATGGGAGCGGCCTACTGGGCGCTCACCGGTGAGGAGCTGCTCCCGTGAAGGTCCTGCTCGTCGACGCCTACGACAGCTTCACCCACATCATCGACCAGTACCTGCGCACCCTCGGCGCCGACACCGAGGTCGTCCGCTCCCGCACCGCGAGCCCCGACGAGCTCGCCGCGCGGCTGCCGGACGCCGTGGTCCTGGGCCCGGGACCGGGGCACCCCGCCGAGTCGGGCCACGTCGAGCTGGTGCACCGGTTCGCCGGACGGGTCCCCCTGCTGGGCATCTGCCTGGGCCACCAGGCCATCGGCCTGGCCTACGGGGGCCGCGTCCAGGTGGCGGAACGGCTCAAGCACGGCAAGACCAGCGAGGTCGCCCACGACGGGGCCGGCGTCTTCGCCGGGCTCGGCGACACCATGACCGCGACCCGCTACCACTCCCTCATCGTCGCCGAACCCCTCCCGCAGGAGCTGCTCGCCACCGCGCACGCCGTGGACGACGGCTACGTGATGGGCCTGCGCCACCGCACCCTCGCGGTCGAAGGGGTGCAGTTCCACCCCGAGTCCATCACCACCGTCGGCGGCATGCCGCTGCTGCGGAACTTCCTCACCAGCGCACGGACCCGGCCGGCCGGCACCCTCGCCGGGTGACGGAGGAGCATCGAAGGAGCGATCTCGTGGAGCACGTGGATTCCTGGCGGGCCCTGCCCGCCGCCCAACAGCCCGAATGGCCCGACCCCGCCGCCCTGGGCGAGGTAAGGGCGCGACTGCGGGAGGCCGTCCCGCTCGTGGTCGCCGCCGAGTGCGAGCAGCTCAAGGACCGGCTCGGCGCCGTCGCCCGGGGCGAGGCCTTCCTGCTCCAGGGCGGGGACTGCGCCGAGACCTTCGCGGACGTCCGCGAGGACTCGGTGCGCCGCAAGGTGCAGACCCTGCTGCAGATGGCGCTCGTCCTCCAGTACGCCGCCTCCGTGCCGGTCGTCAAGATCGGCCGGATGGCGGGCCAGTACGCGAAGCCCCGTTCCAAGCCCACCGAGACCCGCGGCGGGCTGACCCTGCCGGCCTACCGGGGCGACGCCGTCAACGGCTTCCCCTTCGAGGCCGCCGAGCGCACCCCCGATCCGGAGCGGCTGCTGCGGATGCACCAGGCGGCCTCCGGCACGATCAACCTCGTACGGGCCTTCACCACCGGCGGGTACGCCGACCTGCGCCAGGCGCACGCCTGGAACCAGGACTTCGTGGCCCGCTCGCCCGTCGGCGAGCGCTACGCGGAGCTCGCCACCCAGATCGACCAGACCCTGAACTTCATGCGCGCCTGCGGGGCCGACGAACGCATCCAGCACGCCGTGGAGTTCTACGTCAGCCACGAGGGTCTGCTGCTGGAGTACGAGGAACCGCTGGTCCGCGAGGACCCGGCGACCGGCAGGTGCTACGCGACCAGCGGGCACATGCTCTGGATCGGGGAGCGGACCCGGGACCTGGACGGCGCGCACGTGGAGTTCTTCTCGCGGATCGCCAACCCGGTCGCGGTGAAGCTCGGCCCCACGACGGACTCCGACACCGTGCTGCGGCTGATCGACCGGCTCGATCCCGAACGAGAGCCGGGCCGGCTCACGTTCGTCGTGCGGATGGGCGCCGGGCAGGTGCGCGAGCGGCTGCCGGAGCTGGTGGAGAAGACGGCGGCGGAGGGCGCGCCGGTGGCCTGGGTGAGCGATCCCATGCACGGCAACACCTTCGAGGCGCCGTCGGGCCTCAAGACCCGCCGCTTCGACGACATCGTCGACGAGGTGAAGGGCTTCTTCGAGGTCCACCGCGAGCTCGGGACGCATCCCGGGGGCGTGCACCTGGAATTCACCGGGGGCGACGTCACCGAATGCGTGGGAGGGGGTGAGGACGTGAGCCTGGACGGGCTGAGCGAACGCTACGAGTCCACTTGTGACCCCCGGCTCAACCGGACCCAGTCCCTCGATCTCGCATTCCTGGTTGCCGAGATGTACCGGGAACGCTGAACTCCGCTTATTGCCGTTATCGCCGGCCACCCGCGAAGGCGTCCCGATGATGTCTCAAGCGGCCCGCGAGTGGTGGTCAAGAGGGGCCCCAAAGGCTTGTTATCGCTCTTCGGGCCCCTCCTGACCTGCGGGTATATCGTCCTTATCGAAATGGTGCAGCTCCTGAAGGCAGAGCGATATCAGCTCGAAGCCGCCCCTTCCTAGTGTTCTTCTCACCGGAACAAAGCAAAGCTCAAGCGGTACTCAACGGGGAGAAGAACAGAGATGCAGAACACGTGGCGCAACCAGGTCAAGCGCATCACCGTCGCGATCATCGCCGCCGTGGCGATCGCGGGTGGCGTACAGATCGCCGGAGAGGGCGCTCCGGCCGGCACCGGCACCGGTGTGACCGCGGACGCCACGACCCCGCAGGCTCCGCCCGCGGCCCCCACCCCGTCGCCGTCCTCCACCAAGGACAACGACGAGTGGAGCTGAGCGGCGGGGCCCGCCCCACCACTCACCCGAGGAGACCCAAGTGACCACCGCCAGACCGGAACCCGCCCGCGACACGCGCAGCTGGCCCGCCCTGCTGGACACCCTGCTCGCCGGCCGTGACCTGGCCCCCGCCGACACGGCCTGGGCCATGGACCGGGTGATGGGCGGCGAGGCGACCGACGCGCAGCTCGCCGGCTTCCTGGTCGCCCTGCGCGGCAAGGGGGAGACGGTCGGTGAACTGGAGGGCCTGGTACGGGCCATGCTCCACCACGCGGTCCCCCTCGACGTCCCCGGTGACACGGTCGACGTGGTCGGCACGGGCGGCGACGGGGCCCGCACCGTCAACATCTCGACCATGTCCGCGATCGTCGCGGCCGGCGCCGGTGCCCGGGTCGTCAAGCACGGCAACCGGGCGTCGAGTTCGGCCTCGGGCTCCGCGGACGTGCTGGAGGCGCTGGGCGTGCGGCTGCGCCTGGAGCCGGCCAGGGTGGCCGCCCTGGTGGACGAGGCGGGGATCACCTTCTGCTTCGCCCCGGACTTCCACCCGTCCATGCGGCACGCCGCCGCGGTCCGCAAGCAGCTGGGGATCCCGACCGTCTTCAACGCGCTCGGGCCGCTGACCAACCCGGCCCGGCCGACCGCGCAGGCGGTCGGCGTGGCGGACGCGCGGCTGCTCCCGCTGATCGCGGGGGTACTGGCCCGCCGGGGCGGCAGCGCCCTGGTGTTCCGCGGGGACGACGGCCTGGACGAGCTCAGCGTCACCACCACCTCGACCGTGCTCAGCGTCGAGGGGGGAAGGGTCCGGGAGGAATCCTTCGACCCCCGCGACGCGGGCATCGCGCCCGCTCCGGTGGACGCGCTGCGCGGCGGGGACGCCGCGCACAACGCGGAGGTGGCCCGGCGGCTCTTCGCCGGTGGGGAGCGGGGCCCGGTGCGCGACGCGGTGCTGCTCTCGGCCGCCGCGGCGCTGGCCGCCGCCGAGCCGTCCCGGGGCCGCACGGTCACCGAGCGGCTGCGCGAGGGGGTCGCCGCGGCGGCGGCCTCCCTGGACTCGGGGGCCGCCGAGGCGGTCCTGGAGCGCTGGGCGCGGGCGGCCGCCGGACATGCCGGAGCACCGCTCGCCGCCGCGGGGCGGTGAGCGGTACGCACGGTGCGCAGCGTTCGGACGCCGCGGTGCGGCCGGGCCGTTCCCCGGGAGGGGGGACGGACCGGCCGTACCGGCGGCGGTCGGGGCCGAAGGGTCAGGGGGACAGGGCGGCCGCCTTCGCCGGCAGCCGCACCGGCTCGTGGACCAGCGGTCCCTCGGCCGCGTCGTCGGCCTCCTTGCCCGGGGGCACCCCCCGGCGGATCCAGGACAGGGCCGGCGAGGTGACCGCGGTGGTGAGCAGGGCCATCAGGACCAGCATCGTGAACAGCTGGGGTCCGATCACCCCCAGCTCCAGCCCCAGGTTGAGCACCACCAGCTCGGTCAGGCCGCGGCAGTTCATCAGCGCCCCGATCGACATGGCGTCCCGCCAGGACTGGCCGGTGGCCCGGGCCGCCGCGGTGCTGCCGCCCCACTTGCCGAGGAAGGCGACGACCATGACGGCGCCGGCCCACAGCCACATCATCGGATCGGCGGCGATCAGCCCCACGTCGGTCTTCAGGCCGGTGTTGACGAAGAACAGGGGCAGCAGGATGGGGATGGTGAAGGCCCGCAGCCGGGCCGCGCACAGTTCGATCACCCGGGAGCCGCGCGGGGTGATCACCCCGAAGACGAAGGCGCCGAACAGGGCGTGCACGCCGATCTTGTCGGTGGTGAAGGCCGAGAGGCACAGCCCGCTGAAGAGGACGACCAGGACGACGGAGTCCACCGTGCGGGCGGCCCGTACGGCCCACTTGGCGAGCAGCGGCCGGATCGCGTAGATCATGAAGGCCAGGAACAGGGCCGCGAGGGCCGCCGTCGTGGCCGCCTCGACGGGGGAGCTGCTGGTGCTGACGGCGACGACCGCGGCGAGCAGGCACCAGGCGGTCACGTCGTCCACCGCCGCGCAGGCCATGGCCAGGGCGCCGATCCGGGTGTTGTAGAGCCCCCGGTCGGTGAGGATCCGGGCGAGCACCGGGAAGGCCGTGATGCTCATGGACACGGCGATGAACAGGACGAACGCGAGTTTGGTGACCCCCTTCGGGGCCATCGAGTCGTACATCAGCAGGGCGAGGCCCGAGCCGAGGACCAGCGGGAGCGCGATGCTCGCCTGGCTGACGCCGATGGCCGTGCGACTGTGCCCGCGCAGGGCCGAGAGGTTGAGTTCCAGGCCCACCAGGAACATGAACGCCAGCAGACCGATGTTTCCGAACGCCCCGGTGAACGGCAGGACCGTCCCGGGGAACAGCCATGTCTGGGCGTCGGGCCACAGCCAGCCGAGCAGCGAGGGCCCGAGCAGGATGCCGACGGCGATCTCGCCGACCACAGGCGGCTGACCCAGCCGGCGGAAGAGCATGGCGCCGGCCTTGCACGCGATGATGACGGCCGGGATGGCGATCAGCAGGTCGGGCAGCGGGTCACGGGCGGACACGGGCCGCTCCTTCCTTGGCCGGCGGGGCGGCGAGCGGGGCGGGTATCGCCGGCAGGGGAGGGGCCGCCGCGGGTGGGCCGGGGACGGCCGTGGCGTCGGTCCAGCGGGCGTACCTGCGCTTGCCGTACAGCAGGGGCTCCGCGTCCTCGCGCAGCGAGACCCGGGTGATCCGTACGAACACCGCGGTGTGGTCGCCGAACTCGACGGCCTGGGTGACCTCCCCGTCGGCCACCGCGTGCGAGGACTCCGCCAGGTGCGGGCCGCCGGCCCCCAGCGGCAGCCGCCACTCGACGCGCTCGAAGCGGTCGGCGGCGCCCGAGGCGAACAGGTCGGAGACGGGGCGGGCGTTCTCGTGGAGCAGGTTGACCGCCACGTGCCCGGTCTCCAGGACGGCCTGGACGGTCGGGCTCGCGGTGCGCAGGCACAGCACCACGGTGGGCGGGGAGAGGGCGACGCTGGCGAGGGAGCTGCAGGTCATGCCGCGCGGCTCGGAGTCCGGGCCGATCGTGGTGATCACCGAGACGCCCGAGGGGAAGGCCGACATCAGCGGCCTGATGTCGGCTTCGGCCGCGTCGGACAGGCCGGCGCGGGCGGAGGGGGCGGAAGGAGCGGAGGGGGACGGCTGGGAGGTGGCTGTCATGGGTGGGACTCTCCTGGGCTCGGGGGTGCGGAGCGGGCCCGGAAGCCGGAGGGAGGAGCCGGCTCCGGGCCTGTGCACCGGACGGGGGGGCGACGCGTACTAGCCGTGCAGCTTGCGCAGGTAGTCGTAGGTGCTGGGGAGGGTGTCGAGGAGGTGGTCCTGCTCCTGCTTGACCTTGCCGAACAGGGCCTCGGCGCCGGCCACGGAGTCGGGCTTGTGCGCGAGGATCGGCAGCGGGGCGTCCGGTTCCAGGCCGAGGCCCGCGAAGACGCAGTAGTAGCTGCCGTTCGTCCAGAAGTTGCGGAATTCGGCCTCGAAGTTGCCGTAGTACGTGGACTCGTCCGCGATCGGCGAATTGATGGCCAGGCCGGCCTTGTAGGCGGAGATCTTCTCCTGGATGTTCTGCGGGAGGGTCAGTTCCTTGTTGGCCCGCCAGAAGGGCGTGTCGTTGCGCGGCGCGTAGTAGAAGTGCGCCTGGATGAAGTCGCGGGTGTCGTCGAACATCACCTCGATCTCGTGGTTGAAGCTGTTCGCCAGCTCCGGGTTGAAGGTGCGGTCCGGGAAGTGCTTGGCGAGCTGGTAGATGGCCGCGGTGATGAAGTAGATGCCGGTCGATTCCAGCGGCTCCAGGAAGGCGGAGGAGAGGCCGATGCTCACCACGTTGTTCACCCAGGCGCGGCGGTTGCGGCCGACCCGGAACTTCACGTGGTTGAACTTCGTCGTCTCCGGGTCCAGGCCCCACAGGGCGCTGAATTCCTTCGTCGCCTCCTCCTTCGTCGTGAACTTGCTGGAGTAGACGTAGCCGGAGCCGAAACGGCCCAGCATCGGGATCTTCCAGGTCCAGCCGGAGGACATCGCGATGGCGGAGGTGTACGGCTCGATGCCGTTCGCCTCGTCGTCGTGCGGGACCGCGGTGGCGACGGCGCTGTCGCACAGCAGGTGGTCGCTCATGTCGATGAACGGCTCTTCCAGGGCCTGGTTGATGAGCAGGCCGCGGAAGCCGGAGCAGTCCACGAACAGGTCGGCGTCCAGCACCCGGCCGGCCTTGGTGTGCAGGGCCGTGATGAACCCGCGCTCGTCCTTCTCGGCGTGCGTCATCTCGTCCTGGACGTGGTGGACGCCCTGCCTCTCCGTCGCGAAGCGGCGCAGGAAGTCGGCGACCAGGGCGGCGTCGAAGTGCCAGGCGTAGCGGGTGGACGGGGTGCCGTCGAGCCACTTCGGGGACTTCTTCGCGTCCATCACCGGGGGCTCGCGGAAGCACGCGTAGTCGAACGGCTCCTCGGTCAGGCCCTCCAGCTTCCGCTTGGCCCAGTAGTGCGACATCGGGACGTTGTCGCTGTCGGGCAGGATGCCGAACGGGTGGTAGAAGTGGTCCGGGCCGCCGTTCTCCAGCTCACGCGCGTCGGGCTGGCCCTGGCCGCCGGTTCTCCAGTTCACGAACCGCACCGCCATCTTGAAGCTGGCGTTGCACTCCCGCATCCACTCCTCCTCGGCGATGCCGAGGTAGTCGAAGAGGACCTTGTGGAGGTTCGGGACGGTGGCCTCGCCGACACCGATCCGCGGAATCGCCGGCGCCTCCAGGACCGTGATGTCCACGGTGCCCTGCAGGGCCTTCCCGAGATATGCGGCGGTCATCCAGCCGGCGGTACCGCCGCCCAGGATGACGACTTTCTGAATGCGCGAGTCGGTGCCGGTCATGTGGGGACTCTCTCTTCCGTCTGCTGGGGAGTTCCGTTGTGCGATGGGAAGAGATTCGGACCGTCGACTATGCGCCACCTATAACCAGCCGTATGGCATCGATATAGCGGATTGGCCGAATCTCGGTCCCGTTGTATCCGCACCCCGCAACTCCCAGCAGAGGATGGCTGCATCAGATGCCGTACGACGAAGGGACGAAGGGAATCCTCTCTACCGTGGGAGGAACGCCGCTCATCGAACTGGAGCGTTTGCTGCCGGGCCTCGGCTCGCGGGTGTTCGCGAAGGTGGAGCGGTTCAATCCCGGAGGAAGTATCAAAGACCGCTCGGCACTTTCCATGGTGCTGGCGCGCATCAGGTCCGGGGAACTCGTCCCCGGCACCTCCACGGTGATCGAGTCGAGTTCGGGCAACCTCGCGATCGGGCTCGCCCAGATCTGCGGCTATTTCGGGCTGCGGCTCGTCTGCGTCGTCGACGCCCGCACGACCCGGCAGAACGTGGCGATCCTGCGGGCCTACGGGGCCGAGGTCGAGATCGTCGTCGACCCCGACCCGGCCACCGGCGAGCTGCTGCCCGCCCGGCTGCGACGGGTCGCCGACCTCGTCGCCGAGACCCCCGACGCCTACTGGCCCGACCAGTACTCCAACCCGCTCAACCCGGTCGCCCACCAGAACACGATGCGCGAGATCGCCGAGGCCCTCGACGGCCGCGTCGACCAGCTCGTCGTGGCCGCGGGCACCAGCGGAACCCTGGGCGGCTGCGCCGAGTACATCCGCCGGCACGGCATGAACACCACCGTCAACGCGGTCGACGCCATCGGCAGCGTGCTGTTCGCCCCGCCCGAGCGCGTCACCCGGCTGATCCCGGGACACGGCGCCTCGGTCGTGCCCCGGCTGCTGCGCCCCTCGGACGCGGACCGGGTCATCCACGTCGGCGACCTCGACTGCGTCGTGGGCTGCCGCCGGCTGGTGCGCCAGGAGGCGGTCCTCGCCGGCGGCTCCTCGGGGGCCGTGGTGGCCGCCCTGGAGCGGATCGCCCCGGACATCATCCCGGGTTCCAACGTGGTCCTCGTCCTGCCCGACGGCGGCGACCGCTACCTGGAGACGATCTACGACGACGACTGGGTGCGCCGCCAGTTCGGCGAGGTCTCCCACCTGTGGAAGGACCCGCAGCCGGCCGTCACGCCCCACCTCGTGGATATAGGCCACGGATAGCGGCCGCTCCCACCATCGAACCCAACGCTCCCCCCCCGCACGATCCCCACCCAACGGAGGAATTCGGATGACCACCCAGATCGCCACCCTCGACGCCGAGCGCAAGGAGCAGATCAAGGAGATCGTCTGCGACATCCTGGAGCTCGACCTCGACGAGGTGACCGAGACCAGCCTCTTCAAGGAGGAGCACGACGCCGACTCGCTGCGCACCATCGAGATCCTCGCCTCGCTGGAGCGGGTCTTCGGCATCACGCTGGAGCAGGCCGAGCTCAGCCGCATGGTCAACCTGGTCGGCGTGTACGCCGTGATCGCGGAGGCCGAGGGCAAGTGACCTCCGAGACGGCCGCGACGGGGCGGCGACCCGCCGCCCGGCACCGGGTGGTGATCACGGGTCTCGGTGTCGTGACGAGCATCGGCACGGGCGTCGACGCCTTCGCCGACGGCCTGCGGGGCGGACGCAGCGGGGCCAAGCCCATCAGCGCGTTCGACACCACCGGCTTCGCCCATTCCAACGCCTGCGAGATCACCGACTTCGAGCCGGAGGCCTGGCTGCGCGAGCTGCCGGCCGACGAACTCGGCCGGGCCGCACAGTTCGCGGTCGCCGGGGCCCGCATGGCGGTGGCCGACGGCGGACTCACCGAGGCGGACGTCCGGGCCAGGCGCTCCCTGGTCTCGGTCGGCACCACCGACGGCGAGTCCCGCGACCTGGACCACCTCACCGGGCTCCAGGTCGCCCAGGGCGAGGACACCCTCGACCCGGTGGTGGCCCGGCGCGTCTGGCCGGGCCGGCTCTCCGCCGGCATCGTCCGCGAACTGGGCCTGGAGGACGTCGAGACGGTCACCGTCCCGACCGCCTGCGCCGCCGGCAACTACGCCGTCGGCTACGGCTACGACGCCATCAGCTCCGGCGACGTGGAGATGGCCCTGTGCGGCGGCGCCGACGCCCTGTGCCGCAAGACCTTCACCGGCTTCTACCGGCTCGGCACCATCGCCCCCGACGTGTGCCGGCCCTTCGACGCCGACCGCCAGGGCATCCTCACCGGCGAGGGCGCCGGCATCCTGCTCATGGAGTCCCTCGAATCCGCCCTGGCCCGCGGCGCCCGGATCTACGCCGAGGTGCTCGGGTACGGGCTGTCCTGCGACGCCAGCCACCCGGTCGCCCCCGACCGGGACTCGATCGCCCGCTGCATCACCGCCGCGCACGCCAACGCCGGCATCACCCCCGCCGACGTGGACTTCATCTCCGCGCACGGCACGGGCACCAGGGCCAACGACGTCACCGAGGTCGGCGCGATCCGCCAGGTGTTCGGCGAGGACCTGCCCCGCACCGTCTCCATCAAGTCGATGATCGGCCACACCATGGGCGCCGCGAGCGCCCTGGCCTCCGCGGCCTGCGCCCTCGCCCTGCGCGAGGGGTTCATCCCGCCGACCATCAACCACCGCACCACCGACCCCGAATGCGGGGTGGACTGCGTACCGAACGAGGCCGTCGAAGCCGACCTCAAGGTCGTGCAGAACAACGGACTCGCCTTCGGCGGCAACAACGCCGTGCTGGTCCTCGGCCACTGGGAAGACGAGAGGAGCGCCGTCGCATGAGCACGGCAGCGGAACCCCGCGAGCGGCAGCTCGTCATCTCGGGCTGGGCGGTCAGCTCCCCGTACGGGCTGGGCCGGCGGGCCTTCGCCGAGGGACTCCTCGCGCGGACGCCGGCCACCGCCCCCGTCGACGCCGGCACGTGGCCCGTCCCGTACGAGGAGGCGGGCCTGATCCCCGGCTTCGACATCAAGGAGGTGCTCGGCCGCAAGGGCACCCGCTCCATGGACCGGGCCACCGGCATCGCCGTCGTCACCGTCGGTGAGCTCCTGGAGGACTTCGGGCGGGGCCTGGCCGCCGACCCCGAGAAGACCGGACTGGTCCTCGGCACCTCCGGCAGCGTCCAGTCCATCATGGACTTCACCAAGGACGCCCTGACCGGGGAGAAGCCCTACCTCGTCGACCCGGCCCGGTTCCCCAACACCGTGATGAACTGCCCGACCGGCCAGAGCGCCATCCGGCACACCCTCAAGGGCCCCAACGTCACCGTCTCCGGCGGCTCGGCCACGGGCCTGCTCGCCCTGAACTACGCCTCCCGGCTGCTGCGCGGCGGCCACGCCAACGCGCTGCTGGCCGGCGCCGCCGAGGAGTACTCCGTCCAGCGGGCCCGCCTGGAGCACGTCGCCGACCACGGCGGGGCCGCGGCCGACCCGCTCGGCGAGGGCGCCGCGCTCTTCCTGCTGGAGAGCGGGGCCGCCGCCCGCGACGGGGGCCGGCAGGTCCTCGCCACCGTGCTCGGCTCCCGCTTCCGGGCCTTCCCCGACAGCGGGCGGGCCGGCTCCGCGCTGGCCCGCTGCGTGGCCGAGGTGCTCGCCGGTGCGGGCGCCGCCCCCGAGGACGTCGCCCTCGTCGCCCCGGGCGCCCCGGCCGGACTGCTCGGCAAGCAGGAGGAGTCCGCGCTGGAGACCGTCGCGGGCGAGCGGATCGCCGTACGCCCCCTCGTCGGCGACGCCACCGCCGCCTCGGCCGCCTTCCAGCTGGCCGCCGTCCTCGCCCACGCCGACGCCCGGCCCGCCCTGGTCGACCGGCTCGCCCTGGTCACCGCCCTCGACCGGGACGGCACCGTCGGCGCCACCCTGCTCCGGCTCGGCTGACCACGCCGCGGGGGCGCACGCCGACGCGCCCCCTCCGCACCCCCGAACGCGCACCCGCGCCCCCGAGAGAGAGGCACCAATCCATGTCCGAGACACCGAGGCCGGTAGCCCTCGTCACCGGCGGCTCCCGCGGCATCGGCCGGGCCGTGGTGGAGATCCTGGCGCGGGACGGCCACGACGTGGCCTTCTGCTACCAGTCCAACGAAGAGGCCGCCCGGCTCGCCGCCCAGGCCGCCGAGGCACTGGGGGCACGGGTGCTCGCCCGCCGGGTGGACGTCACCGACCGCGAACAGGTCCGGGCCTTCACCGCGGAGGCGGAGGCCGAACTCGGCCCGGTGGAGGTACTGGTCACCGCCGCCGGCATCGTCCGCGACGGCCACCTCGCCATGATGAAGGACGAGGACTGGGACGCGGTCGTCCGCACCAACCTCGACGGCACCTTCAACTTCGCCAAGGCCCTGGCCTTCCCGATGATGAAGCGCCGCCGCGGCACCATCATCACCCTCTCCTCGGTCGCCGCCGCCGGCAACGCCACCCAGAGCAACTACTCCGCCACCAAGGCCGGGATCATCGGCTTCACCAAGGCCCTGGCCAAGGAATCCGGCCGCAGCGGACTGCGCGCCAACGCCGTGGCCCCCGGCTTCATCGCCACCGACATGGTCGGCGGACTCTCCGAGAAGCACGCCAAGGAGATGACGGCCCGGATCCCGCTGCGCCGCTTCGGAGAGGCGCACGAGGTCGCCGAACTGGTGTCCTTCCTCGCCTCCGACCGCGCCTCCTACATCACCGGACAGGTCTTCCACATCGACGGCGGCCTGGTCGTCTGACCGGCCCGACAGCCAGACCAGCCCGATCCACAGAGGAGTTCGACATGGCCGGCCGTGCCGCCAAACCGCCCCGCTTCTACTTCAACCTGCGCAGCCCCTACAACTTCTTCGCCCTGCACGACATCGAGCGCGAGCACCCCGGACTGCTCGACCGCGTCGAATGGCGCCCCTTCTGGGAGCCCGACGAGACCAGCGCCCGGCTGCTCGACGAGGCCGGCGGGCAGTTCCCGTACACGCCGATGAGCCGCGCCAAGCAGTTCTACATCCTGCGCGACGTACGCCGCCTCGCCGCCGACCGGGGCCTCGCGCTGACCTGGCCCACCGACCGCAGCCCGTGGTGGGAGCCGGCCCACCTGACCTGGTTCCTCGCCGCCGACGCGGGCCTCGGCCGGGAGTGGGTCGCGCGCGCCGGGCGGGCCCGCTGGCTGGAGGGCCGCGACATCTGCGACCCGGCCACCGTCGTCGAACTGGCCGCCGAGACCGGCCTGGACGCCGACGCCGTGGCCGCCGCCACCGAGGACGCCGCACTGCGCGCCCGCGGGGCCGCCGCCCTGCTCGACGTGCACCGCGACGGGGTCTTCGGGGTCCCGTACTTCGTCCACGGCAGCGAGCCCTACTGGGGGCTGGACCGGGTCCGGGAGTTCGCCGCCTCCTTCGCCGACGAGGCCCCCGCCCCGGCCGCGCGGCCCGAGGAGAAGGAACTCGCCGCCGTCGGCGCCGGCCGCACCACCGACATGAGCCACGCGGGAGGCTGCGGATGAGCACCACCACCGTGGAGGCGCTGCCCCTCACCGCCATCCAGCAGTCCATGTGGACGGCCTACCGGGTCTCGCCCGAGGCCTCCGCCTACAACATCGTCATGCCGCTGCGGCTGCGCGGCCGCGTCGACCCCGTCGCGATGGACGCCGCCGTAACCGCCGTCGGGGCCCGCCAGGAACTGCTGCGCTCGGTCTTCACCGAGAGCGCCGCCGGAGTGCGCCGCACCGTCAGCGAAACCCCCCTGGTCCGGATGGAGTTCCAGGACCTCGACGGCGCCTCCGAGGCCGAGCTGCACCGGGCCGCCGAGGAGGCCGGGGCCCGCCCCTTCCGCCTGGAGTCCGGAGCCTTCCGGGTGGTGCTGCTGCGCCGCACCGACTCGGACTGGGCCCTGGTCACCTCCGCCCACCACATCGTCAGCGACTTCACCTCCCGCTGGCTGCTCGTCCGCGACGTCCTCGACGCCTACGCGGGCACCGCCGCCGGCACCGAACCCGCCTGGCGGCCCATCCCCGGCTCCTACGCCGACCACGCCGCCGAAGAGCTCCGCTACACCGCCTCCGAGGCGGGCCGGCGCGCCGCCGCACTGTGGCACGAGTCGGTGGCCGACGCGGCCGCCGCCGAACTGCCCCTGGACCGGCCCCGGCCCGCCCTGCGCTCCTACCGGGGCGGCACCGTCGTACGGCAGCTCGCGCAGGACACCGCCGACGGACTGCCCGCCGCGGCCACCGCCGCCGGGGTGACGCCCTTCGCCTACCTGCTCTCCGTCTTCCAGGCCCTCACCCACCGCTGGACCGGCCAGGACGCCTTCGTCCTCGGCGTGCCGGCCACCAGCCGGATGGGCCGCGCCCAGCGCGACGTGATCGGCTGCTTCCTCAACACCATGCCGGTCCGCGCCGACTTCGACGCCCGCTCCACCTTCCGCAGCGCCGCCGCCCAGGCCGGCGAGCGGGTCATGCGCGGCATGGTCAACGTCCGCTACCCCTGTGCCCTGGCCTTCCCCCGCGCCACCGTCTTCCGCACCGCACTGTTCCTGGTGCAGATGGACCGCATGGAACCGCCCGTGCCCAACGTCCCGCCCGGCGCGAGCGAGGGCCCGTCCGTCCCGTACGCCGGGCTGGACATCGCCCTGATCGACGTACCCCAGCAGGAGGGCCAGCTGGACCTGCTGCTGCGCATCGAGCAGACCCCGGACGGGGTCACGGCCGTGTTCTCGTACGACACCGACGTACTGGACCGCGAGACCGTCGCCCGCTTCGCCGACGGCTACGAGCGGATGCTCGCCGCCGCCGTCAAGGAGCCCGACACCCCGGTCGCCGACGTGGAACTCGCCGGCGCGAACGAGCTCCAGGCCCTGCTGGCCCTGGGCACGGGCGCCGGCCCGGACCTCGACGGGTTCGACGCGTTCGACGAGTTCGAGTCCTTCGAGAACGCCTGGGAGCAGCGGTGAGCCCCCGCGTCGCCGTCATCGGCGCGGGCCTGGGCGGCCTGACCGCCGCCGCGGCCCTGTACGCCCGGGGCCTGGACGCCACCGTGTACGAACGCGGCGACGCCCTGCGCGAGCAGGGCGTCGGCATGCACCTCGGCCCCAACGGCACCCGCCTGCTGGAGCGCCTGGGCCTCGGCACGCAGCTGGCCGAACGGGCCGTCCGCCCCGAGGCCCTGGAGGTCCGCGCCTTCCACGACGGCGCCCTGGTGGCCGAGCAGGAGATGGGCGAGGCCTGGGAGCGGCGGTTCCGCGCCCCCTACCTCACCGTCCACCGCGGCGACCTGCACCGGATGCTGGCCGCACTGGTCCCGGCGGAGCGGGTGCGCACCGGCAAGGAGCTGGTGCGGTACGAGGAGCGCCCCGACGGGGTCCGGCTGGAGTTCGCCGACGGCACCACCGACCGCGCCGACGTCCTGGTCGGCGCCGACGGGGTGCACTCGGCGGTGCGCCGCGCCCTGGCCGGCGACGAGGCCCCCGTGTACTCGGGGAACAGCGCCCTGCGCGGACTGGTCGCCGCGGCGGACGTCCCCGCACTCGACCCGGCCCGCATGTACATGTTCGCCGGCCCCGACGCCCGGGTGCTGTGCTACCCGGTGTCCGGCGGGCGGGAGTTCACCTACGTGGTGGTGGTCCCGGCCCCCGAGGGCGACGCCGAGTCCTGGACCAGCGCCGGAGAGCGGGCCGACCTGGACTCCGCACTCGCCGGCTGGGCACCGCAGGTCCGCGAACTGGTCGGCGCGGCCGGCGAGGTCCGCCGCTGGGCCCTGTACGACCGGGCCCCGCTGGAGCGCTGGAGCACCGCCCGCACCACCCTGCTCGGCGACGCCGCCCACCCGATGCTCCCGCACCACGGACAGGGCGCCAACCAGGCCGTCGAGGACGCCGTCGCCCTCGCCGTCTGCCTCGCCGAGGCGGCCCCGGGCGCGGCCGGCACCACGGCCGCCCTCGCCCGCTACGAGGCGCTCCGCCGCCCCCACACCACCCGGGTCCAGCTCGGCTCCCGCGAGGGCGCGAAGCCCGGCGGAAGGCCCGGCGGCGGCCCCGGCGGCCCCGGCGGCGACGTCAAGGGCGCGGCCGCCGACGTGAGCCGGATCCTCGACCACGACGTGGAAGCCGCCCTGCGCACCCCGGTGACCAGCACGGCAGCCTGACACCCCACCCCCACCCCCACGGGCCCCCGACGCCATCCGGCGCCGGGGGCCCGTCCCGCGTTCCGGCCCGTATATGCGCTCGATAGGGCACCGATAGCGCCCTCTTCAAGGATGGCCACACCTGATCACGCGAAGGGAACAGCGATGAGCGAACAGCAGAACGGCACCCGGTCCGGCGAGGGGCAGGCGGAGACCCGCTACCGCGTCGTCCTCAACGACGAGGAGCAGTACTCGCTCTGGTGGGCCGAGCGCGCACTCCCCGCCGGCTGGACGGCCGAGGGCACCGAGGGCACCCGCGAGGAGTGCCTCGCCCGGATCACCGAGGTGTGGACCGACCTGCGCCCCGCCAGCCTGCGCCGGCGGATGTCCGCCGCCTCCGCGGCCTGACCCACCCGCACCGCCGGGCCCGTCCCGGACCGCCCAGGCCTCGGGCACGGCCGACGCCACCCGATCCCGATGAAGGAGAGCACGTGAACGACCGTACGCAGTCGGGATCCGCCCCCGGCCGTCTGCTGCTGCCCGCCCTGTTCAGGGCCCAGGCCGCCCGCACCCCCCAGGCCCCCGCCGTCCTCGGCGCCGACGGAACCGTCCTCGACTACGCCGCCCTGGACCGGCTCGCCGGCCGCTACGCCGCGGCCCTGCGCGCCCGGGGGGTGGCCCCCGGCGACTTCGTCGGCGTCTGCCTGCCGCGCGGCCCCGAACTCGTCGCCGCACTGCTCGGCGTCTGGTTCGCGGGCGCCGGCTACGTCCCGCTCGACCCCGACTACCCCGAGGCCCGCCTCGCCCTGGTGCTGGAGGACGCCGGCGCGGCCGTCGTGCTCGCCTCGCACGCCACCGCCGCCCGGCTGCCCGCCGGCACCGCCGTCCTCGACGTCGCCGACGCGCCGCCGACCGTGGCCGACGAGGAGGCCGCCGCCTTCCCGCTGGTCCCCGACGCCGCCCGGCCCGCGTACGTCCTGCACACCTCCGGCTCCACCGGCCGCCCCAAGGGCGTCCTCGTCCCGCACGGCGGTATCGCCAACCGGGTCCGCTGGCTGGCCCACCGCCACCGGCTCGGCGCCGCCGACCGCTTCCTGCTGAAGACCACCATCGGCTTCGACGCCGCCGGCCTGGAGGTCTTCTCCCCGCTGATCAGCGGGGGAGCGGTCGCCGTCGCCCCTGCGGACGCCGAACGCGACCCCGCCGCCCTGCTGCGCGCCGTCGCCGCGCACGGGGTCACCGTCCTGCAGGGCGTCCCCTCCGTCTACCGGCGCCTGGTCGAACAGCCCGGCTGGGAGGACGCCGGCGCCCTGCGGCTGCTCTTCAGCGCGGGCGAGCCGCTGCACGCCGAACTCTGCCGGGCCCTCGCCGAACTGGCCCCGCGCGCCGAGATCTGGAACACCTACGGCCCCACCGAGGCGTCCGTCGACGTCACCGAGCACCGCTGGGACCCGGCCCAGCAGACCGGCGCCGTCCCCATCGGCCGGCCGATCGCCCACATGCGCGCCCTCGTCCTCGACCCGGCCGGCCGTCCCGTCCCCGTCGGCGTCCCCGGCGAACTCCACGCCGGCGGCGTCGGCCTCGCCCTCGGCTACCAGGGCCGCCCCGACCAGACCGCCGAACGCTTCGTCCCCGACCCGTACGGCGCGCCCGGCGAGCGGCTCTACCGCACCGGCGACCGGGTCCGCTGGCTGGCCGACGGCACCCTGGAGTACCTCGGCCGCCTCGACCACCAGGTCAAGGTCAACGGCGTCCGCATAGAGACCGGCGAGGTCGAGGCCGCCCTCGCCGCCCACCCCTGGGTCCGCGCCGCCGTCGCCGCCGCCGTCCCCGACGGCACCGGAGGACACCGCCTCGTCGCCTGGGTCCAGTCCCGCGGCGAGCTGCTGCGCCCCGAGGAACTGCGCACCTTCCTGCGCCGCTCCCTGCCCGCCCCGCTGATCCCGTCCGTCTACGTGCCCGTCGCCGAGTTCCCGCTCACCGCCAACGGGAAGATCGACCGGTCCGCCCTGCCCGAGCCGGCCGCCGCGGCCGCCTCCGCAGCCGAGGGCGCGCACGTCCCCGTGCGCACCCCCGCCGAACGGGTCGTCGCCGAACAGTGGTCCGCCCTCCTCGGCATCCCCGCCGAACAGATCGGCGCCACCAACGACTTCTTCCAGCTCGGCGGCGCCTCCCTGCTCCTCAGCAGGCTCGCCGAGGCCCTGACGGCCGCCTCCGGCACCCGGGTCCCGCTGCGCGCCCTGTTCACCGCCACCACCGTGGAGGCCCAGGCCGCCCTGCTCGCCGACGGCCCCGCCCTGGCCGCCGCCGGACCCGACGCCGACGACACCGTCCGGCCCGTGGAGCGCCCCGCGCAGGGCCTGCCCCTGTCGCCCGGCCAGCAGGGCCTGTGGCTGATGGACCGGATGCGGCCCGGCAGCGCCGAATGGAACGCGCCCGTCTTCATCACCCTGCCCCACGCGTACGCCGACGCCACCGTCGCCGCCGCCCTGACCGGCCTCGCCGAACGCCACGAGATCCTGCGCACCCGCTACGTCCTGCGCGGCACCGAGCCCGTGCAGATCGCCGACGCCGAGGCCCGCGTCGAGCTGCGCACCACCCGCGCCGAGACCGCCGCGGCCCGCCACGCCCTGATCGAGGACGAGTTCAGCCGCCCCTTCGACCTGGAGGAAGGCCCCGTCTGGCGGGCCCTCACCGTGCGCGGAGCGGACTCCCTGCACCTCGTGCTCTCCGTCCACCACATCGCCTGCGACGGCTGGTCCTCCGTCGTCCTCGAACGCGACCTGCTGGCCCTCGCCGACGCCGCGCACCACGGCACCACCGCCGAACTGCCCGCCCTGCCCGTGCAGTACGCCGACCACGCCGCCCACCAGCGGCGCCGGCTGGCCGGATCCGCCGCCGGCACGGAGCTGTCGTACTGGAAGCAGGCCCTGGAGGGCCTCGTCCCCGTCGACCTGCCCGCCGACCGGCCCCGGCCCGCGGTCCGCGACGGACTCGGCGCCGCCCACGTGTTCACCGTCCCCGCCGGGCTGGCCGCGCGGGCCGCCGCCCTCGGACGCGGCCACGGCGCCACCCTCCAGCAGACCCTGCTGACCGTGTTCGGGACCCTGGTGGCCCGGCTCACCGGGCAGTGGGACGTGCCGGTCGGCGTGCCCGTCGCCGGGCGCGAGCGGCCCGAGGCCGCCGACGTCGTCGGCTTCTTCCTCAACACCCTGGTGATGCGCTGCGACGCCCCCGCCGACGCCACCTTCACCGAGGCCCTGGTCCGGGTGCGCGACACCGCCCGCGCCGCCTTCGCCCACCAGGACCTGCCCTTCGACCGGCTCGTGGCCGAGCTGGACGGGGCCCGCGACCCCGGCCGCACCCCCCTCTACCAGGTCATGTTCGACCTGCACGAGGAAGGCCGCACCGGCACCGCCACCGCCGCCGACGACGTCGAGGCGTTCCGCGGCGCCTGGCGCTCCGCCCGCACCGACCTCACCTTCGTCGTGCAGGCACAGGCCGACGGCTCCCTGCTCGGCATGGTCGAGTACGCCACCTCCCTCTTCGACGCGGCCACCGTCGAACGGTTCGCGGCCGGCTGGGTCCGCCTCCTGGAGTCCGTCACCGCCGACCCCGGGGTCCGCCTCGGCCGCGCCGACCTCCTCCCGGAGGCCCTGCGCGCCGAGATCCTGGCGCTGGGCCCCGGCGCCCCTGAACCGGGCACCGACCGCACCGGCGAGGACGCCGTGCACACCGCGGTCGCGGCCGTCGCCCGCCGCTCCCCGGACGAGACCGCCGTCGTCTGCGGCGGCGAGAGCTGGAGCTACGCCCGCCTGGAGCGCCGCGCCGAGGCCTTCGGGCAGCGGCTGCGGGAACTGGGCGCGGGCCCCGAGACCACCGTCGCCGTGATGCTGGGCCGCACCCCCGACCTGATCGCCGCCTACCTCGGCACCTGGAAGGCCGGCGCCGCCTACGTACCGCTCGACCCGGCGGCCCCCGACGAGCGGCTCGGCCACGTCCTGCGGGACGCCGGCGCCACCCTGCTGGTCTCCGACCTGGCCGGCGCCACCCGGCTGCGCGGCCGGCACGAAGGCCCCTGGCTGGCGGTGGACACCGACGAACGCCTGGCCGCGGCCTCCGGCGGTACGCAGGGGTCCGCGGCGGGGTGCGCCCCCGTCGGGCTCACCGCCCGGGCGCCCGGCGCCGAGTTCGCCGCCGCCGCGGGCGCCGCCGCCCTGGCCGCGGCCAGCGACCCCGCGCTCGCCGCCGACGGGCTCGACGCGTGGGCCCGTACCGCCCGGCCGGGCGAAGGCGCGGGCGGGCAGCACACCGGGGGGCTGCCGTCCTGGCCCACCACACCGCCGGAGGCGCCGGCCGACCCGGCGCGGCTGGCGTACATCATGTACACCTCCGGCTCCACGGGCCGCCCCAAGGGCGTCGCCGTCGAGCACCGGACCCTGCTGGCCATGCTCCGCGCCTCGCAGGCCCACCTGGACTTCGGCCAGGGCCCCGACGACGCCTGGCTGGCCCTGGCGCAGCCCACCTTCGACATCTCCTGCACCGAGCTGCTGATGCCGCTCGTCGCCGGCGGCCGGGTGGTGCTGGCCCGGGAGCAGGACCTGAACGACCACGCCGCGCAGCTGCGGCTCATCGAGGAGCACGGGGTCAGCCACCTCCAGGTCGCCCCGGCGCACTGGCAGATGCTCATCGACGCGGGGCTGGGCCGGCGCCCGCTCGTCGGCCAGACCGGCGGCGAGCCCTGCCCGCCCGCCCTGGCCCGGGACCTGTCCCGCCGCCTGCTGCGGTTCGTCAACGAGTACGGGCTCACCGAGACCACCATCGCCGCGACCCGCTGGGACGCCCACGACACCGCCACCGCCGTACCCGTCGGCCGCGCCTACCCGCACGTCACCGCCCGCGTCCTGGACGAGTACCTGGAGCCCGTCCCGTACGGCACCACCGGCGAACTCTGCGTCGGCGGCGCCGGCCTGGCCCGCGGCTACCACGGCCGCCCCGGCCAGACCGCCGAGCGCTTCGTACCCGACCCGTACGGAGCCCCCGGGGCCCGCCTCTACCGCACCGGCGACCGGGCCCGGATGACCGCCGACGGCACCATCGAGTTCGCCGGCCGCGCCGACGGCCAGGCCAAGATCCGCGGCCGCCGCGTGGAGACCGGAGAGGTGCAGGGCGTCCTCGCCGAACACCCCGGGGTCTCGCAGTGCGCGGTCGTCGTGCACGGCACCGGCCCCACCGCCGCGCTCATCGGCTACTGGGTGCCCGCCGGCGCCAACCCGCCCGGGGACTCCGAACTCCTCGACCACTGCGCCCGCAGCCTGCCGGACTACATGGTCCCCGCGCTGCTGGTGCCCGTACCCCGGATCCCGCTCACCCGGCACAACAAGGTCGACACGGCGGCCCTGCCCGCCCCCGACCTCGCCGCGGCCCTCTCCGACGAGCCGTACACCGCGCCCGAGGGCCCGGTCGAGGAGATCGTCGCCGAGATCTGGGCCGAGGTCCTCGCCGGGGAGGACGGCACTTCCCGCCGGATCGGCGCCCGCCAGGGCTTCTTCCGGATCGGCGGGAACTCCGTCCTCGCCGCCCGCGTCATCGCCCGCCTCCACGAGGAGTTCGACGTCGAGATGCCGCTGCGCGCCGTCTTCGAACACCCCACCGTCGCCGGCCTCGCCGCGGCCGTCGAAGAGGCCGTCCGCCTCGAGATCGAGAACCTCGACCACGCCGAACTCGCCATCGCCCACAGGGAGTACCAGCCGTGACCGCACCCACCGCACCCACGCAGGACGAGCTGCGCGCGGAGCTGCTGCGCAGACGGCTCGCCGGCCGCGCGGGCCGCGCCGCGGGCGTCCCGGCCCGTACCGGGATCCCGCGCGCCGACCGGGGGGCGCCGCTGGCGCTCTCCGCCGGCCAGCGCCAGCTGTGGTTCCTGCACCAGCTCGACCCGGACAGCCCCGAGTACCTGCTGCCGCTCGCCCACCGGCTGCGCGGCCCCCTCGACGAGAACGCCCTGCGCCGCTCCTTCGACGCACTGGCCGCCCGGCACGAGATCCTGCGCACCCGCTACCTCCTCGACGGCGCCGAACCCCGCCAGGCCGTCGACCCGGCCGGGCCCGTCGACTACGCCGTCACCGAGGCCACCGGCGTCGCGGACGCGGACCGGGACGCCGCCGCGGCCGCCTTCGCCCGGGCCCGCGCCACCGAGGTCTTCGACCTGGCCACCCAGGCCCCGCTGCGGGTGCGCCTGCTGCGCCTGGCCGCCGACGACCACGTCCTGGTCGTGGTCATGCACCACATCGCCTGCGACGCGCTGACCCGGCCGCTGCTCCTCGCCGACCTGGCCGCCTGCTACCGGGCCGCGGGGACCACCACCGGCCCGCTGGACGGCGTCCTGCCCGAACCGCCCGTCCAGTACGCCGACTACGCGGCCTGGATGAACGCCCGCCAGCGCGGCCCCGCCGCCGAGGCCGCCCTCGACTGGTGGCGCGGACAGCTCGCCGGCACCGAACCCCTCGGCCTGCCCACCGACCGGCCCCGGCCCTCCGTACGCGGCTGGGCCGGCGCCGTCGCCGAGTTCGACGTGCCCGCCGCCACCGCCTCGGCCCTGCGCACCCTCGCCGAACAGGAGGGCGCCACCCTCTTCATGGTCCTGCTCAGCGCCTACCAGGCACTGCTGGGCCGCTACACCGGCAAGCGGGACGTCAGCGTCGGCACCGCCGTCTCCGGCCGGACCCGCCCCGAACTGACGCAGATGGCCGGCTACGCCTACAACAGCCTGGTGCTGCGCGGCCGCTGGCAGGGCGACCCCGCCTTCCGCGAGCTGCTCGCCGGCAACCGCACCACCGTCCTCGACGCCTTCGACCACCAGGACACCCCCTTCGACCGGATCGCCGACGAGCTGGAGCCCGAACGCGACCTGTCCACCACCCCGCTCTTCCAGGTGATGTTCGACCTGGCCTCCGGCCAGGGCTCCGACAGCCCCGACCTGCCCGGCCTCACCGTCGGCCCGGTCGCCGCCAGCGGCCGGATCGCCCGCTTCGACCTCACCCTGCACCTCGCCGAGCGCCCCGACGGCTCCCTGCACGGCGCCCTGGAGTACGCCACCGACCTGTTCGAGGCCGCCACCGCCGAGCGGATCACCGGCCACTACGCCGCGCTGCTCGCCGCCGTCGCCCGGGACCCCGGCGCCCCGCTGTCCGCCCTGGAGTTCATCGGCGGCGCCGAGCGCGCCCTGCTCCTCGACGGCCCCGCCGAGCCGGTCGGCGCCCCCGTGGACGCCGCCGCCCTGCGGCCCGTCTTCGAGACCATCGCCGAGCGGACGGCCGCCACCCCCGGCGCGGTCGCCGTCCGGTACGCCGGCGGAGAGCTCACGTACGCCGAACTCGACGCCCGTGCCGACCGGTTCGCGCGCCGCCTGGTCCAGCTCGGGGTACGCCCCGACGACACCGTCGGCGTCCTCCTGGACCGCGGCCCCGACCTGGTCGCCGCCCTGCTGGGCATCTGGCGGGCCGCCGCCGCGTACGTGCCGATCGACCCGGGCTACCCGGACGAGCGCATCTCCTTCATGCTCGGCGACACCGCCACCCGCCTCGTCGTCACCCAGTCCCGGCACGCGGACCGCTTCGAAGGCCCGGACCTGGTCGTCGTCGACGACCCGGCCGAGCGGACCGCCCTCGCCACCGCCGAGGCCGAACTGCCCGCCGCGTACGACCTCGACCAGCTCGCCTACGTCATCTACACCTCCGGCTCCACCGGCAGGCCCAAGGGCGTCCTCATCGGCCACCGGGGCCTGGCCAACTACCTCACCTGGACCGCCGGCGCCTACGCCGCGGCCGGCACCGGCGGCGCCCCCCTCTTCTCCTCCGTCGCCTTCGACCTCGGCGTCCCCGACCTGTACGCCCCCCTGATGACCGGGCAGAGCGTGCACCTGCTGCCCCAGGACTTCGACACCGCCGACCTGGGCGCGCTGTTGGCGGACGGGGGCCCGTACGCCTTCATCAAGCTCACCCCCGGCCACCTCGACCTGCTCTCCCAGCAGCTCGACCCCGCACAGGTCCGCGACCTGGCCGGACTGGTCATCGCGGCCGGCGACTCCTTCACCCACCGCCTCGCCGAGCGCTGGGCCGCCGCCGCGGGCCCGGACGGCACCCGCCTCGCCGCCGAGTACGGACCCACCGAGATCACCGTCGGCAACTCCGCGCACTTCCTCGCCGCCGACGGCGCCCCCCACGGCCCCGTCACCACCGAGCTCGTCTCCATCGGCCGGGCCATCCCGCACACCACCATGTACGTCCTCGACGAGCACCTGCGGCCGCTGCCGCTGGGCGTCCCCGGCGAGGTGTGGATCGGCGGCACCGGACTGGCCCGCGGCTACGCCGGCCGCCCCGACCTGACCGCCGAGCGCTTCCTGCCCGACCCGTACGGCGCCCCCGGCGCCCGCATCTACCGCACCGGCGACCTCGCCCGAGTGCTGCCCGACGGCAGCCTCGACTTCGTCGCCCGCATCGACCACCAGGTCAAGCTGCGCGGCTACCGCATCGAACTCGGCGAGATCGAGACCGCCCTGACCGCGCTGCCCGCCGTCGCGGAGGCCGTCGCCCTCGTCCGCGAGGACACCCCCGGCGACAAGCAGCTCGTCGCCTACCTCGTGCCCGCACCCGGCGCCGACGGGACCGCGCTCGCCCCCGCCGCCCTCAAGGAGGCACTGGCCGAGGCCCTGCCCGCCTACATGATCCCCTCCGCCTACCTGAGCCTGGACGCCCTCCCGCTCACCGCCAACGGCAAGCTCGACCGGCGCGCCCTGCCCGCCCCCGGCCGCGAGGCCACCGCCGTCGGCGAGCACGTGGAGGCACGCGACGCCGCCGAGGCCTCCATCGCCGCGGTCTGGGCCGAGGTCCTCGGCCTGGAGAAGGTCGGCGTCCACGACAACTACTTCGACCTCGGCGGCGACTCCATCCGGGCCGTCTCCCTCGTCGGCGCCCTGCGCGAGGCCGGCTGGGAGACCAGCGTCCGCGACGTCTTCGAGCACCGCACCGTCGCCAGGCTGCGCGCCGCCCTCGGCGACCAGGCCGGCGACGGCTCCGCCGAACGCGCCGACGGCCCCGTCGCCCCCTTCGCCCTGATCTCCGAGGAGGACCGGCTCGCCCTCCCCGCCGACGTCACCGACGCCTACCCGGTCTCCCGGATCCAGGCCGGGATGCTCGTCGAGATGCACGGCCGCAGCGGCGAGAACCGCTACCACAACATCACCTCCTTCCGGATCCGCGACGCGCTGCCCTTCGACCCCGAGGTCTTCCAGCGCGCCGCCGACCTGATCGTCGAACGCCACGAGGTGATGCGGACCTCCTTCGCCATGGCCGGCTACGGCGAGCCGCTCCAGCTCGTCCACGCCGTCGGCACCGTCTCCATGCCCTGCGTCTTCGAGGACCTGCGCCACCTGCCCCGCGAGGAGCGCGAATCCACCCTGTGGTCCTTCGCCGACCGCGACCGCGAGGAGCTGTTCGACCTCACCGCCGCCCCCCTCATGCGGATGGCCGTGCACCTCGTCGACGACGAGAGCTGGTGGCTGTCCATCACCGAGTGCCACCCCGTCATCGAGGGCTGGAGCTACCACTCCCAGCTGATGGAGCTGCTGCGCGCCTACAACGCGATCCGCACCGGCGGCGAACCCGAGCCGGCCCCGCCCGTCCCGGCCGTGCGCTACGCCGACTTCATCGCCGGCGAGCTGCGCTCCCTGGCCAGCACCGAGGACCGCGACTACTGGCGCGAACTCGTCGACTCCCACGAGAAGTTCACCATCCCCACCGGCTGGGCCGGCGACCCGCACGGCATCGACGAGCGCTACCGCATCGACATCTCCCTCGCCGACGTCGAGCCGGGCCTGCGCGCCCTCGCCTCGGCCGCGCAGGTCCCGTACAAGAGCGTGCTGCACGCCGCGCACAGCAAGGTCCTGTCGATGCTGACCCGGTCCGGGGCCTTCCGCGGCGGCATGGTCGCCGACGCCCGCCCCGAGGAGGCCGGCGCCGAACGCGTCTCCGGCATGTACCTCAACTCCGTGCCCTTCCCCTACCGCACGGGCGCCGCGACCTGGGGCGGACTGGCCCAGGAGGTGTTCGCCCGCGAGGTGTCGCTGTGGCCGCACCGCCGCTACCCGATGCCCGCCATGCGCGTGGCCGGCGGCGAGAGCCACCTGATCGACGTGCTCTTCCACTACCTCGACTTCCACCAGGTCGACGTGGAGCTCATCGACATCATGGCCAGCCGCGACGACAGCCCCAACGAGTTCCCGCTCGTCGTCGGCACCCCGGTGCGCGGCCACATGTCGATCGCCTCCCGTACGAGGACCCTCGCCAAGGCCAACGCCGAGCGGCTCGCCGGGCTCTACACGGCCGTGCTCGCCGAGATGGCCCGCACCGGCGCCGACGGGGACGCCACCGGCGCCTTCCCCAGCGCCTACGAGAAGGCCCGCCTTGCCGCGCCGCCCCTGCCGCACCCCGACACGCCGGTGGACGTCCTCGCCGGCTTCGAGGAGCGGGCCGCCCGCACCCCGTGGGCCACCGCCCTCACCGGCGCCGGCACCCCCGGCACCTCGTACGCCGAGCTCGACGAACGGGCCAACCGCATCGCCCGCGGGCTGCGCGCCCTCGGCGCCGGCCCCGAGACCCGGGTCGCCGTCCTGCTGGACCGCGGGCCCGAGCTGGTGGCCGCCCTGCTCGGCGTGTGGAAGGCCGGCGCGGCGCAGGTGCCGGTCGACCCCTGCACCCCGGACGCCCGGATCGCCGCCCTCGGCTTCGAGCTGGCCCTCACGCAGGACGCGTACGCCGGACGCTTCGCCGGGATCCTGCCCGAGGGACGGGTCCTCACCACCGAGGGGGTCTCCCACGAGGGCGACGGCAGCCCGCTCGGCCTCGACCCGGACCCGGACCGGCTGGCGTACGTCCTGCACACCTCCGGCTCCACCGGCACCCCCAAGGGCGTCGAGGTCACCCACCGCGCCCTCGCCCACTACCTCGACTGGGCCGTACGGGCCTACGCGGAGGCGGGCACCGGCGGCGCCCCCTGGTTCACCTCGGTCGGCTTCGACCTGGGCCTGCCCGCCCTGTACGCGCCGCTGCTCACCGGGCAGCCGGTGCACCTGCTGCCGCAGGACTGGCAGCCGGGCGAGTTCGGCCCGCTGCTGATGGCCGGAGCCCCGTACTCCTTCGTCGGGCTGACCCCCGGCCACCTGCGGCTGCTGGAGGAGCAGCTCACCGACAGCGAGCTCGGCGGCCTCGCCGGGATCACCGTCTGCGCCGGTGACGCCTACCCGACCGCACAGGCCGAACGGGTCTCCGCCCGGATCGCCGCGGCCGGCGGGCGCATGCTGCTCGGCGCCGAGTACGGACCCACCGAGGCCACCGTCGCCGCGACCTTCGGGTACGTCCGCCCCAACACCGGGCGCACCCTGGTCCCGCTGGGCTCGGCCCTCCCGGGCGTACTGCTGCGGATCCTCGACGAGCGGCTGCGGCCGGTGCCCGACGGCATCGCCGGCGAGGTCTGGCTCGGCGGCGAAGGCCTGGCCCGGGGCTACGCGGGACAGCCCGCCCGCACTGCCGAATCGTTCCTGCCGGACCCGTACGGACTCCCCGGCACCCGGCTCTACCGCACCGGCGACCTGGCCCGCCTGCTGCCCGGCGGGATCCTGGAGTTCACCGGCCGCGCCGACGAGCAGGTCAAGATCCGCGGCCACCGCGTCGAACCCGGCGAGGCCGAAGCGGCCCTGACCGCCGACCCGGCCGTCCGTGAGGCGCTCGTCGCACCCGTGGACGCCGCCGACGGCGGCAAGCGGCTCGCCGCCTGGGTGGTCCCCGCCGACGGCGCGCCCGTCGAGGTCCCCGCCCTGCGCGACCGGCTGCGCACCGTCCTGCCCGCCGCCGTCATCCCCGCCACCGTCACCGTCGTCGCACGGCTCCCGCTCACCGCGAACGGCAAGCGCGACAAGGCCGCCCTGGCCTCCCGCCGGGCCACCGCGACCCCGCTGCCCTACACGGCACCCCGCACCGACCTGGAAAAGGTGCTCGCCGAGGTCTGGTCCGAGGTCCTCGGACTCGAACAGGTCGGCGTGCACGACGACTTCCGCGACCTCGGCGGGGACTCGCTGCTGGTGGCACCGCTGCTCGTCACCGCCCGCCGGCACGGACTGGCCCTCGACCTGGCCACCGCCCTGCGCAACCACACGGTCGCCCGGACCGCCGCCGCGCTCGAAGCCGCCGCCCGACAGGACGGCGCAGACCACTCCCCGAAGGGCTGATCCGATGGACCGCCACACCACCGACCGGCAGGGCCGCCGCCCCGCTCGCCACCTGATCTCCATCGACGACCTCACCGACCGGGACCTGCGCCGGATCGTGGCCCGCGGCGCCGAGTTCTCGGCGGGCACCGCCACCGGATCCGACGCCCTCGACGGCCTCGTCGCCGGCATCTACTTCGCCAAGACCTCCACCCGCACCCGCACCGCCTTCTCCTCCGGCGCACTGCGCGTCGGGGCCCGGATCGTCGCCTACGGCCCCGGCGACCTCCAGCTCAACACCGGGGAGTCCGTCGAGGACACCGGCCGCGTCCTGTCCGGCATGCTCGACGTCCTCGTCGCCCGCACCGCCGGCCCCGAGGCCGAACTGCGCGGCTGGGCCGCCCAGGACCGGATGGCCGTCGTCAACGCCATGAGCGCCGAGGAGCACCCCACCCAGGCCCTCACCGACCTCACCACCCTGCTGCGCCACTTCGGCCGGATCGAGGGACTGCGCATCCTGTACGTCGGCGAGGGCAACAACACCGCCGCCGCCCTGGCCCTGGCCCTCACCCGCTTCCCGGGCGTCCACTTCGAGCTGCGCACCCCGCCCGGCTACGGGCTGCTGCCCTCCGTCACCCGCCGGGCGCTGGCCCAGGCAGCCCGCACGGGCGCGGTGCTCGTGGAGCGGCACGACACGGACGCGCTGCCCGAGGGCTTCGACGTCGTCTACACCACGCGCTGGCAGACCACGGGCACCGAGAAGCCGGACGCGAACTGGCGGGAGATCTTCGCCCCGTTCCAGGTCACCGCCGGCCTGTGGGAGGCCAGTCCGCGCGCCGTCTTCATGCACGACCTGCCCGCCCACCGGGGCGAGGAGGTCACCGCCGAGGTGCTGGACGGGCCGATGAGCATCGCCTTCGCCCAGGCCGCGAACAAGATGCACAGTGCCATGGCGGTACTGGAGTACACCCACTCCGGCCCGGACGAGGACACCGCCCTCACCCCCGACGACCTGGCCGGGCTCCGCCCCGCCCTGGCCGTACGGTGACCCCGCCGCCGAAGACGGCCACGGACCCGGCGGTCCTCCAGTGGCACCTGAACGAGGACCCCGCGGGCGCCTCCGGCGCCGGGACCCCGGGTGAGGCCGCGGCCGCCCCGCAGGCCCCGGCGGAGGCGCCGGGGGAACCGGCACCCGCCGCCGGGCCCGTCGTGGACGTCCCGGCCGAGGCCGGGACCGGGGACCGGGACGAGGCCGTGCCCCTGCGGCGCAACCGGGACTTCTCGCTGCTCTGGGGCGGCGCCGGGCTGTCGCTGCTCGCCGGGCGGGCCACCGCCGTGGCCTACCCGCTCACCGTGCTCTGGCTCACCGGCTCGCCCGGCGACGCCGGACTGGTCGGCACCGCCCTCCTCCTCCCGCAGCTCCTCGTCCAGCTCCCCGGCGGCGCCCTCGTCGACCGCTGGGACCGGCGCCGGATCATGCTCGGCGCCGGCCTCGGGCAGGCCCTGGTCGCCGGGGCGGTCGCGGCGCTGCTGCTCAGCGGGCACGTCTGGCTGTGGGCCCTGCTCGCCGCCGCCTTCGTCGAAGGCACCCTCGGCGTGCTTCACCAGCTCGCGGAACGGGCCGCCGTACCCGCCGTCGTGCCCGCCGAGCAGCTCCCCGCCGCCCTCACCGGCAACGAGGCGCGCACCCGCGGCGCGGCCATCGCCGGCCAGCCGCTCGGCAGCGGCCTGGTCGCCCTCGGGGCCTCCTTCCCCTACGTGGCGGCGCTCGTCGGCCAGCTCGCCTCCGTCGCCCTGCTGTTCGGGGTACGGGGCAAGCTCCAGACCGAACGCACCGGCCCGCGCCCCGACCTCGTCGCGGACGTGAAGGAAGGCCTCGTCTGGATGTGGCGCCAGCACTTCCTGCGCGCCGTCATGGCCGCCGTGGCCGTCTCCAACCTGCTCTTCCAGGGCCTCAACCTCGCGGTGATGACCGGGATCCAGGAGAACGGCGGCTCCCAGTTCGAGATCGGCCTCGTCCTCTCGCTGAGCGGGGCCGGCGGGCTCGTCGGCGCCATCAGCGGCGGCTGGTGGGCCACCCGGTTCTCCCTGCGCACCCTGGTCCTGGGCGGGCTGGCCGTCTGGACCGCGCTCATGGTGCCCGTCGCCGTCCTGCGCGACCCCTTCGCCCTCGGCGCGCTCTTCGCGGCCAGCGGCTACGTCGGCGGGGTCTTCAACGTCGCCGGCGGGGTCTTCATGGTCCGCGTCGCCCCCGACCGGATGCGGGGGAGGGCCAACTCCCTCGCCATGCTGGTCGGCGGCGGGGCCATGGCCGCCGGACCGGTCGCCGCGGGCTTCGCCCTGGAGGCGTACGGGCCCGCCCGCACCGTCCTCGGCCTCGCCGTCGCCATGGGACTCACCGCGTTCGCCGCCCTGCTCTCGCCCGCCCTGCGCCGCAACCCCCTCGACGCGGCGTAGCCCCCTTCCCCGTACCCGTCCCGCACCCGCGCAGGCCCCCGCCCAGGGGGCCTGCGCGGCCGTGTTCCCGGGGTCCGGCCGGACGTACGAGACGTATAGAGCGGCCATAGCGGGCCACGGAAAAGTACAGGTCATCGCAGTCCCCCGAATGCCCGTCCGCATCCGCGCCAGACCCTGAAGGAGCACCCCGATGCCGCTCAACTCCATGGACCGCAGGAGCGTCCTGCGGACCGCCATCGGCGTCGCCGGAGCCGCCGCCACCGTCGGACTCGTCGGCGCGACGCCGGCCGCCGCCCACGGCCGCCACCGCCCGGAGCTGCCGAAGGTCGAGGGCCTGGTGGGCGACCGCTGGGCGAGCGAGTTCTGGTACGACTACGACGAGATGTCGTACTACAACCCGACCGCGGAGATGAAGGCCGCCGTCGGCGCGATCACCGCCCCCTTCGGCGGGTTCACCAAGTCGTACGACGCCTGGGTCGCCACCCGCAAGGGCGGCCGCTACCCGCGCAGCTGGACGGAGATCATCCAGCCGAACCGCGCGCACTTCGAACTGCTCTCCCGCGAGCAGAAGAAGGTCTACGACAAGTGGTACGGCCGCGACCCGAAGGGCCTCGTCTTCGCCTTCCAGGAGTTCGGCCAGGGCACCCTGTTCGACCCGCGCCGCCCCGCCGGCAACAAGGTCCACATGATGAACTACACGCCGCCGACCCCCACCCAGGCCTACCACCGCTGGCACGCCTACCTGCAGTCCTTCCAGCTGCTGAACATCGACCGCCGCTTCTGGGCGCACATCAACCGCCTCACCGGCATGGCCTGGGAGCTGCAGTCGATCGGCAAGCCGGTCAACGACGCCAACGACAACAAGCACCTGCCCCGGCACGTGGTCAACAAGGTCACCGCCAAGTGGCTGTGCCGCTCCGACGCCAAGGTCACCGCGGCGTTCGACGTCTGGCCCTACCCCGCCGACCTGGGCAAGTAGCAGCAGCCGCCGCGGGGCCCGTCCGCCGTACCGGACGGGCCCCGGACCCCTCACCCCCAAAGAGCCAGGAGGAAAGGCACACCATGCGAGACACGACCGGATCAGCACCCCGAATCGGCGTCTGGATGGTCGGCGCGCGAGGCTCGGTCGCCACGGCCGCCGTCGCCGGCGCCGCCGCCATCGTCGCGGGTGCCGCCTCCCCCGTCGGGTGCGTCACCGAAACCCCCCCTTTCGCGGACGCACCCCTCCCGGCCCTCGCCGACCTGGTGTTCGGCGGCCACGACGTCGTCGGCACCCCGCTGTCGGCGAGGGCCCGGCAGCTCGTGGACGCCGGAGTGCTGCCCGCGTCCGTCCTGGGGGCGCTGGACACCCCGCTGGCCGCCGCCGAGCTGGAAATCCGCGACGGGTCCGCCCGCCCGGGCGAGTGCCAGTCCGAGACCGCGGCCCGCCTCGCCGAGGACATGGCCTCCTTCCGCGACCGGCACGCCCTGGAACAGGTCGTCGTGGTCAACGTCTCCTCCACCGAGCCGCTGCCCGAGCCCGACCCCGCCTTCCTCGGCCTCGCCGCCCTCGAAGCGGCCCTCGCCGCCGGCTCGGTGACCCTGCCCGCCAGCTCCCTCTACGCCTACGCCGCCTTCACCGCCGGCTGCTCCTACGTCAACTTCACCCCCTCCGCGGGCGCCACCCTGCCCGCCCTGGAGGAACTGGCCCGGCTGCGCCGCGTCCCGCACGCCGGCCGCGACGGCAAGACCGGCGAGACCCTCGTCAAGAGCGCCCTCGCGCCCATGTTCACCCAGCGCGCGCTGCGCCTGCGCTCCTGGTCCGGCACCAACCTGCTCGGCGGCGGCGACGGTGCGACCCTCGCCGACCCGGCGGCCGCCCGCTCCAAGACCGAGTCCAAGCAGCGCTCCCTGGAGGAGACCGTCGGGCACGCCGTCCAGGGGCAGACGCACATCGACAACGTCCCCGAGATGGGGGAGTGGAAGACCGCCTGGGACCACATCTCCTTCGAGGGCTTCCTCGGCGTCCGCATGACCATGCAGTTCACCTGGCAGGGCTGCGACTCCGCGCTCGCCGCCCCGCTGGTCCTGGACCTCGTACGGCTCACCGCGCTGGCCGGCCGGCGCGGCGAGGCCGGGGCACTGGCCGCCCTCGGCTTCTTCTTCAAGGACCCGGCCGGCTCCACCGAGCACAACCTCACCCTCCAGTACGAGACCCTGCGCGCCTGGGCCACCGCCCCCGCCACCGCCCCCGCCCCGGTACGCCCGGACCCGCTGACCGGGATCCGGCCGTGACCGCGGCAGCCGGCCCGGCCCCGAGCCCCGCCGCGACCGCCGCCGCCGCGGCGGGGCGGGCGGGCCGGCCCCGCACCTCCGGCCCCGGCGGGCCGCTGCACCTGCCGCCCTTCCCCGGCCGGGCCTTCCGGGCCCGCCGCACCCTGCGCGCCTACGCCGAGCTGCTCCGGGCCCCGGCCGCGATCACCGTCCCCGGCGACGTCCTCGCCGGGGCGCTGGCCGCCGGCCGGGGCGCCGGACCCCGCACCCTGGGCCTGGCCGGCTCCTCCGTCTGCCTCTACTGGGCGGGCATGGCCCTCAACGACTGGGCCGACCGGGAGCAGGACGCCGCCGAGCGGCCCGAACGGCCCCTGCCGTCCGGCCGGATCAGCCCCCGCGCCGCCCTGGCCACGGCCGCCGCGCTCACCGCCGCCGGACTGGGCGCCGCCGCCCTCGCGGGCGGGCCGCGCACCGTCCTGACCCGGACCCTGCCCCTGGCCGCCGCCGTGTGGGCCTACGACCTCGGAGCCAAGAACACCCCTCTCGGGCCGGCCGTGATGGCCGCCGCCCGCGGCCTCGACGTCCTGCACGGCACCGGCCCCGGCCCGGCCCGCCCGGCCCTCGGGCCGGCCGCCGCCGTCGCCGGGCACACCCTGGCCCTGACCCGGCTCAGCCGCCACGAGGTCGCGGGCGCCCCGCCGCACGAGGCCGCCCTGACCGCGCTGGCCTCGGCCGCCGCGGCCGCGGGCACCCTCGGCCGCGGCACCGGACCCGCACAGGGCGCCGCCCTCGCCCTCTACGGCGCCGGCTACGGACCCGCCCTCGCCCGGGTGCTGCGCCACCCCGCCGCCCCCGAGGTGCGCCGGGCCGTCGGCGCCGGCATCCACGCCCTCCTGCCCCTCCAGGCCGCCCTGGCCGCGCGGGCCGGAGCCCCCCGAACCGCCGCCGTGCTCGCCGCCGCCCTGCCGGTGGCGCGCCGCCTCGCCCGGAAGGTCTCCCCGACATGAGCGCACCCGCCGCGCTCCGGTTCTCGTACGGCACCAACGGGCTCGCCGACCACCGCCTCGGCGACGCCCTGCGGCTCCTCGCCGACCTCGGCTACGAGGGCGTCGCACTGACCCTGGACCACCAGCACCTGGACCCCTACGCCCGGGACCTCGCCGCCCGCGTCGACACCGTCCGCCGGGTCCTGGACGGCACCGGCCTCGCCGTCGTCGTCGAGACCGGCGCCCGCTACCTCCTCGACCCGTACCGCAAGCACCGCCCCACCCTGCTGTCCGCCGACCCGGAGGGCCGCCGGCTGCGCCTGGACCTGCTCCGCCGGGCCGTCGCCATCGGCGCCGAACTCGGCGCCGGGGCCGTCCACTTCTGGAGCGGCACCGCCGACCCGGACACCACCGCCGACGAGGCCTGGCGACGGCTGGTCGACGGCTGCGCCGAGACCGTCGGGCACGCCGACGCCGCCGGGATCGACCTCGCCTTCGAACCCGAGCCCGGGATGCTCGTCGCCGACCTCGCCGGCTACCGCAGGCTCCTCGCCGACCTCGGCCGGCCGGACCGCTTCCGCCTCACCCTCGACCTCGGGCACTGCCGGTGCCTGGAGCCCTGGCCCGTCGCCGACTGCGTGGCCCTGGCCGCCGACCGCCTCGCCCACGTCCAGATCGAGGACATGCGCCGGGGCACGCACGAACACCTCCCCTTCGGCGAGGGCGAGATCGACTTCCCGCCCGTCCTGCGCGCCCTCGCCGACACTGGCTACCAGGGGCTCGTCTCCGTCGAACTCCCGCGCCACAGCCACGCCGGCGCCGAATCCGCCCGCCACAGCATCGCCTTCCTGCACGCGGCCGCCGGCCGCCGCCCGCAGCAGCGGACCCACCAGAAGGAGGCCGTACCGGTATGACCGCCCCCACCCTCGCCCCGCCCGCCGCCGCCCTCGCCGACGGCGCCGTGCACGACGCGCTGACCCTGCGCACCCTCCGGGAGTCCCTGCGCTCCGTCCTCGACCAGGAGCACCGCAGCCGGCTCACCGCCGCCGAGGAGGCCGTCGCGGCCGAAGGCCCCGCCGCCCTGGACCGCCGCTTCCCCGCCGCCGGACGCGAGTACGGCCGCGGCCCCCTGCCCGGCTGGGCCGACTGGGCCGTCGAGGACGCCGTACGCACCGTCCTGCTCCTCGCCCTGACCCGCTACGGCACCACCGGCGCCGCCCTGGCCGCAGAAGCCGCCGCACGGTACGCCCACGGCGACGCGGCCGAACGCCGCGGCGTGCTGCGCTCCCTGCCGTTCCTGCCGGTCGGCGACCGCGCCGTGCACCTCACCGACGACGCCGTGCGCACCAACGACAACCGGCTCATCGCCGCCGCGCTCGGCCCCTACGCCCGCGCCCACCTCGACCAGTACCGCTGGCGCCAGGCCGTCCTCAAGTGCCTGTTCACCGGCATCCCGCTGGCCAAGGTGGCCGGCCTGCACGAACGCCGCGACGCCGAACTCGCCCGGATGGCCCACGGCTTCGCCGCCGAACGGCGCGCCGCCGGCCGCACCGTACCGGCCGACCTGTGGGCCGTAGCGACCCTCGACCACTGACCCACCGACCCCTACCGGAGCCCGACCATGCGCATCTTCGACCCGCACATCCACATGACGTCCCGCACCACGGACGACTACCGGGCGATGCACGCCGCCGGCGTGCGCGCGCTGGTCGAGCCCGCGTTCTGGCTGGGCCAGCCCCGCACCTCACCCGCCAGCTTCACCGACTACTTCGACGCCCTCCTCGGCTGGGAGCCCTACCGCGCCGCCCAGTTCGGCATCAGCCACCACTGCACCATCGGCCTCAACCCCAAGGAGGCGAACGACCCGCGCTGCACCCCCGTCCTGGACCTGCTGCCCCGCTACCTTGCCAAGGACGGGGTCGTCGCCGTCGGCGAGATCGGCTACGACACCGTCACCGAGGCCGAGGACCACGCCTTCGCCGTCCAGCTGGCCCTCGCCGTCGAGTTCGCCCTGCCCGCCCTCGTCCACACCCCGCACCGCGACAAGGCCGGCGGCACCGGGCGCTCCCTCGCCGTGATCCGCGAGTCGGGCATCGACCCCGGCCACGTCGTCCTCGACCACCTCAACGAGGTCACCGTCCGCGAGGTCCGCGACTCCGGCTGCTGGATGGGCTTCTCCATCTACCCCGACACCAAGATGACCCCCGACCGCATGGTCGCCATCCTCAAGGAGCACGGCACCGAGCGGATCCTCGTCAACTCCGCCGCCGACTGGGGCCACAGCGACCCGCTGCTCACCCGGGCCACCGCCGAGGCCATGCTCGCCGCCGGCTTCGACGAGGACGACGTGGACCGCGTGCTGTGGCGCAACCCGGTCGCCTTCTACGCCCAGTCGGGCCGCCTCGGCCTCGACGGCTACACGGACGTCCAGGCCGCCGGCCTCTACGCGGGCAACTCCATCGCCCGCGGCGGAAACTGATCAGGAGGAAGGGACGCCTGATGCGCTTCCGCCACCGGGACGGCACCACCGTCCACCTCGCCTACTGCACCAACGTGCACCCCGCCGAAACCCTGGAGGGGATCACCGCCCAGCTCGACGCGTACGCCGAACCGGTCCGCCGGGCCGCCGGCGAACCCCTCGTCGGCCTCGGTCTGTGGCTGCCCGTGGACGCCGCCGCGGCCCTCGCCGCCGACCCGGCCGCCGTCACCCGGCTGCGCGGGGAGCTCACGGCGCGCGGCCTGGAGACGGTCACCCTCAACGGCTTCCCCTACCGGGGCTTCCACGCGCCCGTGGTCAAGCGGGCCGTGTACTACCCGGACTGGTCCGAGCCCGCCCGGCTCGACTACACCCTGAACCTGGCCCGGATCCTGGCCGGACTGCTGCCCGACGACGCCCGGCGCGGCTCGGTCTCCACGCTGCCGCTGGCCTGGCGCACCGCCTGGTCGCGCACCCGCACGGCCGCAGCGGCCCGCAACCTCGACGCGCTCGCCGCGGGCCTCGCCCGGATCGAGGCGGAGACCGGACGGACCGTGCGCGTCGCCGTCGAGCCCGAGCCGGGCTGCGTCGCCGAGACCACCGAGCAGGCCGTCGAGGTGCTGTCCGACGTCGACCACGACCGGATCGGGCTCTGCCTGGACGCCTGCCACCTCGCCGTCGCGCACGAGGACCCCGACACGGCCGTCGCCCGGCTGCTCGCGGCCGGAGTCCAGGTCGTCAAGCTCCAGGCCTCCAGCGCCCTGGAGGCCGCCGACCCGCAGGACCCACGGGTCCGGGAGGCGCTGGCCGCCTTCGCCGAGCCGCGGTTCCTGCACCAGACGCGCGAGGCCGGACCCGACGGCGCCGGACTGTACGGCGCCGACGACCTCGGGCCGGCCCTGGCCGGAGCCCTGCCGGGCAAGGCGCCCTGGCGCATCCACTACCACGTGCCGCTGCACGAGGAGCCGGCCCCGCCGCTGGCCTCCACCCGGCCGGTGCTGCGCGACACCCTGCGGACCCTGTTCGGCGGGGACCACGCCGTCACCGACCACGTGGAGGTGGAGACCTACACCTGGTCCGTGCTGCCCGAGGAGGCCCGGCCCGTCGGCGGGGCCGGCCTCGCCCGCGGCATCGCCGCCGAACTCGCCTGGACGGCCCGGGAACTCACCGCGCTCGGCCTGACCCCGCTCACCCCGACCCCGGCCGGCCCCACCCCGGCCGCACCCGCCGCGCAGAAGGAGCCCGGCCCATGACCGCCCCCGTCCCCGCCCCCGTCCCCGCCGTCCGGCGGAAGAAGACCGCGGTCCTGTGCACCGTGGGCCTCACCCCCCGGCTGCTGCCGCACATGCCGAACGTCCGGGCCATCGGCGAGCAGGGCTTCGCCGCCCCGCTCGACACGGTGTTCCCGGCCGTCACCGCCACCGTCCAGGCCACCCTCACCACCGGCCTGCCGCCCCGCGAACACGGGGCCGTCGGCAACGGCTGGTACTTCCGCGACCACGGCGAAGTCATGATGTGGCGCCAGCACAACGCCCTGGTCCGCGGCGAGAAGGTCTGGCAGGCCGCCCGCCGCCGCGACCCGGACCACACCACCGCCTACCTGTGCTGGTGGTGGGCCATGGGCGCGGACGTCGACACCGTCCTCACCCCGCGCCCCGTCTACCACTACGACGGCCGCAAGGCCCCGGACTGCTACACCGTCCCCGCCGCCCTGCGCGACGAACTGAGCGCTGCACAGGGCGAGTTCCCGCTCTTCAACTACTGGGGTCCGACCGCGTCGCTGACCTCCACCCGGTGGATCGCCGGCGCCGCCCGGCACGTCGCGGACACCCGCGACCCCGACCTGTCCTTCATCTACGTCCCGCACCTCGACTACGACCTCCAGCGGTTCGGCCCCGACGGCCCCGAAGCCGTCCGGGCCGCCCGCGAGGCCGACGCCGCCCTCGGCCCGCTCCTGGCGGACCTGCGCGACCGCGGCACCACCGTCGTCGCCCTCAGCGAGTACGGCATCTCGCCCGTCAGCCGGCCCGTGGACGTCAACCGCGCGCTGCGCCGCGAGGGCCTGCTGTCCGTCTACACCCAGCGCGGCATGGAGTACCTCGACCCGCATACCTCCCGGGCGTTCGCCGTCGCCGACCACCAGGCCGCCCACGTCTACGTGGCCGACCCGGCCGACATCCCCCGCGTGCGCGACGTACTGAAGTCCGTGGACGGGGTCGACGAGATCTGGAACCGCACCCAGCAGGCCGACTACGGCATCGACCACCCGAACGCCGGCGAACTCGTCGCCGTCGCGGAACCCGACGCCTGGTTCACGTACTACTACTGGCTCGACGACGGCCGCGCCCCGGACTTCGCGCGCGGCGTCGAGATCCACCGCAAACCGGGCTACGACCCGGCCGAGCTGTTCTTCGACCCCGCCGATCCGGCGGCCAAGGCGAAGGCGGCCCTCGCGGTGCTGAAGAAGAAGGCGGGGATGCGCGCACCGCTCCAGGTGGTGCCGCTCGACCCGGGCTGCGTCCGCGGCAGCCACGGACGCCTGCCCGGCGACGACCGGGACGCGCCCGTGCTGCTCTGCTCGGACCCGTCCCAGGAGCGGCCCCGCTACCACGCCACCGAGGTGAAGGACCTGCTCCTGCGCCTCGGCGGACTGACCTGACAACGCCCTCAAGGGGGAGAGGAGGACCCGATGACGAGCCAGACCCTGACCGCCGTGCGCGGCCGCATCGACCACACCGCCACGACCGGTGTGCTGCCCGTGCCCGCAACGGCCGCACGGGAGGCCGCGAGACTGCGCGCCACGGGCGAGGCACACGTGTGGTGGTGGCCGCTCGACGACCGGGTGGACCAGGCCGACTTCGACCTGCTGGACGAGGTCGAGCAGGTACGCGCCCGCCGCTACCGGGCCGAGAAGGACGCCGCCGCGTTCATCCGGACCCGGGCCGCCGCCCGCCGCGCGATCGGCGGGCTGCTGGGGGTGGACGCCCGTACGGTGGCCCTCGGCCGCCGCGTCTGCCCGGGCTGCGGGGACCTGGAGCACGGCCCGCCGGCCGTGGCGAGTCCCGCCGTCGGGCTCGCCGTCAGCCTGACCCGCACCAGCGGCTGCGGGGTCCTCGCCCTGCACGCGGGGGACTGGATCGGGGTGGACGTCGAAGCGCTGCGGCCCGTGGAGTCCGGCTCCCTGGCCAGTGTGGTGCTCGCGCCCGCCGAGCACGCGTACATCCTGTCGCTGCCCGCCGGACCGGAGCGGACCGCCGCCTTCCACCGGGTGTGGACCCGTAAGGAGGCCGTGCTCAAGGGGGTCGGGCTGGGGCTGCTCGGGATCGACCTCAACGCCCTGGACGTCACCCCCGGCACGCCCGGCCCGGTCGAGGTGGAGCACGGCTACCAGGGCGAGGTCAGCCGCTGGCAGATCGACGACCTCGACCTGGACGGCAACTGGTCGGCCTCCCTGGCCCGCCCGGTGGACGGCTCCCCCCTGGGCCCCGTCCACCGCCACCGCCCGTCCTGACCCCGCCCCGCCGGCCTCCCGTCCGGCAGGGCGCCGGCGTCCACCACCCGGCTCCGGGCCCGGCCCCCCCAGGGGGTCCGGGCCCGGTCCGGCCGACCTCCCCGCACGGAGGACCGACCCCTTCCCGGAGCTCCCCATGGCCCAGCCCGCCACCCCCACCACCGCCCCGGCCCCCGCCGCCCCGCCTGCCGCCGCCCCGGCCCCCGCCGCCGCGCCCGCCCCCGCCCCCGCCCGGCCAGGGCCCCCGCACACCCCCGCCCCCGGGGCCGCGGCCGTCACCGGCGGGCTGCTCGTCGTCGCCCTGCTGCTGTGCGCGGGCCCCCTCGCCGGCGGCGCCGTCCAGGAGTTCCTGGACCGGATGGCCGGCGTGTTCGCGCTCGTCGCCCTCTCCGGCTCCGTGATGCTCGGCCTCGCCACCGTCTTCCGCGACGTGCTCACCCCGGCCCGGCGGCAGTTCGCCCAGCTGCTGCACCGCGCGGCCGGCCTGGCCGGGGTCGGCTTCCTCCTCGTCCACATCGGCGTCAAGGTCGCCGGGGAGCGGATCGACGCCGTCGACGCCGTACTCGGCTGGGGGAGCGGCGACCTCCTGGTCGACCTCGGCACCCTGGCCGCCCAGCTCTTCGTCCTCGCCCTGCTCACCGGCCTGTGGCGGGGCGTCTTCGCCACCCGCCGCTGGATCCGCCCGTTCCGCGTCCTGCACGGCGCCGCGTACGCCGGCTGGGCCGTCGGCCTCGTCCACGGCCTCGGCGCCGGCCGCACCCCCGCCGCCTGGGTCGTCGCCTGCTACGCCCTGTGCGCCGCGGCCACCCTCGCCGCCCTCGCGTACCGCCTCACCCGCGGCCGCCGCCGCCCCCGCTGACCGCTCCCCGCTCACCGAACGGCCCCGGACCGCACGGTTCCGGCCGGAGGGCACCGCCCCCGGCCGAAACCGTGCGCCCGGGGCCTCCTCGCGTAGAGGGAATATAGACCCGCCCTCAAGGATCGGCGTGTTGCATCCGCCGACTTGGGCGGATGGGGCTGCTGACATACCCCCCTCAAACGCATGGGAAGGACTGGTCGCGCATGCGGACCCAGACGAACAGCCTCCGTGGGCAGAGCAGCACCGGATCCCCCGGGTTCGCGCTGCGCCTGGACGGGGTCGTGAAGGAGTACGGAAAGAGCGGGCGCGGCGTGCGCGCGCTGGACGGAGTCTCGGTCGGCATCGAGCGCGGCTCGTTCACGGCCGTCATGGGACCCTCCGGTTCCGGAAAGTCGACCTTCCTGCACTGCGCGGCCGGCCTCGACAAGCCGTCCAGCGGCAAGGCCTTCATCGGCGACACCGAACTCGGCGGGATGAACGAGACCCAGCTGACGAAGCTGCGCCGCGAGCGCATCGGCTTCGTCTTCCAGGCCTTCAACCTCATCCCCGCCCTGTCGGTGCGCCAGAACGTGGAGCTCCCGCTGCGCCTGGCCGGCGAGCGCCTCGACGCGGCCTGGCTGGAGGAGATCCTCACCCGCGTGGGCCTGGGCGGCCGCGCCACCCACCGGCCCGCCGAACTCTCCGGCGGCCAGCAGCAGCGCGTGGCGATCGCCCGCGCCCTGATCACCCGCCCCGACGTCATCTTCGGCGACGAGCCCACCGGTGCCCTCGACACGGTGACCGCCAAGGAGATCCTCTCCCTGCTGCGGTCCTGCGTCGACGAGACCGGCCAGACCGTCGTCATGGTCACCCACGACCCGGTCGCCGCCTCCTACGCCGACACCGTCCTCTTCCTCGCCGACGGCCGCATCGCCGACCGGATGCACGCCCCCACCGCCGACCGCGTCGCCGACCGCATGACCCACCTGGGAGCGTGGGCCTGATGCTGCGCTATGCCCTGCAGACCCTGCGCGCCCGCAAGGGCGGCTTCATCGGGGCCTTCCTCGCACTCTTCTGCGCCGCCGCGCTCGTCACGGCCTGCGGCATCCTCCTGGAGACGGGTTTAAGAGGAGAGATCGGCACCGAGCGCTACGCCGGTGCCCCGGTGATCGTCGGCGGTGACCAGAACGTCCACCAGGTCACCGTCAAGAACAAGGGCGACAAGACCAAGACCAAGGAGAAGGAGAAGCCGCTCGGCGAGCGGGTCTGGCTGCCCGCCGACACCGCCACCGCCCTCGGCTCGCTGCCGGGCGTCAAGGCCGCCCTGCCCGAGGTCACCTTCCCGGCCTACGCGGTCGGCCCCAAGGGGCAGATCGTCCCGGGCGTCGACGGCAAGCCCTCCTACGGCCACTCCTGGACCTCCGCGGCCCTGACCCCCTTCACCCTGTCCGAGGGCGCCGCCCCGGCCGGCGCCGCCGAGGTCGTCGTCGACCGCGAACTCGCCCGCCGGGCCGGCATCAGGACCGGCACCGAACTGACCGTCCAGGCCACCGGCTCCCCGCGCACCTACCGGGTCAGCGGCATCGCCGCCCCCGCCGGAGGCGACCTGGAGCAGCAGAGCTCGCTGTTCTTCTCGGACGCCGAGGCCGAGCGGCTCTCCGGCCGCGCCGGACAGGTCGCCGTGGTCGGCGTGCTGGCCAAGCCCGGCGTGTCCACCGCGGACCTCGCCGCCCAGGTGAAGAAGGCCCTCGACGGCACCACCGCCCAGGTGGTCACCGGCGGCGAGCGCGGCCCGGTCGAGTTCCTCGACGCGGCCAAGGCCCGCATCAAGCTGGTCTCCATGGGCGGCGCCATCGGCGGCACCTCGCTGCTCGTCGCGATCCTCGTGGTCGTCGGCACCTTCGCCCTGTCCATCCAGCAGCGCTACCGCGAACTGGCCCTGCTGCGCGCCATCGCGGCGACGCCCAAGCAGGTCCGCCAGCTCATCGGCCGCGAGGCACTGATCGTCGGCGCCCTCGCCGGCGTGCTCGGCTCGGTCACCGGCCTGCCCATCGCCTACTGGCTGCACGGGAAGTTCGTCGGCTTCAAGGCGATCCCCGACACCCTCGAAGTCACCTTCAGCGTCTTCCCGTTCTTCGCGGCGATCGGCGCGGCCCTGCTGGGCGCGTGGGCGGCCGCCAGGATCTCCGCCCGCCGCACCGCCCGCATCCGCCCCGCCGAGGCCCTGTCCGAGGCGGCCATGGAGCAGCGGAACTTCGCCTGGGGCCGGCTCGGCGCCGGCGCCGCGTTCCTGGCCGGCGGGATCGTCCTGCTCGCGGTCCTCTCGGTGCTGCGCAGCGAACCGGCCTCCACCCCGGTCACCTTCCTGTCCGTCGTGGTCCTCGCGGTGGCGGTGTCGCTGCTCGGCCCGCTGATCGCCCGGATCGCGGTCGCCGTCCTCGGGGTCCCGCTCAAGGCCTCCCGGGTCGGCGGGTACCTGGCCACCGCCAACGCCCGCGCCAACACCAAGCGGCTGTCCGCGGCCGTCACCCCGCTCGCCCTGCTGATCGGCATGGCCTGCACGGTGTTCTTCGTCCAGACCACGATGGGCGCGGCGGCCACCGCCCAGGCCAAGGCCGGCAACAAGGCCGACTGGGTCGTCGGCTCGGCCGGCCCCGGAGTGCCCGCGCAGGCCGCGGACAGCCTCCGAAGGGTCCCCGGCGTCACCGCGGTGACCGAGGTCGTACGCACCTCCGTGCGCGTCGGCCTGGAGAAGTACCCGGCCCAGGGCGTCTCCACCCAGGGCCTGACCCACACCTGGGACCCGGGCGTCAGCGCCGGCACCCTGGACGGGTTCGGAGCACAGTCCGTCGCCCTCAGCGACGTCGCCGCCGACAACCTGGGCAAGAAGCCGGGGGACAAGCTGAAGCTGACCCTCGGCGACGGCACCGAGACCGAGCTGAACGTCGCGGCCGTCTACGACCGCGGACTCGGCTTCGGCGACCTGACGATGTCCCACGAACTGGTCGTCCAGCACGTCGACAACCCGCTCGCCTCCTCACTGCTGGTCAAGACCGCCGGCGACGGCGGGCCCGGCCGCGCCGAGCTGCAGAAGGCCGTCGGAGCCCTGCCCGGAGTCGGCGTCCTCGACCGCGACCAGGTCGAGGACCTCCAGGCCGAGGTGCAGCAGTCCAACGCCGAGGTCAACTACGTGGCGATGGGCCTGATCATCGCCTTCACCGCGATCGCCGTGGTCAACACGCTGGCCATGTCGGTCTCCGACCGGATCCGCGAGTTCGCCCTGCTCCAGCTCGTCGGCACCACCCGCCGGCAGGTGATGGGCATGCTCCGGATCGAGTCCGCCCTGGTGGTCCTCATCTCCGCCGTGCTGGGCACCGGCATCGCCTTCGCGGTGCTCACCGCCTTCAGCGTCGGGATGACGGGCTCCGCGTCCCCGTCCATCGACCCCTGGATGTACCTCGGGGTGCTGGGCTTCGCCGCGGTGCTCACCGCCCTGGCCACCCTGGTCCCGGGCCGCCTCGCCCTGGCGGGCCGCCCGGCGGACGTCATCGGCTCGCGCCAGTAACGGCGCAACGGCCGGAGGGCCGGCCCCCCTCGCGGGGGCCGGCCCTCCGGCCTTCGGTGCGTGCGGTCCGGTCCTCAGTCGAGCACCGCCCCGCCGCCCTTGCGGTCCACCCGGCTGCGCCGGTGGTCCAGGTGCGCGTAGACCCGGTGCAGCCAGCGGTCCTGGCCGTCGTAGCGAGGGGTGAAGGAGGTCCTGCCGTGCACGGCGAGCCGGTTGTCCACCACGGCGAGGTCGCCGACCCGCAGCGCCAGGGCCGACATGGTCCGCATGAGCGCCTCGCGCAGCTCGGCCATGGCGGCCGCGGCCTCGTCGTCCAAGGGGTGCGTCGCCGCGAAGTCCACCAGGACGTTCGGGTCCTCCGGGTCCCCGACCAGGATGGGGTGCGCCGGCGTGACGGAGTTCAGGACGCCGAACGACGGCGGCGGCTCGGTGAGGAAACGGGGCGCGGCCAGGACCGCGACCGTGCGTTCGGAAAGCAGCGGGAGCGCCCGCCGTATCGAGGACGTGCACAGCTTCGCATCGCCCGTCGCATCCTCGCGCACGCACAGCAGCCCCACGTAGTCGGGCTTGTTGTCGTGGAATGCGTTCTCGACGTGAAGTTCCAGCAGAACCGATCCTGCATTGCTCTGGGAATTCTCGCTCCCCGGCACCGGAACGACGTTCTGCACCAGGGCCCCGGTCTTCTCGCTGCGATAGGCGATGACCTCGCCGAGCTGCAGCATCGCCGCCGTGACCAGGGCCGACGCCACGGCCGGCAGCCGCTCCACGGAACCGGGCACGCTCGGAGTCTCCGGCAGCGGGTCGTTCGCCACCACCGGCACGTTGCGCAGCAGCAGCACCGCGTCCGGTCCGGCGTCGTGCCGGAAACGGCGCAGCTCGGAGAGGATCCGGCGGGGCAGCATCGACGAGGCGTCCCGGACGGCGTCCAGCCAGGCCGGCTCGTCGATCAGCGCCGGGCCGGACTCCAGCACCCCGGTGGCCAGCGCGATCAGCTCGTCGCGCTCGGCATCCGTGAGGGTGACGGCGTCCGGCGTCGGGCCGGCCGCGGGAAGGGTGAGGGTGTGCTCTCGCATCCTTGGCATGAAGAATTCCTCGGGTAGATGAGCCTTGACCCGAGTCAGTTTCCGGACGCGCCCTATTACATTCCTATGGAAAACACTCCCGAAGGGGCAGCGGAAATAGGTATAGGCGGGACATAGTTGCCCGCCGAATGCTTATGGGGCGGCTTTGTCCCCGGTTCATCCACCGGTGGGCCGCAGTTCCCGCACTGTCCGACGGGGGAGAAGAAGGGAGGATCGCATGGCATGGAGGGAAGAGGAGCCTGCCCACGGCGCGGCCATCGCCGCGGCCGGCGCCCTGGGCGCCCAGGGGGAGGCCCACGTCTGGTGGTGGCGTCCGCCCGAGAACACCGACCCGGCCGATCTGCCGCTGCTGGACACCGAGGAGTTCCGGCGGGCCCTGTCCCTGCCCGCCGAACGCGACGCCGCGGCCTTCGTCCGCTCCCGCGCCGCGGCCCGCCGGGCCCTCGGGGACCTGTTCCACCTCGACCCCCGGGACATCGCCCTCGGCCGGCACGACTGTCCCGGCTGCGGCGACGGCAGCCACGGCCCGCCCCGGCTGCTCGTCCCGCCGGTGCCGCTCGCCCTCAGCACGAGCCGGACCAACGGCTGCGGGGTCTTCGTGCTCGGCGCGGGCCCCGCGATCGGCATCGACGCCGAGGCCCTGCGTCCCGTACGCCGCTCGGCGACCACCGACCCGGACCTGACCCCCGCCGAGCGCGCCCACCTGGCCGCCCTGCCGCAGGGGCCCGAACGGGACGCGGCCTTCCACCGGATCTGGACCCGGAAGGAGGCCGTGGTCAAGGCCACCGGCCTCGGCCTGTCCGGCGTCGAACTCGGCCTGCTGGAAACCCATCCGGCCCGCTCCGGACCGGTCCGGATCACCCACACCCACCGCGGCCGCACCACCGCCTGGACCGTCGAGGACCTCCGGGTGTTCGACGACGTCGCGGTGGCACTGGCCCGGCCGGCCGGACCCGCCGCGCACGGCCCGGTCCACCACCACACCGACCCGGCACCCGCCGGCTGACCCGGAGCACCTGCCGCGCAACCGCACCGCACCCGCAGCGCATCCGTACCGCCCCTCAGGCACCCGTCCCTGCGCCCGTCCACGCGCCCCGCCCCACCCGACCGCCCCGGTACCGCCTCAGCGAAAGAAAGGCCCGCAGCGCCATGACCATCGAGTCCTTCTTCCCCGTGGAAGAGCTGATCGCCGCCAGCCCCCGCCCCGGCCACCCGGCCCCCCAGGCCCCGGCCGGCACCCGGCTTCTGGGCCTGACCGCCCAGGACCTGGACGACTACTTCACGCAGATCGCGGAGGCCGTCGAGCAGGACGACCCGGGCCCGGCCGCGCGCGGCGGCTGGGAGGAGCGGGAGCGTCTGCGCTTCTCCACCTGGGTCCGCCGGGTCTACGAACACCCGCTCTCACCCGCCGTCTTCGCGCTCCCGGTCACCGGGCTCATCCGCGAGGTCCAGCGGGGCCAGGCCGCCGAACTCGCCTTCCGCATCGACGTGGGCCGGGCCCGGGCGAAGGCCGCGAAGCCCTCCGCCGAGGTCCGGGCCACCGCCGCCGTCGCGTCGGCCTGGGCCATCGCCGCCGACGCCCTCGCCCGGTCACCGCGCCCGCCGCGCGAGCGGGTGGTCGGCGACGTCTGGACGATCGTCCGGGAGACCATCGAACCCGCCCTGCGGCCGGCCGGCACCTTCCGGCCGCGCTCCCACAGCTCCTGGTGAGCGCCGCACCGTAGGTGCCCGGCCCGCCGCACGGTCACCGCGCGGCGGAGGGGAAGGCGTCGCGCGTGGTCAGCGAGGCCGCCAGCAGCCGCACCAGGTCGTTGCACCGGTACAGCGGCCTGCCCTGGGCGTCCAGCCCGGACAGCTCCATGAGGGCGCCGTCCACCAGGGCGTCCAGGGCGGCCTCCGCCTCCTCCTCCGCCGAGCCGAGCACCAGCGCCGCGTACTGGGCGGAGAACGGCTCCCCGTCCCAGTCGGCGAGCCCGGTCAGCGTGGCCAGCTCGGGGCCGCCCACCCGGCGCACGCAGTGCACCAGCGCCTCGCGGACGCTGACGTCCCCGTACGCCAGCTCGGCCAGCCGGCCGTCCGGATCGGCCAGCCGGGCCGCCAGCCGGGCCACCGGCCAGTGCGGCCGCGCCGCCAGCCGGGCCCCGGTCACCGACAGGGCCAGCGGCAGCCCCGCGCAGTACGCGACCAGGTCGTCGGCCGCGTCCGGATCCGCCTCCAGCCGGTCCCGGCCCACCAGCGAGGCCAGCAGCTCCATCGCCTCGTCGTCGTCGACCGGGGTCAGCGCGGTGGTGTCCGCGCCCGCCACCCGCGCCAGCCGGGCCTGACTGGTGATCAGCACCGCCGCCTCCGGTCCGCCCGGCAGCAGCGGCGCCACCTGCCGGTCGCCCACCGCCCCGTCCAGGACCAGCAGCAGCCGGGCGCCCGAGGTCCGGGTCCGGTACAGCCGCACCAGCTCCTCCAGGTCCTGCGCGGCGGCCGCCGGCGGCGGCTCCCCGAGGGCCCGCAGCAGCCGCACCAGCACCTCGGCGGGTTCCTTGGGGGCGCCGTCCGGATGGCACAGCTCCACGTACAGCTGCCCGTCCGGGAACCGTGCGGCACAGTCCTGGGCCGCGCGCACCGCGAGCGCCGTCTTGCCCACCCCGGCCATGCCGGTGATCAGCAGCCGGCGCGGGCGGCCGTCCTCCCGGGTCAGCCGCTCGCGCAGCGCGGCCAGTTCGGCCCCCCGGCCGGTGAACTCCCCGTAGGGCGCCGGCAGGGTCGAGGGCGCGGACCGCCCCGCGGGAGCCGCCGCGGCCGCCGGAGCGCCCTCCGCGCCGGACGCCCGGGGCGCGGCCGAGGCCAGGCCCAGTCCGCCGCCGAGCACCGCCTGGTAGGTGGAGCCCAGCGCCTCGCCCGGGTCCACGCCCAGCTGGTCGGCGAGGACCGCGCGCCCCTCGTAGTAGGTGTGCAGCGCGTCGGCCTGCCGCCCGCAGCGGTACAGGGCCGTCATCAGCTGGGCGCGCAGCCGTTCCCGTACGGGGTGCTCGGCGACCAGCCCGGTCAGCTCGGCGGTCACCTGCTCGTGCCGCCCGACGGCCAGGTCGGCCTCGATCCGGCTCTCCAGCGCGATCATCCGCGCCTCTTCCAGCGGGGGCAGCTCCGCCTCGATCATCTGCTCGGTCGCGTTGGCCAGCGCGGTGCCCCGCCACAGGTCCAGCGCGTCGCGCAGCAGCGCCCCGGCCTCCTCGAAGCGCCGGTCGGCGAGGGCCTCGCGGCCCAGCCGGTCGAGCCGGGCGAACTCGGTCAGGTCGATCCACGCCCCGGGCGCCCGCAGCACGTAGCCGGGCTGGCGCCGGACGATCTCGATCTCCTCGCCGAGGTGCTTGCGCAGCCTCGACATGTACGTGTAGATCTGCGCGCTCGCCGTGGCCGGCGGGTCCCACCCCCACAGGAGCGCGCTGAGCCGTGCATCGGAGACCACGCGCCCCTCGGACAGCAGCAGCGCGGCGAGCACCGTGTGCACCTTCGAACCGGAGAGCGGGATCGTAGCGCCGCCTCCCCGTTTGGCCTCGATCGGCCCGAGCAGCCGGAAGTCCATGCGGCACCCCCTTCTGGTGTGAGCATCCGTTCTGGATTCCAGAAGCTATGCGGGGGCCTTATTGGAGGGTTATCGCTCGCCGTGCGCCTCCCGGCCCGCGGTGATATCCGCAGGCCGCAGTGGTGGCGCCGGCTCACACGGGCAGGCCCGTGGGGTCCTTGACGCGCTTCATGATGATCTGGGAGTTGACCTCGGTGACCCCTTCGAGCGCCGTCAGCCGCTCGATCCACAGCCGCTCGTACGCACGCAGGTCCGCGACGGCGATGCGCAGCAGGCAGCCGGGGCTGCCGAACAGGCGGTAGGCCTCCACCACGTCGGGGATGTCCTGGAGCGCCGCCTCGAAGGCCTCGACGGCGTCCCGGTCCCGGCGCACCTCCACCGACACCAGCACTTCGAAGCCGCGGCCCACCGCCTCCGGGTCGATCACCGCGCGGTACCCCTGGATCACCCCGTCCTGCTCCAGCTGCCGCACCCGGCGCATGCAGGGGGAGGGGGTCAGGCCCACGCGCTGGGCGAGCTCCTGGTTGCTGAGCCGGCCGTCACGCTGGAGCTCGCGCAAGATTTCACGGTCGATCGCGTCCATCGCGCAATTATCACCCAGCCTTTGTTACGGCCGGGCCCGAACACGCAATCGCATTGCGCGTAGATCTCACTATCATTGCCCCCTCCAGAAAATCTGTACGAAGGAAAGGGTGACCATGGGCCGCATCGTCGTCATCAGCACCGGCGGGACGATAGCCAGCCGGTGGATGGGCTCGGGCTTCGCCGCTGAGGCGGACGGCCGCGAGGTCATGGCCACCGCACCGCTGCCCGAGGGCGTCAGCGTCGAGGTCGTCGACCTGTTCAGCGTGAACAGCCCCCGCCTCACCACCGCCCACCAGCTGACCCTGCTGCGCACCGTCCACGAGGTCCTCGCCGACCCCGGCGTCGACGGCATCGTCGTCACCCACGGCACCGACACCCTGGAGGAGTCGGCCTTCCTGGTCGACCTGCACCACCACGACCCGCGCAGCGTCGTCTTCACCGGCTCCCAGCTCCCCATGGGCTCCGCCGACGGCGACGGCCCCGGCAACCTCTACGACGCCCTCCTCACCGCCGCGACCACGCGCGGGCTGGGCGTCCTGATCACCTTCGCCGGCCGGGTGCACGCCGCCCGCGGCACCGTGAAGACCCAGGCCGTGGCCCTGGACGCGTTCGCGGACCCCTCGAAGGAACTCCTCGGCAAGATCGGCTTCGGCAAGGTCGCCGTACTCCGCCAGCCCGAGCGCCCGGCCCCGCTCGCCCTGCCCGCCATGCCGGAGCTCCCGCCGCGCGTCGACATGGTCATGCACCACTCCGACGCCGACCCGCTGCTGCTGAACGCCGCCGTCGAGGCCGGCGCCCAGGGCATCGTCCTCATCGGCACCGGCGCGGGCAACGCCACCCCCGAGATCGTCGAAGCCGTACGGGCCGCCGTCGCCCGGGGCGTCCTCGTCGCCCTGACCACCCGGGTCGCCGCCGGCCCGGTCACCGAGATCTACACGCACGGCGGCGCGGTCGACCTCGTCGCCGCCGGAGCCGTACCCACCGGCACCCTCCGCGCCGGCCAGGCCCGCATCGCCGTCCTCGCGGCCCTCCTGTCCGCCACCGACCCCGCCACCCGCACCCGGACGCTGCGCGCCGCCCTCGGCACGCCGGACCCGGTGCTGGTCGACGCGTAGTTTCCCGGCGGGCCGCGCCCCGGGCCCCATAGGATCCCCGCAACGGACAGGACGTCGCGGGGGGACGGACATGGAGCCCGGAATCATCGGCACACGGCTGGCGTCGGCGGCCATCGGCCCGCTCGTCAGGAAACTCTTCGTCAGCGAAGGCCCCGGCGCGGGCCTGGTCGACAAGCCGGTCCGCATCTCCGGGCACGTCTCCTTCACCGGCGAGAAGCGCACCCTGACCGACGCCGACCTGCGCACCCTGGCGGGCAAACTGGTCCGCCAGGCCCTGCGCACGGGCGAACGCCCCATCGCCGCCGACGAACAACAGGCCGTCACGGACGCCCTCGCCACCACGCTGCACGCCCTCGGCGACCTCACGATCACCGACGTGGACGCGGTCAGGCTCGGCGCGGCCGCCTTCGCCCGCGCGCTACGGGACGTCGCCGGCCGTCCGCAGCGCGAACTGACATCGGACGCCACCTACTTCTACGAGCGCCTGCTCGACTCCGCCTGCCTGCACATCCTGCACTTCTTCACGCAACGCTCGACCTTCGTCCCCCACGCCCTGGTGTCCCAGACCCGGGGCATCGCCGAGCTCACGGCCAAGGTCGACGAACTCATCCGCCGCGACCCCCTCCCGGGGGCGGAGGACGCCGCGTTCGAGGAGCAGTACCTCCCGTACGTGGCCCGCAGGCACGCGAAGCTCACCATCTACGGCATCGACCTGGGCAACACCCCGAACCGGTGGCCGCTGGACGCGGCGTACCTGAGTCTGGAGGCGGCCAGGCCGTGGAAGCCGGGGGAGCTGCCCGAGGGCTGGACCGTCGACGAGACGGACGACAGCGTCCGCGCCACTGGCGACAGCATCAAGGCCCTGGAGAACCTGAGGAAGTACCTGCACACCGTCGCCACGCAACCGGCCGACCAGGCCCTCGCCAACACTCCTCGGGTCCTGCTGCGCGGGGAGGCCGGTTCCGGCAAGACCACCCTCGTCCAGTGGCTGGCCGTCGCCGCCGCCCGGCAGGACCTCCCGCCGCAGATGGCGTACCTGGACGACCGCATCCCCTTCGTTCTGCCCCTGCGCACCCTGACCCGCCACGGCGAACGGCTCCCCGAGCCACGGGATTTCCTCACCGCCGCCGGCTGCCCGCTGGGCGGGAGCCAGCCCGACGGCTGGGCGCACCGGGTGCTCGCCACCGGCCGGGGCCTGGTCCTGATCGACGGCATCGACGAGGTCCCCGAACGCGAACGCGAACGCGCCCGCACCTGGCTGCGGGACCTCATGGACCTGTACGACGGCGACAACCGCTGGCTCGTCACCTCCCGCCCCTCCGCCGTCGGCATGGACTGGCTGGAGGAGGAAGGCTTCACCGAGATGACCCTCTCGGCCATGGGCCCCGCCGAGATCGCCACCTTCATCAGGCGCTGGCACGCCGCGGCCCGCCAGGGCACCGACAAGGACACTGAGCTGGAGGCGTACGAGAGCCAGCTACTCAGCGCCGTACGCCTCAAGCCCGACCTCGGCCGACTCGCCACGAACCCCCTGATGTGCGGCCTCATCTGCGCCCTCCACCGCGACCGGCGGGGCTACCTCCCCCACGGCCGCAAGGACCTCTACGAGGCGGCGCTGTCCATGCTGCTCAGCCGCCGCGACCGCGAACGGGACATGCGCCTCCCGGACCTCCGCGAGGAGCCGCAGCTCGACCTGCTCCAGCGCCTCGCGTACTGGCTGATCAAGAACGGCCGTACGGAGATGGACCGTTCACGGGCCGAGGACATCATCGCCCGGGCCCTGCCCGCCGTCCCGGAGGCGGCCGCCCTGGGCGAGGCCCCGGTGGTCTTCGAGCACTTCCTCCAGCGCAGCGGCCTGCTCCGCGAACCGGCCCCCGGCACGGTGGACTTCGTCCACCGCACCTTCCAGGACTTCCTCGGTGCACGAGCCGCCGTGGAAGACGGCGACTTCGGGCTGCTTACCGCCCACGCCGACGACGACCAGTGGGAGGACGTCATCCGGATGGCGGTCGCCCTAGCCCGCCCGGCCGAACGCGTGACGATCTTCCGCGACCTGCTCGCCCTGGGGGACGGCTCCTCCCACCGCCGCACCCAGGCACGGGTCTACCTCCTGGCGGCGGCCTGCCTGGAACAAGCGACCAGACTCGCGCCCGAGACGCGTGCGGAGGTAGAGGCCCGCACAGCGACACTCATTCCGCCGAGCGGGTACGAGGAAGCACGCGCCCTGGCAGAAGTCGGCCCGCTGATCCTGGACCTCCTCCCCGGACCTGAGGGGCTCGACGGCGACCCCGCGCACCACGTGGTGATCGCGGCCTCGCACGTTGCGTCGGAAGCTGCCGTCCCCTTCCTTGCGCGGTTTGCGAGGCACGCATCCGTTAATGTTCGCTCCCAGCTCGTTTGGGCCTGGTCACGCTTCGGCAGCGCTGCGTACGCAGACGCGGTCATTGCCGGCCTTGACCCGACGGATCTCATGTACACCGTGCAGTCCGACGAACAGCTCTCCGAACTGGAACGCCTGGGAGTGCGGCCCGACAGACTGGACGTCAGGAGCAATGTGTCCGGGGAAGCGCTGGCGGCGTTCATCGGCCGGTGCAGCCCTTCGGTCATTTTGCTCAACGGCGCCACATTGCATGACCTGGACTTCCTCAGAGGGCAGGCCGCTCTGGAATCTCTCTCCATCAGGGGCTGCCGAGAGCTGGCGAACTTCTCGGGTCTGAACGGGCTACCGCTCCGCCATCTGGTGATCGAAACCCCCAGAGCGGATCCGGACCTGCGTGCGATCTCAGGGCTGAGCAAGCTGGAATCGCTCCGGGTCGATGGTCCCGTCGCGATGACCTGGACGGCCGAGGAGCTGCCTGGAGACGCTCCGCTCGACGAACTGATCATCTCGGGTGAGCCCGGACCCACGTTCGCACTGCGGGGGCTCGGGGCGGTGCCTCATCTTCGGCGGCTGGTTCTCAACCCCCCATCCTTGCCGACTACGACAGCGGAGTGGCAGGAAATCCTTGCCTTGCCCGTGACTTCCCTCTCGGTGTCCGCTGCCTCGCTGACCACCCTCCCGGCAGATGCCGTGCTGGCGGCCGTCACCAATCTGATCCTCGAAGGCGGAGACGCAGAGGTTGATCAGGCGGCCATTCGGCGGCTTTCCGTGACCTTTCCGGGTCTGGAAGTGCTCTACTTCTTCCGTGACTTGATGACGGCGGGCGAGCTCGACATCGCGCCGCTGGTCGCGTTGCCGGCACTGCAGCAGGTCATTCTCGGGATGGACCCTCACAAGGTCCGGAACGCATTCCTGCTTCCACTGTCTGTGGAGTTGAGGTGAGGGGCAGGTGCCCCTCACCTCAGGCCGCCCCGATCAACTCCCCCCGAACGCTCCCAGGATCCGGTCCGCCGCCGACGTCGGCGTGACCGTGCCCGCCCGGACGGCCGCTTCCAGGGAAGGGGCCAGCTCCCGTACCGCCGGGTCGGAGCGGAGGCGTTCCAGGAGTTCGTCGCGGACCATCGACCAGGTCCACTCCACCTGCTGCGCAGCCCGCTTTGCCGCCAGCCGGCCGCCCGTCTCCAGGACCGTCCGGTGCTGCTCCAGGCGGTTCCAGACCTCGTCCAGGCCCGCCGACTCCCGCGCGCTGCACGTCAGCACCGGCGGGGTCCACGCCGCGTCCGCCGGGTGCATCAGGCGCAGCGCACCCGACAGCTCCCGGGCGGCGGCCTTCGCGTCGCGCTCGTGCGGGCCGTCCGCCTTGTTCACCGCGAGGACGTCCGCCAGTTCCAGGACACCCTTCTTGATGCCCTGGAGCTGGTCGCCCGTACGGGCCAGGGAGAGGAGGAGGAAGGAGTCGACCATGCCCGCGACCGTGGTCTCCGACTGGCCGACGCCCACCGTCTCGACGAGGACCACGTCGTAGCCCGCCGCCTCCATCACGATCATCGACTCGCGCGTGGCCTTCGCGACCCCGCCCAGCGTCCCCGCGGAGGGGGAGGGCCGGACGAAGGCCGCCGGGTCGACCGCGAGCCGCTCCATCCTCGTCTTGTCACCCAGGATGGAGCCGCCCGTACGGGTCGAGGACGGGTCCACCGCCAGGACGGCGACCCGGTGCCCCAGACCCGTCAGCATCGAGCCGAACGCGTCGATGAAGGTGGACTTGCCCACCCCCGGCACCCCACTGATGCCGATCCGGCGCGCCCTGCCCGTGTGCGGCAGGAGCTCCGTCAGCAGCCGCTGGGCCAGGGCGCGGTGGTCCGCCCGGGTGGACTCGACGAGGGTGATGGCGCGCGCGATGTGCGCGCGCTTCCCGTCGAGCACGCCCTTCGCGTACACGTCGATGTCGATCTTCGGGGGCATACCCGGCGCCGCCTACAGCTCGTGGCCCAGTTCCGCGGCCAGCCGCGTCACCAGGTCGTGGGCCGCGTCCGGAATGACCGTGCCCGGCGGGAACACCGCCGTCGCGCCCATCTCCAGCAGCGTCGGGACGTCGGCCGGCGGGATCACCCCGCCCACCACGATCATGATGTCCTCGCGCCCCTCCTCCGCCAGCTGCTCGCGCAGCGCCGGTACGAGGGTCAGGTGGCCGGCCGCCAGCGACGAGACGCCCACCACGTGGACGTCCGCCTCGACGGCCTGACGGGCCACCTCCGCCGGAGTCTGGAACAGCGGGCCGACGTCCACGTCGAAGCCCAGGTCGGCGAAGGCCGTCGCGATGACCTTCTGACCGCGGTCGTGGCCGTCCTGGCCCATCTTCGCGACCAGAATGCGCGGACGGCGGCCCTCCGCCTCCTCGAACCGGTCGACGAGCGCACGGGTGCGCTCCACGGACGGGGACTCGCCTGCTTCGGTGCGGTACACACCCGAGATCGTACGGATCTGGCTCGCGTGCCGCCCGTACACCTTCTCCAGTGCATCCGAGATCTCACCGACCGTGGCCTTGGCCCGCGCCGCGTCCACCGCCAGCGCCAGCAGGTTGCCCTCCAGGCCCTGGCCCGCGCCGCGCTCCGCCGCGTTCGTCAGCGCCCGCAGCGCGTCCTGCGTGCGCGCCTCGTCGCGCTCCTCGCGCAGCCGCCGCAGCTTGGCGATCTGCTGCGCGCGCACCGAGGAGTTGTCCACCACGAGGACGTCGATCTGCTCGTCGTTCTCCACCCGGTACTTGTTCACGCCGATCACCGGCTGCCGGCCCGAGTCGATCCGCGCCTGCGTACGGGCCGCGGCCTCCTCCACGCGCAGCTTCGGGATGCCCGCGTCGATGGCCTGCGCCATGCCGCCGGCCGCCTCGACCTCCTGGATGTGCTGCCAGGCCCGGCGCGCCAGGTCGTACGTCAGCTTCTCCACGTACGCGCTGCCGCCCCACGGGTCGATCGACCGGCAGGTCCCCGACTCCTGCTGGAGCAGCAGCTGGGTGTTGCGGGCGATCCGCGCCGAGAAGTCCGTCGGCAGCGCGAGGGCCTCGTCGAGGGCGTTGGTGTGCAGCGACTGGGTGTGGCCCTGGGTGGCCGCCATCGCCTCGATGCACGTGCGAGTGACGTTGTTGAAGACGTCCTGCGCCGTCAGCGACCAGCCCGAGGTCTGCGAATGCGTGCGCAGGGAAAGGGACTTCGCGTTCTTCGGGTCGAACTGCTTGACCAGCTTCGCCCACAGCAGGCGCGCCGCGCGCAGCTTCGCGACCTCCATGAAGAAGTTCATGCCGATCGCCCAGAAGAACGACAGGCGCGGCGCGAACGCGTCCACGTCCAGCCCGGCACCCCGGCCGGCCCGCAGGTACTCCACACCGTCCGCGAGGGTGTACGCCAGCTCCAGGTCGGCCGTGGCCCCCGCCTCCTGGATGTGGTACCCGGAGATCGAGATGGAGTTGTACCGCGGCATCTTCTGCGAGGTGAACGAGAAGATGTCCGAGATGATCCGCATCGAGGGCTTCGGCGGATAGATGTAGGTGTTGCGGACCATGAACTCCTTGAGGATGTCGTTCTGGATGGTCCCGGCCAGCTTGTCGGGGGAGACGCCCTGCTCCTCCGCCGCCACGATGTACAGCGCGAGGACCGGCAGCACCGCGCCGTTCATCGTCATCGACACCGACATCCGGTCCAGCGGGATCCCGTCGAACAGCTGCCGCATGTCGTAGATCGAGTCGATCGCCACGCCCGCCATGCCCACGTCGCCCGTCACGCGCGGGTGGTCACTGTCGTAGCCGCGGTGCGTCGGCAGGTCGAAGGCCACCGACAGGCCCTTCTGGCCCGACGCCAGATTGCGCCGGTAGAAGGCGTTCGACTCCTCGGCCGTGGAGAAGCCGGCGTACTGCCGGATCGTCCAGGGCTGGTTCACGTACATCGTCGGGTACGGGCCGCGCAGGTACGGGGCCACACCCGGGTAGGTCCGCAGGAAGTCCAGGCCCTCCAGGTCCCGGCCCGTGTACAGCGGCTGCACGCCGATGCCCTCGGGCGTCTCCCACAGCAGGTCGGCGGGGGTGGCGCCGGTGGACTCCTTCACCGCGGCACGCCACTGGTCCTCGGTGGCGCCCCGCGGGGCCGAGCCGAGGGCGAGCTCGGAGAAATCGGGGATGCTGCTCACTGCGCGACTCCCATCCGGTCGAGTACGGAGGACAGCACGGCGACCGCGTCGCAGCCGGCGAACACGTACGCGTCCACGGCGTCGGCACAGGTGCCGGGCTTGCCCGCGAGGAACACGGTCGTCGCACCGGCCCCGTGCAGGGCGTCGGCCACCGCCGCACCCTGCTCCTCGTACAGTGCGTCACCCGAACAGAGCACCGCGACGCCGTCCGCGCCGCTCGCCGCGTACGCCTCCGCGGCGTTCGCCGCGTCGACCGACACCGGGTCGTGCACGGGCTCGATGCCGCCCGCCTGGAAGAGGTTCGAGGCGAAGGTGGCCCGCGCGGTGTGCGCGGAGGCCGGGCCGAGGGCGGCCAGGAAGATCCGCGGCCGGCTGCCGGTGGCCTCCAGGTGCGCGTCGCTGCGGGCGCGCAGCGCCTCGTACGCCTCGTCGCGCCGCACCCGCAACAGACCGCCGGACGGGGCGGCCGGGGCCGCCTCGCGGACCAGGGGCTTCTCCGACAGCAGGGGGAACTCGCTGACCCCGGTCACCGGTTCGCGGCGGGTCGCCAGCTTCTTCGAGCGCGCCGCCCAGGTGGCCGCCAGCCGCTCCGCGACCAGACCGGAGCGCAGCGCGGCGGCCTGGCCGCCCGCACGCTCGACGGTCTGGAAGAACTCCCAGGCCGCGTGGGCGAGTTCGTCGGTGAGCTGCTCCACGTAGGAGGAGCCGCCGGCCGGGTCGATCACCCGGGCCAGGTGCGACTCCTCCAGGAGGATGGTGGAGGTGTTGCGGGCGATGCGCCGGGCGAAGGCGTCCGGCAGGCCCACTTCGGCGTCGAACGGGAGCACGGTGACGGAGTCCGCGCCGCCCACGCCGGCCGCCATGCAGGCGATGGTGGTCCGCAGCATGTTCACCCACGGGTCGCGGCGGGTCATCATCACCGGCGACGTGACGGCGTGCTGCCGCTGCGCCCCCGCCTCCGGGGTGCCGCAGGCCTCGGCGATCCGGGCCCACAGGCGCCGGGCCGCGCGCAGCTTGGCGATCGTCAGGAACTGGTCGGCGGTCGCCGCGTAGCGGAACTCCAGCTGCCCGAAGGCGGCTTCGGTGCCGAGACCGGCCTCGCCGTCGGTGAGGGCGCGCAGGTAGGCGACCCCGGTGGCCAGCGACAGGCCGAGCTCCTCGGCCGCCGAGCCGCCGGCCTCGTGGTACGGCAGGGCGTCGACGGTCAGCGCGCGCACGCCCGGCCAGGAGGCGGCCGCCTCGCGGGCGATCTCGACGGCGGGAGCGGTGTCCAGGGCCTCGCCGGTGCGGGCCTCGTGGCCCAGCGGGTCGATGCCGAGCGCGGCGCGGGCGGCCTCGGGGGCCACCTCGCGCTCCGCGTACAGGGCGAGCAACGCGCGTGCGGCGTCGGCGTATTCGGCGCCGGCGTCGAGGGTGACCGGGGCCAGGTCGAGGTAGACGTCCTGCAGGGCGCGGCCCAGGTCCCCGGCGGGGACGCCCAGCCGGCCGACGGTCAGCCAGAGGGAGGTGGTGCCGTTCTCCAGGTCGGCGAGGGCCGCCTCGTTGACCCGTACCGGATCACTGCCCGCGATGCGCTGGCGCACGTCCCAGCCCGAGGCGCTGCCGCCCTCGGGGGTGCCGCCCCGTACGAAGGGCGCGAACCCCGGGAAACCGGTGTCGGGGCCGTCCGCGTCGGGGCGCGCCGTGTACAGCGGGCGGGTGATGAGCCCGTCCTCGAGCTTGGTGGACAGTGCTGCTTCCGCTGCCTCGCCGGTGACTTCCTTGCCCGACTTGCGCAGGACGCCCTCGACGAGGCGTTGCCACTGCTCATGTGTCGCGTCAGGAAACTCGGCGGCCAGGGAGAGCCCGTCGTCAGGCAGGACCGTCATGGCTCGAATGCTAGGGGCGGCTACTCACCGGTTGCCATAACCACCGGATGTGATCTCCCCCTCTCAGATGAGCTGGGGGACCGGGGGTGGGGGCCGCCCGGGGGCGGGGCCGCCGGATCCCGGAACAGGGGGCCCAGTAGGACCGTCGCGGCGGCCTGCGGGAGGACGGCCGGGCCAGCGTGCGGGGCGACGATCCGCGCGGGGTCGTCGCACACGCGGGACCGCTCCAGGGCGGCGGCGCGGATCTCGTCCAGGTACTCGTCGTGCAGGACGCTGGAGAGCTCCGTGACGACCATGACCGCCGGGTTGAACACGTCGAGGAGGAGCGCCGCGGCCCGCCCTACGTCCCGGGCGCGCTCGCGCAGCAGCCGGTCCGCGCGCGGGTCGCCGGTCGCCGCGGCGTCGGCCAGGAGGGGGACCGAGGGGTCGGGGAGGATGCCCCGGCGCACGGCCTCGATGCCGAGCGCGGTGTCCGAGGCGGCCGCCTGGAGGCACCCCGTACGGCCGCACGCGCAGGCGGCGCCGGATCCGGGCACGGGGAGGTGGGCGACGTCGCCGGCGGCGGAGCCCGGGCCCTGGTGGACGGTGCCCTCGATGCCGAACGCGGCGTCGACGACGTTGCCGATGAACAGGTGGACGAGGCTGCGGCGGGCCGCCGGGTGCCCGAACAGGATTTCGGCGGCGGCGACCGCCCGGGCGTGGTTGTCGACCCGTACGGGGAGCCCGAGGGCGGCGCCGAGCTCGTCGGCGAGCGGGCGGTCGTGCCAGTCGAGCGCGGGATGGCGCACGACGGTCCCGGTGTCGGGGCGGACCCAGCCGCCGAGCGCCGCGCCGAGGCCGAGGAGGGGGCGGCCGGTGTCGGACTCGCGCAGGAAGGCGCGGAGTCCGGCGGCGATGTACGCGGGGTCGTTCCGCCCGGCGTGGTGGGGGAGGGCGCGGCGGGCCAGGGTCCGGCCGCGCAGGTCGACGATGCTGAAGGTGGAGGCGGGCACCCCGATGTGCAGCCCGGCGGCGACCGGCCCGCCGACCGCGCCGGTGTGCAGGTCCAGCGGCACCCGCGGCCGCCCGGACCCGCCGTGCGCCGGGGGCCCGGGCAGCTCGCGCAGCAGCCCGGCCCGCAGCAGCCCGGTGGCCTGCCGCGACACCGCGGCGGGACTGAGTCCGCACAGGGCGGAGATCCCGCTGCGGGCGACGGGCCCGTGGTCCAGCACGGTCCGCAACACGGCGGCGGCATTGGCGGCACCCCGGCTGTCGCCGGCTGTTCTCGTCATGCCCTGATGATGCCGGGGGAGCGGGGAGGTCTTCGTACGGGCCCGCCATCGCCCCCGCGAGGGGGTGGGGGCGGGTCGGCGGCTGCCCACCCGCCTCCCGGGGTGCGGGTGGGTGCGTACGTGGCACCGTGCGGCGGTGGGGTGACCTGCTGGCGGTGGTCGGCCCGGGCGGTGTCCGCCGTGGGCGGTTCGGGGTGCGGTGGGCGCGGGGCGTGGAGGCGGGGGAGTGCCGTCGGCCTTCGGGTGCGGGCGGGCTCTGGTTGTGGGGCGGGGTTGGGTGAGCGGTACCACCCTGGACCGGATCAGAGAAGGTTTGGGGGTTTCCCGGCAGTCCATCGTCCTTCCGTGTCGTGCCGGCCTGTCAAGGGCGCTCCCTTCGGTCGCGTCGCTTCGCGATGGCCTTCGGCCACCCTTGACAGACCGACCCGCCCCGGAAAGCCGAAAGACTGCCGGGAAGCCCCCAAAAGAACGGTCACGGGGAGAAGGAGCAGGGACGGGCCCGTCAGTGACGAGACGACGGGTCGGGGGCCGCCCTGCCGGGCATCGAGCCCCATGCCCAGGCCCCCGCGCCAGGGGCGCGGCCAGGACGCAGCAGATCGCTACGCGCTCCTCCTATCTCAGCGTCCAGCGACCGCCCTGGGCTGATACCTGCACCAAAAGTCGATCAGAGCAGGCCAGGGATCCGACAGGCGCGACAGATCGCTACGCGCTCCCCATTTCTCGGCGTCCGGCGGCCGTCCTGGGCTGGTCACAGCACACAGCAGGCCTGCACGCCGTCTTTTCTCGCCCGTCCCAGCCCCAGACGGCCGCCGGACGCCGAAACGGGAGAAGCGCGTAGCGATCTGACGCGCCCGCGCGCATCCTGGCCCGTTCTGATCGACTTTTGGTGCAGGTATCAGCCCCAGGCGGTCGCCGGACGCCAAGCAAGGAGGAGCGCGTAGCGATCTGTCGCGCCTGTCGGCTCCCTGGCCTGCTCTGATCGACTTTTCGTGCAGTTAGCCGCGCCCCTGGCCCCGGAAGGGGGATGTGGGGCCCGGATGACAGGCCGGCCAGGGCCCGGCCCGTCGTCTCGTCACTGACGGGCCCGTCCCTCTGTCGTCTGCCCGGTGACCGTTTCTTTGGGGGTTTCCCGGCAGTCTTTCGGCTTTCCGGTTCGTGCCGGTCGGTCAAGGGTCGCCGTAGGCGATCGCGTAGCGACGCGACGAAGGAGCGCCCTTGAGGGACCGGTGCGAACCGGAAGGACGATGGACTGACGGGAAGCCCCCTACCTTCCCTGAGGCCGCCCGGCCAGGACCCCGACCTCCCCGGCCCCGCCCGCCGTCGTCACTGCCCGCCGTCGTCACCGGCCTCCCCGGCCCCGACCCACCCCCCACCCCCGCCCCCGGGCGACATGGCGGGGGCGTTGCGGGGCCGTGAAATCCGGCCAGGGGTTTTCGGCCGTTCCGTGGGGGGAAGTTGCAGGTCAGGGGGCTTGTGGTGGGGGTTTGGCGGGGGGTGGGGCGGGGGTTGACCCCGTGCGGCGGCGCTGACAGGCTCCGAGCCATGACCGCGAACGCGTACCCCGCCCCGCGGCTCCACACCTCCGGCCCCTGTCATGCGCCGGGCCAGTGTCCGGGCCGCTGTCCGGCCCTTCCCGGGGCCTGAGACCCCGACCTTTCGGCCCCCGGCCCCCGGCCCCCGGCCGCCCCGCACCCCCGCCGCGTGATCGCCGCCGGGGCCCGGGGTGCAGCCCCGGCCGTTCCCGCCCCGTTGCTCCGTTCCGGCTCGTACCACCGGTCCCGGGACAGTGCCGCGCCCATTTCTTCCGCTGCGGAAATAAATACCGAGGAGTTCTGATGACCACTGTCACCGCCACCACCGTCACGAAGATCGGCGGCCGCATCGGCGCCGAGATCGGCGGCGTCCGCCTCGGCGGCGAGCTCGCCGCCGAGACCGTCGCCGAGGTCAGGTCCGCCCTGCTCGCCCACAAGGTCGTCTTCTTCCGCGACCAGGACCACCTCGACGAGGACTCCCACGAGGCCTTCGCCCGGCTGCTCGGGACGCCCGTCGCGCACCCCACCGTGCCCTCCGCGGACGGCCGGTACGCCCTCGGCATCGACTCCCACCACGGGGCCCGCGCCAACCAGTGGCACACCGACGTGACCTTCGTCCCGGCCTACCCCGCCTTCTCGATCCTGCGGGCCGTCACCATCCCCCCGTACGGCGGCAACACGCTCTGGGCCAACACCGCCACCGCCTACTCCCACCTGCCCGAGCCGCTGCGGGAGCTCGCCGACGGGCTGCGCGCCGTGCACTCCAACGAGTACGACTACGCGGCCCTGAAGCCGGACGCCCTCCCCGAGGCCCTCGCCCAGTACCGGGAGGTGTTCACCTCCACCAAGTTCCTCACCGAGCACCCGCTGGTCCGCGTCCACCCCGAGACCGGTGAGCGGACCCTGCTCCTCGGCAACTTCGTGCAGCGGATCCAGGGCCTGACCGGCCGGGACTCGCGCGCCCTGGTGGACCTCTTCCAGGCCCACATCGAGAGCCCCGAGAACACCGTGCGGTGGCAGTGGCGCGCCGGTGACGTCGCGATCTGGGACAACCGCGCCACTCAGCACTACGGCGTCGACGACTCCGACGACCACGAGCGCACCCTGCGCCGCGTCACCGTCGACGGCGACGTCCCCGTCGGGCCCGACGGGGAGCCCTCCCGGCTGATCAGCCCCGAGAGCGTTCCCGAGCCGTCCTTCGGCATCGCCTCCGGAGCCTCGGCCCCGACCGCCGTCTGACCGACCGCCCCAGAACGGAGTACGCCGTGCCGTCCAAGCTGCTCGCCCTCACCGGCAGCCCCTCCGCCCACTCCCGTACCGAGGTCGTCGCGGACCACGTGCTGCGGCGCCTGGCCCACGCCGGGTTCGAGACCGCGCACCTGTCCGTACGCACCCTCCCCGCCGCCGACCTGCTGTCCGCCCGGCGCGGCGAGCCGGAGATCCGCCGCGCCCTGGAGGCCGTCGCCGAAGCCGACGGCCTGGTGATCGCGACGCCGGTCTACAAGGCCTCGTACACCGGACTGCTCAAGGCCTTCCTCGACCTGCTCCCGCAGGACGGCCTGGCCGGCAAGACGATCCTGCCGCTGGCCACCGGCGGCAGCCTCGCCCACGTCCTGACCATCGACTACGCCCTGCGTCCGGTGCTCGCCGCCCTCGGGGCCCGGCACGTCACCGCCGGGCGGTTCGTCCTGGACTCCTCCGTCGAGCGCGGAGCGGGCCCGGACCGGCTGCGCCCCGAGGCGGAGCTCGACCTCTTCCAGGCCGTCGACGAGTTCGCCGACGCGCTCCCCGCCCTCACCACCGTCCCGTAACCCAAGGAACCGTCATGTCCGCAGCACCCACCACGGCCACCCGTTCCCGGCGCCAGTTCCTGACCCTGCTCGGCATCTCGGCGGCCGCGGTGAGCTGCGGGACGGCCACCGCCTCCGGAGGCGGCTCCGGCCGCTCCGGCGGCCAGGTCACCACGCTCAAGTACCAGGGCAGCGTGGGCGCCGTCACCCTCGCCGAGCTGGCCGCCGACCTCGGCTACCTGGGGAACCTGAAGCTGGAATGGGTCGGCAACACCATCAGCGGCCCGCAGGACATCCAGTCCGCCGCCACCGGCCAGATCCACTTCGGCGGCGCCTTCAACGGGGCGATCGTCAAGCTCGCCTCCAGCAAGGCCCCCATCACGTCCGTCATCTCCTACTACGGGGTCGACCAGGAGGCCTTCAGCGGCTACTACGTCCTGGAGGACAGTCCGATCCGCTCGGCCCGCGACCTGCTCGGCAAGAAGGTCGGCATGAACACCCTGGGCGCGCACTCCCAGGCCCTCCTGGACATCTACCTGAGCCGCAACGGGATATCGAAGGCGGATTCCGCCAAGGTCGAGGCCCTCGTCGTGCCGCCGGTGAACACCGAGCAGGTGCTGCGGCAGAAGCAGATCGAGGTCGGGGTGCTGGGCGGCGTACTGCGGGACAAGGCGCTCGCCGCCGGCGGGATCAGACCGCTGTTCAGCGACTTCGAGCTGCTCGGCAAGTTCAGCGCCGGCTCGTACGTGATGACGAAGCAGTTCGTGAAGGACAACCCGGACACCGTCCGCACCTTCGTCTCCGGGGTCGGCAAGGCCATCGAGTGGTCGCGCACCACCCCGCGCGAGGAGGTCATCGCCCGCCAGACCGAGATCGTCAAGAAGCGCGGCCGCAACGAGGACACCGCCACCCTCCAGTACTGGCGCTCCTACGGGGTCGCCGGGCAGTACGGGCGGATCGAGGACAAGGAGTTCCAGCTGTGGCTGGACTGGCTCGGCGAGCGGGGCGAGATCAAGCCCGGTCAGCTGAAGGCCGCCGACCTGTACACGAACGAGTTCAACGTCCAGGGGAAGGGCTGAACCGGCATGGCGAAGATCGTGTTCGAGTCCGTCACCAAGACCTTCCCGGTCAAGGGGGGAGGGGGCGAGTTCACCGCGCTCGACGGCATCGACCTGGAGATCGCGGCGGGTGAGTTCCTGGTCGTCGTCGGTCCCAGCGGCTGCGGCAAGTCCACCCTCCTGGACCTCCTCGGCGGCCTGACCCGGCCCACGTCCGGCCGCATCCTGCTCGACGGCGAGCCCGTCACCGGGCCGGGGCTGGACCGGGGCATCGTCTTCCAGCAGTACGCACTCCTGCCCTGGCGCACCGCGCTCGGCAACGTCGAGTTCGGCCTGGAGGCCACCGGCGTACCGCGCCGGCAGCGGGCGGCGAAGGCCCGCGAGTTCCTGGAACTGGTGGGGCTCGGCGGGTTCGAGGACCGGCACCCGCACGAGCTCTCCGGCGGGATGCGCCAGCGGGTCGCGATCGCCCGCTCGCTGGCGTACGACCCGGACGTGCTGCTGATGGACGAGCCCTTCGCCGCACTGGACGCGCAGACCCGCGAGTCCCTCCAGGACGAGCTGCGGCGCATCTGGCAGCGGACCGGCAAGACGGTCGTCTTCATCACGCACGGCATCGAGGAGGCCGTGTACCTCGGACAGCGGGTGGCGGTGATCACCTCCCGGCCGGGCCGGGTCAAGGAGGTGGTCCCGGTCTCGCTCGGGGACCGGCTCACCGGGGCCACCGGCGAGGACCTGCGCTCCAGCCCGGAGTTCGCCCGCTACCGCCACGAGATCTGGAGCCTGCTCCACGACGAGGTGGCCCGCGCCCAGCAACTGGAGAAGGAAGAGGCCGCCGCATGAGCACCGACGCACCCGCACCCGCCACCGCCACCGCCCTCGCCGGGTCCGAAGAGCGGGCGACGGTACCGCGCGGCCGGACCGGCACCCTCGATCCCGCCGGGCCGGCCCCGGTACGGGACGCGCCGCGGAAGGCGGCGGCCCCCGCCGCGCCGGCCGTCCGCCGGCCGGGCCGGGGGGTCCCCGTACTGCGGTGGCTGCGGGCCGGGCTGCTGCGGTCGGCGGCGATTCTCGCGCTGCTCGCGCTGTGGGAGACCGCACCCCGGCTCGGGCTGGTCGACGCCACCTTCCTGCCCCCGGTCAGCGAGGTGGCCCGGGCCTGGTGGGAGCTGCTCGGCGACGGCCAGCTCGGCGAGCACGTCGGGGCCAGCCTCACCCGGTCCTTCGGCGGCTTCGCCATCGCCGTCGCGGTGGCGGTCCCGCTCGGGCTCCTGATCGGCTGGTACCGGCCCGTCGCGGCGTTCCTCGGCCCGCTGCTGGAGCTGTTCCGCAACACGGCGGCCCTCGCGCTGCTCCCCGTCTTCGTCCTGCTCCTCGGCATCGGGGAGACCTCGAAGGTGTCGATCGTCGTCTACGCCTGCGTCTGGCCGATCCTGCTGAACACGATCAGCGCCGTCGGCAACGCCGATCCCACGCTGGTCCGGCTGGCCCGGTCGATGGACCTGTCCACGCCCAGGCTCTTCCAGAAGGTGATCCTGCCGGCCTCCGTCCCGGCCATCTTCACGGGCATCCGGCTGGCCGGGGCCGTGTCGATCCTGGTCCTGGTGGCCGCCGAGATGATCGGCGCCAAGGCGGGCCTCGGCTACCTGATCAACGCCTCGCAGTTCAACTTCGCCATTCCGCAGATGTACGCGGGGATCGTCACGATCTCGGCGATCGGCGTGGCCTTCAACCAGGTCCTCGTGGCGATCGAACGCCGCCTCAGCCTCTGGCGCGTCCCCGCCTGACCCCCGGGCCCCGCGCCCCTTCCCCGCCCGCCCGACCCAGGGAACCGACATGCCCGCACCCCGTACGCTCCACCTCAACGCCTTCCTGATGAACGCAGGCCACCACGACGCCGCCTGGCGGCACCCGGCCAGCAGCCCCGAGCGCGTCACCGACGTGCGCTACTTCCAGGAGCTGGCCCGCACCGCCGAGCGCGGACGGCTGGACTCGATCTTCTTCGCGGACGGCGTGGCCCTGTGGGGCAAGGCCCGGTACAACGCCCTCGGCGGCTTCGAGCCGCTCACCCTGCTCGCGGCGATCGCCGCCGTCACCGAGCACATCGGCCTGATCGCCACCGTCTCCACCACCTTCAACGAGCCCTACAACCTGGCCCGCAAGTTCGCCTCGCTCGACCACATCAGCGGCGGCCGCGCCGGCTGGAACATCGTCACCTCCGGCACCCTCGACGAGGCCCGCAACTTCAACCGCGAGGAGCACCTGGAGCACGGGCTCCGCTACGACCGGGCCCGCGAGTTCCTCGACGTCGCCACCAAGCTCTGGGACAGCTGGGAGGACGACGCGATCGTCCTCGACAAGGAGCGCGGCGTCTACGCCGACATCGACAAGCTCCACCCCGCCGCGCACCGGGGCGAGTACTTCGGTGTCGCGGGACCGCTCAACGTGCCCCGTTCCCCGCAGGGGTACCCGCTGCTCGTGCAGGCCGGTTCGTCCGAGTCCGGCAAGGAGTTCGCGGCCCAGTACGCGGAGGCGGTCTTCACCGCGCAGCAGACCCTCGCCGACGGCCAGACCTTCTACAAGGACCTCAAGTCCCGGCTCGCCCGGTACGGCCGCACCGAGGACGAGCTGCTCGTCCTGCCCGGGATCGCCCCCGTCATCGGCTCGACCGAGGCCGAGGCGAAGGCCCTGGAGCGGGAGCTCACCGAGCTCCAGGTCCCGGAGTACGGGCTCGCCCAGCTGTCCGGGATGCTGGGGACCGACCTGACCGGTGCCGATCTCGACGGCCCGCTGCCGGAGCTCCCCGAGGAGCGGGACATCAACGGCAACAAGAGCCGGTTCACGCTCGTCGCCGAGCTCGCCCGCCGCGACGGGCTCACCCTGCGGGAGCTGATCGCCCGCCTCGGAGCCGGCCGCGGCCACCGCGTCTTCGCCGGGACCCCCGAGCAGATCGCGGACCAGCTGGAGGAGTGGTTCACCCGGGGCGCCGCCGACGGCTTCAACATCATGGCGCCCGTCCTGCCCACCGGCCTGACCGACTTCGTCGACCAGGTCGTGCCGATCCTCCAGGACCGCGGCCTGTTCCGCACCGAGTACACGGGGCGCACCCTGCGCGAGAACTACGGGCTCGCCCGTCCGGTGAACCGGTACGCGCAGGCCCGCGCCTGAGGGGCCCCGACAGCCGGGCCCGCGGCCGCCGGAGTTCCGTACTCCGGCGGCCGCCGCACGCCCTCGGAGGGCGAGGGCCGGGGCGAGGACCCGTCAGAGGGTGAGGACGATCTTGCCGCGGGTGCGGCCCGCGGCGCTGAGCTCCCAGGCCTTCGCGGCCTCGGCGAGCGGCAGCGCGTGCTCGACGTTGACCGTGAGGCCGCCCGCGTCGGCGAGTTCCGCCAGGAACGTCAGGTCGGCGGTGTCCGGGCGCACCCACAGCTGGTGCGCGCCCTTGGCGGCGGCCTCGTAGTCGGCGATGGAGACCACCCGGCCGCGCTCCTTGACGAGCGACTGGAGGATCTCCACGGCGCCGTCGCCGAAGAAGTCCAGCCCGGCGTCGACGCCTTCGGGGGCGAGCGCGCGGATCCGGTCCGCGAGGCCGTCCCCGTACAGCACGGGCTCGGCGCCCAGCGAGCGCAGGTAGTCGTGGTTGTGCGCGCCGGCCGTGCCGATGACGCGCAGGCCGAGCGCGACGGCGATCTGCACGCCGAAGGAGCCGGTGCCGCCCGCCGCGGAGTGGATGACGACGGTCTCGCCGGCCTTGAGGCCCACGCGGGTGAGGGACTGGTACGCGGTGAGGCCGGCCAGCGGGATGCCCGCGGCCTGCTCGAAGCTCAGGGAGCGCGGCTTGCGGGCCAGCGTCCGGACGGGGGCCGAGACGAGTTCGGCGTAGGTGCCGAGCTCGACCCACTCCTTGCGGACGTACCCGTACACCTCGTCGCCGACGGCGAAGTCGAAGGTGTCGGGGCCGACGGCCTCGACGACTCCGGCCACGTCCCAGCCGGGTATGACGGGGTGGCGGACTTCGAGGATCGGGTCGAGGTATCCGGCGGCGAGCTTCCAGTCCACGGGGTTGACCCCGGCGGCCCTGACCCGGATCAGGACCTCCCCCGGCCCGACCTTGGGCTCGGGTGCCTCAACGAGCTCGAGCCGGGAGGGGGTTCCGTAGCTGCTGTACGTGATTGCCTTCATGTACGCCACAACGGATCAGGTCGGGGCGGGAATTCCGGGTGGGAAACCCGGTTCGAGCGGTTCTCAAGCGGGGAGCGAGTTGCGGTGGGAGCGCCGCCGGGCCGCGCTGAGCAGCGCCTGGATCTGGACGCCCGCCTGGTCGACGTCGTCGATGACGGAGGGGAAGGGCAGCCGTACGTCGCGGTGGCCGGTGCGCTCCTCCAGCCGCAGGGTGATCCCGTAGCGGTCCATGGCGAGCGGCAGCGCGCGGACGACGGCGGCTGAGGGCCGCGGCCGCACCAGCCGCAGCAGCAGGGTGACCAGCTCGGGGTGGTCGTCGAGGAGGTGGGTGAGCATGCCGGCCTCGTAAGGGGCCAGCGGGTCGGGCCAGGCCTCGTCCAGTTCGTCCAGCCCGATGTACGAGGTGCCGCGCGCGGTCTCCAGGACCGCCTGGCCGTACTCCACGCAGGTGGTGGTCCCGGGGGCGGAGGCCTCGTCGGCCCAGGGGGTGAGCAGGTGGCCGAGGACGGTGACGCGGGCGCGCACCCGGTCGCGTACGGGGGTCGGGGCGATGTCGGTGAACTCCAGCCGGATGGCGGGCAGTCCGTCGTTCAGCACCGCGGCGGGGTGCCCGGCCAGGGGGGCGGCGGGGTGCAGGTGCAGCCGGCCGAGCACGTCCCCGCCGTCCAGGTTGCGGACCTCGTGGCGCACGCCGTCGATGACGACCGTCATCGAGTGGGCGGCGGCGAGGACGGAGCGGACCAGTTCGGCCTCGGTGGGCCGGGCGGCGGGCGTGGCGGCGGGGGCACCGGGCAGGCGCATGCGGATCTCTCCCTCATCGGAGATTGACTTAGGTATGCCTAACCTAACCTATCTGTGGGTCGGGTAGTACCCCGCGCGCCAGCCGGCCGAGCGTCCCGGCGATCCGCGCGGGCTCGAAGCCCAGGGTGTGCCGCTGGAACTGGTAGACCTCCGGGGAGAGCGGGCTGAGCAGGGCGTCCACGCTGACGTCGGGATCGACGGCGCCGGCCTCCACGAGCAGGGCCCGCACGTGTGCGCGCCAGTGCCGGTACGTGCCCCCCGCGAACCGGGCCGGGCCCGGACCGATGCCCAGGGCCAGCGGCAGGTGCCGCTCCAGGTGCTCCAGGGCCGCCGCGTAGAAGGCGGCCAGCCGCTGCGCCGGCGGAGCGCCCGGCCCCAGCGGCGGCGGGCCGAACGCGAGGCGCGCCCGCAGGGCCCGCTCGTGCTCGTCCAGGAGCGCGGCGGCCACGGAGGCCGGATCCGGGAACCGGCGGTAGAGCGTGGCCCGGCCGACGCCCGCCGCCTTGGCTATGTGGTCCATCGTCACGCTGCGCGGATCCCGCTCGGTGAACAACTGCTCCGCGGCGGCGAGGATCTGCGCCCGGTTGCGGATCGCGTCCTCGCGCCGCAGCGGCCGCACGGTCCGCCCGCCGCTCCCCGCGGCGCCGTGCCGGGCGGGCCCCGGGCCCGCGATGTCGCTCAACGTGCGGACCTCGTCGCCATTGGTCATGGCGGCGACCCTACGTCCTTCGTGTCGGTGTTGGGCTGAACGGGTGAAACGCGAGAGGATGGGGGGATGCACATGAAGCGCACGGCCGAGGGGGCCCGGTGAGCAGGTACGACGTCACCGACGAGCAGTGGGAGGGACTCGCGCAGGTGGTGCCGCTGCGCAGTCGCAACGAATGGCCCTCCCGGGTGGACCACCGCACCATCCCCAAGGCCCCCGGACAGGCCGCGGCGGAACAGCGGCGCTTCGTGGTGATCCGGGTTCAGATCTTCGCCGACGCGCGGGAGGTGGCGGAGTACCTGATCGCGCAGATCCCCGTGCTGCTGGACCTCACCGGCGCCGACAGCGAAGTGGCCAAGCGGATCCTCGACTTCAGCAGCGGCGTGGTGTTCGGCCTGGGCAGCGGCATGCACCGGGTCGACCGCAACGTCTTCCTGCTGGCCCCCGTGGGGACCGAGGTGGAGGGGATCGCGGCGGCGGCCGTCCCCCGATCGTAGGAAGGTCGCGGCGGCGGAACGGTTCGGCGGGCACCCCGGCACCCGGGCGGGCCGTAGCGTCCGGCCATGGACGCCACCCTGGACGCGGTGGGGCGCGGCGGGCCCGCCGCCGCCCCGACCGGTACACCGCCGTGCGCAGCAGCCGCGGCTGACAGCCCGTTACGCGGACACCCCCGGGGCGAGCCCGGCCCCGCCGATGCCGGCCGCGCCTCCGGTACGCCGCCGCCCGCTGCCGGAGCCGCCGCTTCCGGCGGTGCGCCCGCCGATCCGGGCCCGACCCGGCCCACCGTCACCGAGCTGCGGCTCTCCGCCTTCGGGCCGCACCGGGCGGCCGCCTTCCCGCTGGGCCCCGTGACCCTCCTCACCGGCCCCAGCGGCAGCGGCAAGTCCCAGGCCCTGGACGCCTACCGGGCGCTGGCCGCCCTCGCCTCCGGGGCCACCCTGCGCGAGGCCTTCCCCGACCCGGGCGCCCGGGTGCCCGAACGGGCCCTGCCCGACGGCGGCGGGCGGCGCGGCTTCCGCCTCGGCTGCACGGTCGACGGCCCCTGCGGCCCCGTCCGCCTCGACCTCGCGGTCCAGGCCGAGCCCGTGCTGCGCATCGCCGGCGAACGGCTCTCCCAGGACGGCCGGATCCTGCTCACCACCGCCCTGCGCGACCCGCGCCGGCGCACCGTCGAGGCCGCCTGGTTCACCGGCGGCACCGTGGGGGTGACCCGGGCCCCGATGCCCGACGACCGCCTCGGCACCGGACTGCTGCCGCTGCGCGTCGCCGGGTCCACGGCGGGCCAGCGCCGGGTGCTGGCCGCCGCCGAACAGGTGGTGGTGGCCCTGCGCTCGGTGTTCGCCTGCGACCCGGAACCCGGCCGGATGCGGGCGCCCGTCCCGGCCGGCGAGGGCCGGCTGCGGACCGACTGCGGGAACCTGGCCGACGTGCTGCGCCGGACCCGCCACGAATGCGGCACCCGCCACGCGCTGCTGGCCCGGGCGGCGCGGGCAGGCTGCGCCGGGCCGGTGGCGGGGCTGGACGTACGGGCGGCCCCCGGCGGCCCCGGGCTGGTGGCCGCCGTGCTCGACCGCGGCCCCGGCCGTCCCGCGACCGGCCTGGACCGGCTCGGCGCCGGCGAACTGCGCTTCCTGGCGCTGGCCCTGGTCCTGCTCACCGGACCCGGGGTGCTGGAGGTGGACCCGGCCGCCGAACTGCTCTCCGCCCGCCAGGCCCTCACGGTGCTCGCCGACGGCCTCGACCGGGGGCTCGACCGGCGGCAGGCCGCCGAACTGCTGCGGCTCGCCGTGCTGTGCGGCGGGCGCGGGCACATCGGGCTGGTGGCGGCGGTCGGCGAGGACACCGCGGGAACCGGTCGGGGGGTCCCCGGCGTCTCAGTGGTAGACCTGTCCCCATGAACGACGCAGCACCCACGGGTGACGGGCCCGCTCTCCCGCAAGGCGAACGCCTGTACCAACTCCAGCGACGGCTGGCCGATTTCGCGGCCGCCCGGGACTGGGCCCCGTACCACACGCCCAAGAACCTGGCCGTGGCCCTGAGCGTGGAGGCCGCCGAACTGGTCGAGATCTTCCAGTGGCTGACTCCGGAACAGTCGGCCGCGGTCATGGAGAAGCCCGAAAGCGCACACAGAGTGGCCGACGAGGTGGCCGACGTGATGGCGTATCTGCTGCAGTTCTGTGAGGTTCTCGGGGTTGATGTGCTGGATGCGCTGGCCGCGAAGATCGAGAGGAACGAGCACCGCTTCCCGGTTGCCGGTACTTCGACACCAGATCGTCACTCTTCGGAGTGATGGCGTCGTCCACAACCATGTTTGTGTCCACAGATTTCCGAATACCCCTGGCTTTACTGGCTCGTTGCCTTCACTCTGGGTAGTGGAGAACGGCGGGATGTCGTGCGGACGGGGGACGGCATATGGATGCGGTACGGCTCATCGCGGCCGGCCGGCACGCGCTGGCGCGGAGCGGGGAGGCATGGGACATCGTGGGCGAGGCCTGGCAGGCACAGGCGCTCGCCCAGGGCATCGGGAGCTGGCTGGCGGTCACCGGACCGCCGGAGCTGAGGGCGGAGGCACGGGGGCTGGGCGAAGCCGGCGGGAGAGGCTGCGGGGTCATCGACCGCGCGGCCCTGCGGGGTGAGGGAAGACCGCCCGAACAGCCGCCGAGGGCGGCGCAGCTGGCCGGGACGGCCGACGTGCGGCAGGCGCTGCTCGGGCTCCAGGAGCTGCTCGGCGAGGTCGGCATAGCCCTCGTCGGAGTGGCCTGCGCGACGGACGACGAGGGACTGTACTGGCAGTGCATAGAGTCGATCGACGCGGCGGACGAGTCGAGCGACCGGGTGCGGGCACTGCTGCGCCGGATGGCGGCCGTCCGCGAGCGGGGCTCGGCGTCGGGCGTGAGCTGAACCGGGAGCGGGTCGGGCAAGATCCGGAAGGGACGGCCCGGAGGGTCCCGCCGCGCACGGCGGGACCCCCGCGGTCAGAAGGACCGGTCGGAGTGGCGGTCGGAGCGGAGCTCGCCCTCGTACGCGCGTCCGCCGGAGGCCGCCGGCGCGGCAGGCAGGGTGCGGTCCGCGGAGTGCTGGAGGTCGGCGTCGAGCTGGGAGAGGTCGGCGTTCAGCGCCGCCATCAGCTCCTCCATCTGCTGCAGCAGGCCCTTCGGCGCGCCGCCCTGGGCGGGAGCCGCGGACTCCTGGCGTGCGTGGTCGTGTGCTGCCTGTCCGGTCTGTCCGGGATGCTCGGGCACGGACTCGTGGGACATGGCGGCCTCCTCGGCCCTGGCCCTTCCGGTGCGGAAGGGGGCGGTGGACGCATCGGCGGGAGGCCGCCGGCGCGCGGGCCGGGCGGTCCGGCTCCGTCCGAGCCAACGATCCCCATCCGCGCTGGTCACTGGCGGGGCGGGGGGTGGACCTTCCGGTTGACGAAGATTCACCCGGCAGGGGTGGGACGGGCAGGATGGGGAGCATGGATCTCCGCATTTTCACCGAACCGCAGCAGGGTGCGAGCTACGACACCCTCCTGACCGTCGCCAAGGCCACCGAGGACCTGGGCTTCGACGCGTTCTTCCGCTCGGACCACTACCTGCGGATGGGCTCCGTCGACGGCCTGCCGGGCCCCACGGACGCCTGGATCACCCTCGCCGGCCTGGCCCGCGAGACGAAGCGGATCCGCCTGGGCACGCTGATGACGGCCGGCACGTTCCGGCTGCCCGGCGTCCTCGCCATCCAGGTGGCGCAGGTCGACCAGATGTCCGGCGGGCGGGTGGAACTCGGCCTGGGGGCGGGCTGGTTCGAGGAGGAGCACAAGGCGTACGGGATCCCCTTCCCGGCGGAGCGGATGGCCCGGCTGGAGGAGCAGCTCGCCATCGTCACCGGGCTGTGGGCCACCGCCCCCGGCGAGACCTTCGACCACCGGGGCGTCCACTACCAGGTGGAGAACTCCCCGGCGCTCCCCAAGCCGGCCCAGGCCAAGGTGCCCGTCCTCATCGGCGGGCACGGTGCGCGGCGCACCCCGCGCCTCGCCGCCCGGTACGCGGACGAGTTCAACATGCCCTTCGCCTCGGTCGAGGACAGCCGGCGGCAGTTCGCCCGGGTGCGGGAGGCCGCCGCCGAGGCCGGGCGCGCGGCGGACGAGCTCGTCTACTCCAACGCCCTGGTGGTGTGCGTGGGCAAGGACGACGCCGAGGTCGCCCGCCGGGCCGCCGCCATCGGCCGCGAGGTCGACGAGCTGAAGGCCAACGGCCTGGCCGGCTCCCCGGACGAGGTCGTGGAGAAGCTCGGCACCTACGCCGCCATCGGTTCCTCGCGGGTCTACCTCCAGCTCCTCGACCTCGACGACCTGGACCACCTGGAGCTGGTCTCCTCCCGCGTCCTGTCCCAGCTCGGCCGGTAGGGAAGCGGACCGTGCCCCGTGCGACCGGCCCGCTCGCCGAAGCCCTGGCCCGCAGGACCCTGCTGCTGGACGGCGGGATGGGCAACCAGCTCGCCGACCAGGGCTGCGACCTGTCCGGGGGAATGTGGACGGGCCGGGTGCTCGCCGAGCGCCCCGGCCAGGTGGAGGCGGCCCACGCCGCGTACGTCCGGGCCGGCGCCGAGGTGCTGATCACCGCGAGCTACCAGGTCGGCCACGACCCGGCCCTGCTGGAGCGGAGCGTGCGGGTGGCGGGCCGTGCCGCCCGGGCCGCCGCGCACGAGGTGTGGGTGGCCGCCTCGGTGGGCCCGTACGGGGCGGTCCTGGCGGACGGTTCCGAGTACCGCGGCCGGTACGGGCTCACCGTGGCGGAGCTGGCCGCCTTCCACCGGCCCCGGATCGGGGCGCTGCTGGCGGCGGGCCCCGACGTCCTGGCGCTGGAGACCGTCCCGGACGTCCTGGAGGCGGAGGCCCTGCTGCGGGTGCTGGCCGGTACGGGGGCCCGCGCCTGGCTCACGTACACGGTCGGGGGCGGCCGCACCCGGGCCGGCCAGCCCCTCGCCGAGGCGTTCGCCCTGGCGGCCGCCGCCCCCGAGGTGGTCGCGGTCGGCGTCAACTGCTGCGACCCCGCCGACGTGCTGCCCGCCCTGGAGGCCGCCGCCTCCGTCACCGCCAAGCCGCTGGTGGCCTACCCGAACGACGGCTCCGTCTGGGACGCCGCCACTGGGAGCTGGAACGCCCCCGCCGCTCCCGCCCCCTGGCCGGTGGGGTCCTGGCGGGCGGCCGGGGCCCGGCTGGTCGGCGGCTGCTGCCGGATCGGCCCGGACCGCATCGCCGCCCTGGGGCCGCGCCTGGCCTGACGCGGGGTAAGGCAAGGGTCCGCGGCCGACTATCACTCGATCGGGTGAAGGGCCTTTCTGGTCGGCTCCTGCTGGGATAGGCAGGAGAGATGAAGCGCACCAGCAGGACGGGCGCCGCCGCCAGGCGCCGCATCACCCGCTCCAGGGCGTGCGGGGAGAAGAAGCAGTTCGCCAACGAGGCCGCGGCGGAGCACGCCGCGAGCGAGATGAACCGGATCCAGCCGTGGCAGCACGAACGGATCGCCTACCTCTGTCCGTACAGCGGCACCGAACCCCACTGGCACATCGGCCGCCCGCTCAACATCCCCAAACAGCGCTGACACCGGAAATCCGTTCGCCCCGACGGTGGTGCCCGGGTCATGCTGGAACGCATGTTCCTGACGATCAGCACCACCGGCACGACGGAGAATCCGGCCACCGACCTGGGATTTCTGCTGCACAAGCATCCCGGCAGGGCGCAGGCGTTCTCCACCTCGCACGGCACCGCCCACGTGTTCTACCCCGAGGCGACGGCCGAGCGGTGCACGGTGGCGCTGCTGCTCGAGGTGGACCCCGTCGCGCTGGTCCGGCGCGGCCAGGGCAAGGGGCGGGGCGGGGCGCCCGACGCCGCCCTCGCCCAGTACGTCAACGACCGCCCGTACGCGGCCTCCTCGCTGCTCGCCGTCGCACTCAGCGGGGTCTTCCGCACCGCCCTCAAGGGCCAGTGCGCGCTGCGCCCCGAACTGCCGGGCCGGCCGCGCCCGCTGCGGATCGAGATCCCGGTGCTACCCGCCCGCGGCGGCCCGGAGCTGGTGCGCCGCCTGTTCGGCCCGCTGGGCTGGGACCGGGTGGAGTGCGTGCCGATCGCGCTCGACGAGCGGTTCCCGGAGTGGGGCGACAGCCGCTACGTGCGGCTCGTGCTGGAGGGCGGGCTGCGGCTGGAGGACGCCCTGCGCCAGCTGTACGTCCTGCTGCCCGTGCTCGACGACGCCAAGCACTACTGGGTCGCCCCCGACGAGGTCGACAAGCTGCTGCGCGCCGGGGACGGCTGGCTGGCCGCGCACCCCGAGCACGCGCTGATCACCGCCCGCTACCTGGCCCGCCACAAGCGGCTCACCCAGAACGCCATGGAGCGCCTGGAACTGGCCCGGCTGGCCGAGGCCGACGGGAGCGAGGCCGAGGAACTCGACAACGCCGTGGACCAGACCGTCCCCGAAGGCTCCGACGAGTCCCCGGGCACCCCGGAGCGGTCCGTGCCGCTCGCCGTGCGCCGGCGCGACGCGATCCTCGACGCCCTGCGCGGGGCCGGCGCCCAGCGGGTGCTGGACCTCGGCTGCGGCGAGGGGCACCTCGTACAGGCCCTGCTCAAGGACCCGGCGTACACCGAGGTCGTCGGCGTCGACGTGTCCGTCCGGGCGCTGACCACGGCCGCCCGGCGGCTGCGGCTGGAACGGATGGGGGAGCGCCAGAGCTCCCGCGTCCGGCTGTTCCAGGGCTCGCTCGCCTACACCGACAAGCGGCTGGCCGGCTACGACGCGGCCGTCCTGAGCGAGGTGATCGAGCACCTCGACCCGCCCCGGCTGCCCGCGCTGGAGTACGCCGTCTTCGCCGCGGCCCGCCCCCGCACGGTCCTCGTGACCACCCCGAACGTCGAGTACAACGTCCGCTGGGAGTCCCTGCCCGCCGGGCACGTCCGCCACCGCGACCACCGCTTCGAGTGGACCCGCGAGGAGTTCCGCGCCTGGGCCGCCCGCGTGGCCGCCCGGCACGGCTACACCGTCGCCCACGTACCGGTGGGCGACGAGGACCCCGAGGTCGGAGCGCCGACCCAGATGGCCGTCTTCACCACCGTCACCGAGAGCCCGAAGGAGGGCGAGGCAGCATGACCACCCCCACCACCGACGCCGCCACCACCGACGCCCGCACGGCCGGCGGCCGCCCGGCCCACCGGGTGCTCCCCGTCCCCGACCTGTCCCTCGTCGTCCTCGTCGGCGCCACCGGATCGGGCAAGTCCACCTTCGCCCGCAAGCACTTCAAGCCCACCGAGGTCCTCTCCTCCGACTTCTGCCGGGGCCTGGTCGCCGACGACGAGAACGACCAGAGCGCCAGCAAGGACGCCTTCGAGGTCCTCCACTACGTCGCCGGCAAGCGGCTCGCCGCCGGACGGCTCACCGTCGTGGACGCCACCAGCGTCCAGCAGGAGGCCCGCCGCGAGCTCGTACGCCTCGCCCGCGAGCACGACGTCCTGCCCGTCGCGATCGTCCTCGACATGCCCGAGTCGGTCTGCGCCGAGCGCAACGCCGCCCGCCCCGACCGGGCCGGACTGCCCCGCCGGGTCATCCAGCGGCACCGCTCCGAGCTGCGCCGCTCCCTGCGCGGCCTGGAGCGCGAGGGCTTCCGCAAGGTGCACGTCCTGCGCACGGTCGAGGAGGCCGACACCGCCGAAGTGGTGCTGGAGAAGCGGTTCAACGACCTCGCCCACCTCACCGGCCCCTTCGACATCGTCGGCGACATCCACGGCTGCTCCTCCGAGCTGGAGACCCTCCTTGCCAAGCTCGGCTACGAGGACGGGGCCCACCCCGCCGGCCGCACCGCCGTCTTCGTCGGCGACCTCGTCGACCGCGGCCCGGACAGCCCCGGCGTGCTGCGCCGGGTGATGGGCATGGTCAAGTCCGGCAACGCCCTGTGCGTGCCCGGGAACCACGAGAACAAGCTGGGGCGTTACCTCAAGGGGTCCAAGGTCCAGCAGACGCACGGCCTCGCCGAGACCGTCGAGCAGCTCTCCCGCGAGAGCGAGGAGTTCGTCAAGGAGGTCAGGGAGTTCATCGCCGGCCTGGTCAGCCACTACGTCCTCGACGGCGGCAAGCTGGTCGTCTGCCACGCCGGACTGCCCGAGAAGTACCACGGCCGCACCTCCGGCCGGGTCCGCTCGCACGCCCTGTACGGCGAGACCACCGGCGAGACCGACGAGTTCGGCCTGCCCGTGCGCTACCCGTGGGCCGAGGACTACCGCGGCAAGGCGGTCGTGGTCTACGGCCACACCCCCGTCCCGGACACCACCTGGATCAACAACACCATCTGCCTCGACACCGGTGCCGTCTTCGGCGGCCGGATGACCGCCCTGCGCTGGCCCGAGCGCGAACTGGTCGACGTACCGGCCGAGAAGGTCTGGTACGAGCCGGTGAAGCCGCTCGCCGCCGAGGTGCCGGGAGGCCACGAGGGGCGCCCGCTCGACCTGGCCGACGTCCACGGACGACGGGTCGTGGAGACCCGCCACCTGGGGAACGTCGGCGTCCGCGAGGAGAACGCGGCCGCCGCCCTGGAGGTCATGAGCCGCTTCGCGGTGGACCCCCGGCTGGTGCCGTACCTGCCGCCGACCATGGCGCCGACGGCCACCTCGCAGCAGGAGGGCCACCTGGAGCACCCCGCCGAGGCCTTCGCCCAGTACCGGGCCGACGGCATCGGACGGGTGGTGTGCGAGGAGAAGCACATGGGCTCCCGCGCCACCGTCCTGCTGTGCCGGGACGCGGCCGCCGCCCGCGAGCGGTTCGGCGTCGAGGACGGCCCCACCGGCTCCCTCTACACCCGCACCGGCCGGCCCTTCTTCCCGGACCCGCAGGTCACCGAGGAGTTCCTCGCCCGGCTGCGCACGGCGGTCGACCGCGCGGGGCTGTGGGAGGAACTCGGCACGGACTGGCTGCTGTTCGACGGGGAGCTGCTGCCCTGGTCCCTGAAGTCCACGGGCCTGCTCCGCAACCAGTACGCGGCCGTGGGCGCCGCCTCCCGCGCCGTCCTCCCGGACGCCGTCGCCGCCCTGGAGGCGGCCGCGGCCAGGGGAGTGGACACCGGCGCGCTGCTGGAGCGCCAGCGCGGGCGGGCCGACGACGCCGCCGCCTTCACCGAGGCGTACCGGCGCTACTGCTGGAGCACCGACGGGCTGGACGGCGTACGTTTCGCGCCGTTCCAGCTGCTCGCGGCAGCCGGCCGGTCCCTGGCCGCCGTACCGCACGACGAGCAGCTCGCCTGGCTGGACCGGCTCGCCGACGCGGACGAGGGCACGGACGCCCCGTTGCTGCGCCGCACCCGCAGGGTGTACGTGGACACCGGCGACGAGGAGTCGGTGCGCGCGGGCACCGAGTGGTGGCTGGAGCTGACCGCCGCCGGGGGCGAGGGCATGGTGGTCAAGCCGCTCCAGGCGTACGCCCGGGACGGCAGGGGACGGCTGGTCCAGCCCGGGGTGAAGGTCCGCGGACGCGAGTACCTGAGGATCGTCTACGGGCCGGAGTACGCGCGTCCGGAGCAGCTGGAGCGGCTGCGCCAGAGGTTCCTGGGGCACAAGCGCTCGCTCGCCCTGCGCGAGTACGCGCTCGGCCTGGAGGCGCTGGACCGGCTGGCGGAGGGAGAGCCGCTGTGGCGGGTCCACGAGCCGGTGTTCGCCGTGCTCGCCCTCGAGTCGGAGCCGGTCGACCCGCGCCTGTGAGGGCGCCGCACCGGTAAAGGCGCGGCGTAAAGCGGCAGCCCCCGTACGGCCCCGAATTAGGTCGTATGGGGGAACTTTCCCGCGGAAGCCCCGGGAAACCGGCGGCGGGATCGTTCATCCAGGGCAGCGGAGTGTCCGCGACCCAGGAAGGACGGAACGTCACCTATGAAGATGACCGCGCGCGGAAGCATTGCGGCGCTCATGACCTGTATGGCCGCGGCCGGCGCGGCCTCCCCGGCCGTGGCCGACTCGGTCCCGGTGGGTGTCCCGCTGGAGGCGGTGGAGACCACGCTGGGCGTTCCGGCGCCGAAGCTGGCCACCGGGGTCCCGGTGCCGCTCGTCGGTTCCCCGGAGGCGCCCCGGTTCCACCAGGGCGACCTGCTGCCGACCCCACTGCTCCCGGTGGTACCGATCGCCGCCGACCTGGGGGCCACCCGCCTCACCTCGGCGGTGCCCAACCTGCTGGGCGAGCAGGCGACGGACGGCGAGGGCTCCCTGGAGTCCCCGGCCACCACGCTGATCACCCGCACCCCCGGTGCGGTCGTCGGTGCCCCGCTGACGATGCCGGACGCGAGCAACAACGGCGTCCCGAACCTGACCGTCCCCAAGCTGGGCCTGACCGCCCCGGACGTCATCGGCACCCCGACGGCACTTCTCGGCCTGCGCTGACCGGGGTCGCCCGACGCGAGGTCAGAAAGCCGCCCGTTCTGGGAATGTGTACGGCATGGGATTCCATGTCGACTCCGAGACCGGGCGGCTGCGCCGCGTCATCCTCCACCGGCCCGACCTGGAGCTGAAGCGGCTCACACCAAGCAACAAGGACGCCCTGCTCTTCGACGACGTGCTGTGGGTGCGCCGGGCCCGCCAGGAGCACGACGGGTTCGCGGACGTGCTCCGCGACCGCGGTGTCGCCGTCCACCTCTTCGGCGACCTGCTCCGCGAGGTCCTCGACGTCCCCGAGGCGCGCCTCCTGGTGCTGGACCGGGTCTTCGACGAGAAGGAGTACGGTCCGCTCGCCACCGACCACCTGCGGGCGGTCTTCGACGGGCTGCCCTCCGCCGAACTCGCGGAGGCCCTGGTCGGCGGCATGACCAAGCGGGAGTTCCTGGAGCGGCACACCGAACCGGTCTCGGTGCGGTTCCACGCCCTCGACCTGGACGGCTTCCTGCTGGGGCCGCTGCCCAACCACCTCTTCACCCGCGACACCTCCGCCTGGATCTACGACGGGGTGTCCGTCAACGCCATGCGCTGGCCCGCCCGGCAGCGCGAGACCGTGCACTTCGAGGCGATCTACCGGCACCACCCGCTGTTCACCGGTGCGGGCCCCTTCCCCTACTGGTCGCAGGGCCAGGCGGACTACCCCTCGACCATCGAGGGCGGCGACGTCCTGGTCATCGGCAACGGCGCCGTGCTCATCGGGATGAGCGAGCGGACCACTCCGCAGGCGGTGGAGATGCTCGCCCGGGGCCTGTTCGCGGCCGGGTCGGCCTCCGTCATCGTGGCCCTGGACCTGCCCAAGCGGCGGGCCTTCATGCACCTGGACACGGTGATGACGATGGTCGATGCAGATACGTTCACTCAGTACGCCGGGCTCGGCATGCTGCGCTCCTACACGATCCGGCCGGGCGAGGGGGCGGGCGAGCTGAGGGTGAGCGACCACCCGCCGGAGCACATGCACCGGACGATCGCCGAGGCGCTCGGCCTGGACAAGGTGCGGGTGCTCACCGCCACGCAGGACGTGCACGCGGCGGAGCGCGAGCAGTGGGACGACGGGTGCAACGTGCTGGCCGTCGAGCCCGGGGTGGTCGTCGCCTACGAGCGGAACGTCACCACCAACACGCACCTGCGCAAGGAGGGCATCGAGGTGATCGAGATCCCCGGCAGCGAGCTGGGCCGGGGCCGGGGCGGTCCGCGCTGCATGAGCTGCCCCGTGGAGCGGGACGCGGTGTGAGGGCCGGCGCACGGTCGGCACACGCCCGGCCCGAGGGGACGGCTGCCGTGCGATGTGATCCACCACTCTGTATATCAATACAGAGCGTCGTATAGACTTCCAGCGTCCCCGTCAGCGCCACACTGGAGCGTCCCCCATGGCCACCGACCTCTTCGGCCGCAGTTTCCTCAAGGAGCTCGACTTCACCGCCGCCGAGTTCCGCGGCCTGGTCGAGCTCGCAGCCGAACTCAAGGCGGCCAAGAAGGCCGGGGCCGAGCAGCGCCGGCTCCAGGGGAAGAACCTCGCGCTGATCTTCGAGAAGACCTCCACGCGCACCCGCTGCGCGTTCGAGGTCGCCGCCGCCGACCAGGGCGCCCACACGGTCTACCTCGACCCCTCCGGCTCCCAGATGGGACACAAGGAGTCGATCCGGGACACCGCGCGGGTGCTCGGCCGGATGTTCGACGGCATCGAGTACCGGGGCGACAGCCAGCAGGCCGTCGAGGACCTGGCCGCCCACTCCGGCGTGCCCGTCTTCAACGGCCTCACCGACGACTGGCACCCCACCCAGATGCTGGCCGACCTGCTGACCATGACCGAGCACTGCGCCAAGCCGCTGGAGCGGATCTCCTTCGCCTACCTGGGCGACGCCCGCTTCAACATGGGCAACTCGTACCTGGTGACCGGCGCCCTGCTGGGCATGGACGTGCGCATCGTCGCGCCGGAGGCGTACTGGCCGGACGCGGCCGTGGTGGCGCGGGCCCGCGAGCTCGCCGCGGCCAGCGGGGCCCGGATCACCCTGACGGAGGAGGTCACGGAGGGCGTGGCGCAGGCCGACTTCGTGGCCACGGACGTCTGGGTCTCGATGGGCGAGCCCAAGGAGGTCTGGGACGAGCGGATCGCGGCCCTGGCCCCGTACGCCGTCACCATGGACGTGCTGCGCGCGACCGGGAACCCGGACGTGAAGTTCCTGCACTGCCTGCCCGCCTTCCACGACCTGGGCACCAAGGTGGCCCGGGAGGTCCACGAGCGGCACGGACTGGACTCGCTGGAGGTCACGGACGAGGTGTTCGAGTCCGCACACTCCGTCGTCTTCGACGAGGCGGAGAACCGGCTGCACACCATCAAGGCCGTCCTCGTCGCGACGCTCGCCGGGCCCGCCGTGTAACCGGCCGGATACGCGGCCGCATAGTCATGCGGGCTCCTGCGGCGAGGGGCCGGGCGTTCGGCGGCCGGGCGCTCAGGCGGTCGCCGTCACCCGGCCCGGCAGGGTGAACCAGACGGCCTTGCCGTGCGGGGTCGGCCGGTGGCCGCAGGCGGAGCTGAGGGCCCGGATCAGCAGCAGTCCGCGTCCGCCCTCCTGCCACGGGTCGGGGTGGTGCCCGGGACGGCCGGCGGTGAGGTCGCCGGGCGGCTGCGGATCCCCGTCGTGCACCTCCACCTGGCAGCCGTTCGCGCGCAGCTCCACGACCAGCTCGATCGGGGCGCCCCCCGGAGTGTGCTCGACGGCGTTCGCCACCAGCTCGGCGGTCAGCAGCTCGGCCGTGTCGCTGTCGGGACACCGTTCCGGGTCGGTGAACGCGGTGCGGATCAGGGCGCGGGCCATCGGGACGGCGGCGGTCGTGTGCGGAAGGGCGATCCGCCAGGCGGAGGTGTCGTGCACGGCTGGTCCGTCCTTCCGTGAGGTCCGTGAGGTCCGTGAGGTCCGTGAGATGCGTGTGGTCCGTGAGGTGCGTGAGGCCCCTGAGGGTGGGGCGCGGGGAAGTCCTCCGTTCAACGATAGGGGCACGGCCCGCACTCCCGTAGGGCACCCCGGCCGGGCGGCGGGGGACCGGGGCGGGCGCGGCCGGGGACCTTCGGCCCTGTCGCCGCCTCCGCGTACCGCCATCGGGGGGACCACTTGTCGCGTTTCTCTGACGGCAGTCACGATTCGGTGATAGCTTCGACGGTGTGAGCCCCTTCACCGGTTCCACACCAGAGACCGAACGGTGGCGCCACCTGCGGGTGACCCGGCAGGACGGCGTGGCCACCGTCACCCTCGACCGCCCCGAGAAGCTGAACGCGCTCACCTTCGGCGCCTACGCCGACCTGCGCGATCTGCTCGCCGAACTGTCCCGCACCCGCTCCGTGCGCGCCCTCGTCCTCGCCGGCGAGGGCCGCGGCTTCTGCTCCGGCGGGGACGTGGACGAGATCATCGGCGCCACCCTCGCCATGGACACCGCCCAGCTCCTCGACTTCAACCGGATGACCGGCCAGGTGGTCCGCGCCCTCCGCGAGTGCCCCTTCCCGGTGATCGCCGCCGTGCACGGGGTGGCCGCCGGAGCCGGGGCCGTGCTCGCCCTCGCCGCCGACTTCCGGATCGCCGACCCCTCCGCCCGCTTCGCCTTCCTCTTCACCCGCGTCGGCCTGTCCGGCGGCGACATGGGCGCCGCGTACCTGCTGCCCCGGGTCGTCGGCCTCGGCCACGCCACCCGGCTGCTGATGCTCGGAGAGCCCGTACGCGCCGCCGAGGCCGAGCGGATCGGCCTGCTCAGCGAACTCGTCGACGAGGGCAAGGCCGACGCCCGCGCCGCCGAACTCGCCGCCCGCCTCGCCGCCGGACCGGCCCTCGCCCACGCCCAGACCAAGGCCCTGCTCACCGCCGAGCTGGACATGCCCCTGGCCGCCTCGGTGGAACTGGACGCCAACACCCAGGCCCTGCTGATGAACGGCCGGGACTACGCCGAGTTCCACGCCGCGTTCACCGCGAAGCGGCCCCCGGAGTGGAAGGGCAGGTAACCGCATGTCCGCGAGCGCCATGAGGGTGGCCGTCGTCGGCGGCGGACCGGGCGGGCTCTACACCGCCGCGCTGCTGGCCCGCCAGGGGCACACGGTGGAGTTGTGGGAGCGCAACGCCCCCGAGGACACCTTCGGCTTCGGCGTGGTGCTCTCGGACGAGACCCTCGGCGGCATCGAACGCGCCGACACCGTCGTCCACGCCGCCCTCGCCGCCGAGTTCGTCCGCTGGGACGACGTGGACGTCGTCCACCGGGGCCGGCTGCTGACCTCCGGCGGCCACGGCTTCGCCGCCCTCGGCCGCCGCCGGCTCCTGGAGATCCTCCACGAACGCTGCGCCGGCCTCGGCGTGCGCCTGCGCTTCCGCGCCGAGGCCCCCGACGCCTTCGCCCTGGCCGGGTCGTACGACCTGGTGGTCGCCGCCGACGGGGTGCACAGCGCGACCCGGGCCCGCGGAGCCGACCGCTTCCGGCCCACCGAGACCCCCGGACGCTGCCGGTACGTCTGGCTCGCCGCCGACTTCGCCTTCGACTCGTTCCGCTTCGAGATCGCCGAGACCGAGCACGGGGTCATGCAGCTGCACGGCTACCCGTACGCGCCCGACTCCTCCACCGTCATTGTGGAGATGCGGGAGGAGGTGTGGCGGGCGGCCGGCCTCGACCTGTGCGACGAGGCCGAATCGGCCTCCCGCTGCGCCAAGACCTTCACCGAGGCCCTGCAGGGCCGGCCGCTGCGCGGGAACCGCTCGGCGTGGACCCGCTTCCGCACCGTCGTCAACGCGCACTGGTCGCACGGCAACGTGGTGCTGCTCGGCGACGCGGCGCACACCGCCCACTTCTCCATCGGCTCCGGCACCAAGCTCGCCGTCGAGGACGCCCTCACCCTCGCCGAGGCCCTCGACCGGCTGCCCGACGTCCCCTCCGCCCTCGCCGCCTACGAGGAGGAGCGCCGCCCGGCCGTGGCCAGCACCCAGCGCGCCGCCGCCGCCAGCATGCGCTGGTTCGAGGACCTCGCCGGGTACGTGGACCAGCCCGCCCGGCAGTTCGCCTTCAACCTGCTCACCCGCAGCCGCCGCGTCACCCACGACAACCTCCGGCTGCGCGACGAACGGTTCACCCGGGCGGTGGAACGCGACTTCGGCTGCCCGGAGGACGCCGACGGCGCGGGAACCCCGCCCATGTTCACCCCGTTCACCCTCCGCGGGCTCACCCTGCGCAACCGCGTCGTGGTCTCGCCGATGGACACGTACTCGGCCGAGGACGGAGTCCCCGGCGACTTCCACCTCGTGCACCTGGGCGGCCGGGCCCTCGGCGGAGCCGGGCTGGTCATGACGGAGATGGTGTGCGTCAGCGCCGAAGGCCGCATCACCCCCGGCTGCGCCGGCCTGTGGACCGCGGAGCAGGCGGCCGCCTGGAAGCGGATCGCCGAATTCGTCCACGCCTCCGCGCCCGGTACGGCCCTCGGAGTCCAGCTCGGCCACTCCGGCCGCAAGGGCTCCACCCGGCTGATGTGGGAGGGCATGGACGAACCGCTCCCGGACGGCAACTGGCCCCTGGTCGCCGCCTCCGCGCTGCCCTACCGGGCCGGGGTCTCCGCCGTCCCGCGCGCCCTGGCGGCCGCCGACCTGGCCGCGATCCGCTCCGACTTCGCGGCCGCCGCCGTCCGGGCCGCCGACTGCGGCTTCGACCTGCTGGAACTGCACTGCGCGCACGGCTACCTGCTGTCCGGGTTCCTCTCCCCGCTCACCAACCACCGCGAGGACGCCTACGGCGGCCCCCTGGAGAACCGGCTCCGCTTCCCCCTGGAGGTCTTCGACGCCGTCCGCGAGGTCTGGCCCGCCGACCGCCCGATGACGGTCCGCCTCTCGGCCACCGACTGGGCACCCGGCGGCACCACGCCCGAGGAGGCCGAACGGATCGCCGCCGCCTTCGCCGCCCACGGCGCCGACGCCGTCGACGTCTCCACCGGCCAGGTGGTCTCCGACGAGGCCCCCGAGTACGGCCGCTCCTACCAGACCCCCTACGCCGACCGCATCCGCAACGCCCTCGGCATCCCCGTCATCGCCGTCGGCGCGATCTCCTCCTGGGACGACGTCAACTCGCTGCTGCTGGCCGGCCGCGCCGACCTCTGCGCCCTCGGCCGCCCCCACCTGTACGACCCGCACTGGACCCTGCACGCGGCCGCCGACCAGGCCTACACGGGCCCCGGCGCCCCCTGGCCGGCCCCCTACCGCGCCGGCAGCCGCAAACCCCCGACCGGCAAGGGGTAGCTCAGACCGCCTCCAGCACGACCCGGTCCTCCACCGGGGCGTAGCCCAGGCGCTGGTAGACCCCGTTGCTGGTGGGGTTGGCCAGGTTGGTGAAGAGCAGCACCTCGGCCGCCCCGGCGGCGTACGCGGCCCGGCTCGCCGCGTGCGTCACCCCGGCGGCATGGCCGTGGCCCCGGTGGGCGAGCGGGGTGTAGACGGGCCCGACGCGGGAGGCACCGCCGATCGGGCGGGAGAAGCCGGCCAGCGACACCGGCCGGCCGTCGAGCTCCCACAGCAGCAGCCCGCCGTAGGAGATGCGGTCGCGCAGCCGGGCCTCGGACGGGCCGGCGGGGATGCCGCACTCCCGGTCGAAGGCCTCGATCCACTCCCGCAGCAGGGGCAGGTCCGCCTCGCCGGCGGTCCGTACCCGGCCCTCCGGGGTGGGGTCGGGCGGGGCCAGGGTGGCCAGCCGGTACAGGCGCAGCTCCTCGACGACGCGGGTCGGCGTGCCCCGGGCCGCCGCCAGCACCTGCGCGTCGGCGCGGCGGGCGTTGAACCCGCCGGTGCGGCCGCGCAGCGGCTCGGCGCCGAGCGCGCCGGCCAGGGCCCGGACCGCCTCGGGGGGTGCGGCGCCGAGCAGCAGTGGGAACGGCGGGGTGTGCAGCAGGGCCCCGTCGACGGCCCCGTCCGCGCCGGTCCACCAGCCGAAGAGGGGGTCGGCGTCACCGAAGGCCCGCGGGCCCCGCCGCTCCAAGGCGTCGGCGACGGTCAGCAGGCCGGTGTTGACGACGGGCTGCGCGGCCACGGCCGGGCGCGCGGCAGCCAGATAGGCCGCCAGATCAGTGCTGAAGGTCCATGTCATGCCCCATGCTGGCGCCCTCCGGGGTCGGCCCGCACCGCAATTTCCGCCCCGGCGCGCCCGCCGCCACGGACGCCGCGTTCCGCGCTAGGGCCGCTGCCGGACGAAGAGGGCGCCCGGGGTGTGGAGGCGGGTGTGGAGTTCCTGGAAGACGGCTGCGGAGCGGTCGCCCGGCCAGTCCTCGGGGAGGAGGTCGCGGGGGAGGCCGGGGTCGGAGTAGGGGAGCCGGCGCCAGGTGTCCAGGGCTGCCAGGTAGGACCGGTAGGCGTCCTCGGGGGTGGGCTCGGGGCCCGACCGGAGGGCGCGCAGGACCGGTTCGTGCCGGTCGAGGAAGTCCTCGTGCTGCTTGGCCAGCGCCGCCAGGTCCCACCAGCGGGCGACCGTCTCGGCGGTGGGGGCGAAACCGGCGTGGGCGCCGCGGAAGAGCTCCACGTACCCGGTCAGGTGCAGCCGTTCCAGGGTGTGCCCGGTCTCCTCGGCCAGCTGGGCGGGGGCGATCCACACGCCCGGCGCCACCGCCCCGAAGCCCAGCCGGGCCAGCCGGGAGCGCAGCAGGTGCCGCTTGTGCCGCTCCTGCTCGGGGACGGAGAAGACCGCGACCAGCCACTCCGGGGACACCGGCACGGCCCCGTAGATCCGCCGGTCCCCGTCCTCCAGCAGCAGCCGGGCCTCCTCGGAGGGTTCGTACCCGGCCGACCCGTCGGCGGCCTTCGCGGGCACGAGGAAGCCGCGCCGCTTCAGCCGGGACACCGAGGAACGGACGGAGGGCGCGTCGACCCCGGCCGCGCCCAGCAGGCGGACCAGGGCGGACACCGGGACGGCGCCCTCGAAGGACCGCCCGTAGGCGCCGTAGAAGGTGACGATCAGGGATCGCGGAGTGTGCTGCTCGACCACGGGTTCACTCTAGATCGCGCAGCCGGAACCGCTGGAGTTTGCCGGTGGGGGTGCGCGGCAGCGCGGGCAGGAAGACGAAGGAGCGCGGGCACTTGTGCGGGGCCAGCTCCCCCTTCATGAAGGTCCGCAGGGCCTCCTCCGTCAGCACCGCCCCGTCGCGCGGCACGGTGTACGCGACCACGATCTGCCCGCGCCGCTCGTCGGGGCGGCCGACGACGGCGGCCTCCGCCACGTCCGGATGGCGCAGCAGGGCCTCCTCGACCTCGGGGCCCGCGATGTTGTAACCCGAAGAGACGATCATGTCGTCGGCGCGGGCGACGTAGCGGAAGTAGCCGTCGGGGTCGCGGACGTAGGTGTCGCCGGTCAGGTTCCAGCCGTCCCGGACGTACTCGCCCTGCCGGGGGTCGGCGAGGTAGCGGCAGCCCACCGGCCCGCGCACGGCCAGCAGTCCGGGCTCGCCGTCGGGGACGGGCCGCCCGGACGGGTCCACCACCCGTGCCTCCCAGCCGGGCACCACCCGGCCGGTGGTACCGGGGCGGACGTCCTCGTCGGCGGCGGAGATGAAGATGTGCAGCAGCTCGGTGGCCCCGATGCCGTTGATGATCCGCAGCCCGGTGCGCGCGTGCCAGGCCCGCCAGGTCGCGGCGGGCAGGTTCTCGCCGGCGGAGACGCAGCGGCGCAGCGCCGACAGGTCGTAGGCCCCCGTGTCGTACGGGCCCAGGGTGTCCAGCATCGACCGGTAGGCGGTGGGCGCCGTGAACAGCACGGTGACCCGGTGCTCGGCGAGGGCCGGCAGCAGCACCCGGGGCGTGGCCTGCTCCAGCAGCAGCGCGCTGGCGCCGGCCCGCAGCGGGAAGACGACCAGCCCGCCGAGCCCGAAGGTGAACCCGAGCGGCGGACTGCCCGCGAACACGTCGTCGGGGCGGGGCCGCAGGACGTGGCGGGAGAAGGTGTCGGCGACGGCGAGGAGGTCGCGGTGGAAGTGCATGCAGCCCTTGGGGCGGCCCGTGGTCCCGGAGGTGAAGGCGATCAGCGCGACGTCGTCGGCGGAGGTCGGGACGGCCGGGTAGGGCGCGGAGTACGCCTCGGCGAGCCGCAGCAGGTCGTCCCCGGAGCCGCCGCCGTAGGGGGTGATCCGCAGTCCGGGCACCTCGGCCTTGGCCAGGTCGTCGATGACGTCGGCGTGGCACAGCGCGTGCCGCACCCCGGCCATGGCGCACACCGTGGCCAGCTCCTGGGCGCGCTGCTGGGCCAGTACGGTGACGGCCACCGCGCCCGCCTTCATCACCGCCAGCCAGCAGGCCGCGAGCCAGGGGCCGGTGGGCCCGCGCAGCAGCACCCGGTTGCCGGGGACGACGCCGAGATCGATGGTGAGGACGTGGGCGAGGGCGTCGACGCGTGCGCGGAGCTCCCCGTAGGACCACACCCCGCCGGCGCCGTCGCGGAAGGCGGGCCGGTCCGGGCCGAAGCGCTCGATGGTGGCGTCGAGCAGTTCGGTGCCGCAGTTCAGCCGGTCCGGGTAGGCCAGTTCGGGCAGCTCGAAGAGGAGCTGCGGCCAGGCGTGGGCGGGCGGCAGGTGGTCGCGGGCAAAGGTGTCGGCGTGAGCGGATGGCTTGAGCTCCAAGGCGGGTTCGCCCCCTTGCAACGTCCGGATTTTGTGGTGGAGCCGGCCGTGCCAGTACGTTCCGAGCGTATCGTGATGGTGACGGCAGTCAACAGGACGCGATAAGAGTGTCGACAGGACTTGGGGGCATTCGGATGGCCGGATTCGCGCTCGGGGCGGAACAAGAGGAATGGTGCGGCCGGTTGCGCGCCCTCGCACGTGAGCGGCTGCGGCCGCTCGCCGAGAAGGGCGAGCCCGGACGGGTGAACCGGCCCCTGCTCGCGGAGCTGGGGGAACTGGGCCTGCTGGAGCGGGTCTTCGACTCGGGGGCGCTGGAGCTGTGCCTGCTGCGCGAGTCCCTGGCCTACGGGTGCACCGAGGCGGAGACGGCCCTGGCCCTCCAGGGGCTCGGGGCGCATCCGGTGCTCCGGTCGGGCAGCGCGGCCCAGCGGGAGCGGTGGCTGCCGGGGGTCCGGGCGGGCCGGCACGTGGCGGCGTTCGCGCTGAGCGAGCCCGGCGCGGGCTCCGACGCCGCGGCCCTCGCCCTGACGGCGGCCCCGGACGGGCCCGGCTGGCGGCTGGAGGGCGCCAAGTGCTGGATCTCCAACGCCCCCGAGGCCGACTTCTACACCGTCTTCGCCCGTACGGGTGAGGCCCCGGGGGCGAAGGGCATCACGGCCTTCCTGGTCCCCGCGGACCGCCCGGGGCTGACCGGCGAGGCCCTGGAGATGCTCTCCCCGCACCCGATCGGCTCGCTCGCCTTCGAGGGGGTGCCCGTCGGCCGCGAGGACGTACTGGGCGGGCCCGGACAGGGGTTCCGCGTCGCGATGGAGACCCTGAACCTCTTCCGGCCGAGCGTGGGCGCCTTCGCGGTCGGCATGGCGCGGGCCGCGCTCGACGCGACCCTGGCCCACACGGCCGGCCGGACCGCCTTCGGCGGGGTGCTCGCCGACCTCCAGGCGGTCGCGCACCGCGTCGCGGACATGGCCACCCGCACCGAGGCCGCCCGGCTGCTGGTGTACGCGGCGGCCGGCGCCTACGACGGCGGCGCTCCCGACGTCCCGGGACGCGTCGCCATGGCCAAGCTCCTCGCCACGGAGACGGCCCAGTACGTGGTGGACCACGCCGTCCAGCTGCACGGCGCGGCCGCCCTGCGCCGGGGCCACCTGCTGGAGCACCTCTACCGGGAGGTGCGGGCGCCCAGGATCTACGAGGGGGCGAGCGAGGTGCAGCGCGGCATCATCGCCAAGGAGCTCTACCGGGGGGTGGCGGCGCGATGAGCCCCGAACGCATCAACCCCCCGGAGCTGTCCCCGGCCACCGGCTTCTCCCACGCGGTGTCGGCCACCGGCTCGCGGATCGTCTTCCTGGCCGGCCAGACCGCGCTGGACGGCTCCGGGAAGGTGGTCGGCGACAGCCTGCCGGAGCAGTTCGAGCGGGCCCTGGCCAATCTGCTGGCCGCACTCGCCGCGGCCGGCGGCCACCCCTCGGACCTGGCCCGGGTGACGGTGTACGCGGTGGACGTGGAGGCCTACCGGGTGCACGCCGCCGAACTGGGCCGCATCTGGCACCGCCTCGCCGGCCGCGACTACCCGGCGATGGCGGTGGTCGGCGTGGTCCGGCTGTGGGACGTCGAGGCCCAGCTCGAACTGGACGGCGTCGCGGTGCTCCCGTAGTCCTGCCGGCCACCCCTGCACCGCCCGGCGGCGGTGCGCGCCGGTCGTGACCCCGCCCACGCCCCGGTCCTCCGGGGCGACTTCGTCGATGGGGACGGAGGCGGTGGCGGGGTCAGGGGCGGCCGGTGACGTGACCGCCGTCCACGCGCAGCGCGTGGCCGGTGACGAAAGAGGCTCCTGCCAGGTACAGCACCGCCTCGGAGACCTCCGAGACCTCGCCGACCCGGTCCAGCAGGGCGAGTCCGCCGAAGGAGTCCACGTCGGCGCCGGAGTGCAGCGGCGTGCGCACGATCCCCGGGGACACCAGGTTCACGCGGATGCCGTCCGCCGCGAGCTCGGCGGCCAGGGTGGTCGTCAGCGCGTGCACCCCGGCCTTGCTGACCACCGGGGCGGAGGCCGGGAAGCCGGCGATCGCGTGGTCCACCAGGGTGGTGCCGATGTTGACGACGCTGCCGCCCCGGCCCTGGGCGCGCAGGGCCCGTACGACGGCCTGCGTAGTGAGGTAGGTGCCCTTGAGGTTGCCGGTGAGGAAGCCGTCGAGCTCCTCCTCGGTCACCTCGGTGAAGGGCTTGGAGGCGAACGTACCGGCGTTGTTGACCAGTACGTCGATGCGGCCGAAGCGCTCCAGCGCGGTGCGCACGAGCAGCTCGCCGGTCTCCGGCGCCGCGATGGAGCCGGCCGCCCACGCGGTGCGCCCGGGGTGCCCGAGGGACGCGGCGGCCTTGGCGAGGCGGTCCGCGTCGCGGCCGTTCAGGACGACGTTGGCGCCGTCGGCCAGGAAGGCCCGTGCGATGTCCAGCCCGATGCCGCTGGAGGAGCCGGTGATCAGGGCGGTGCGGCGGGTGGTGGTGTCGGTCATGTCCGGTGCCTTTCGGGAGTTCCGTGGGTGACACCGGAAACGTATGAGCTCCCAACCGATAAGACCACGACGGAAATTGGAGCATGTGATAATCCCAGGTTATGGATGTGGACCTGCGGGACCTGGAGCTCCTCGACGCCACCGCCGAGACGGGCTCCCTGACCGCCGCCGCCGAGCGGCTCTACGTCAGCCAGCCCGCCCTCAGCCAGCGGCTGACCCGGCTGGAGGACCGTCTGGGGACGCGGCTCTTCGACCGCAAGGGCCGCCGCCTGGTGCCCAACGCGGCCGGCCGCCGGATGCTCGTCGCCGCCCGCCGCGTCCTCGGCGAGCTGGAGTCGGCCGGCCGGGACCTGCGCGACCTCCGCGACGGCCGTGACCGGCGGGTGCGCTTCGCCGCCCAGTGCAGCACCACCTTCCCGTGGCTGCCGCCCGTGCTGCGCGCCTACCGCGAGCGGGAGCCGGACATCGAGGTGCGGATCGAGACCGTCCCCGACGACGCCCCGATCCCGGCGCTGCTCGCCGACAGGATCGACGTCGCCCTCGTCACCAAGTCGGACGCGCAGATGGACCGGGTGACCCTGACCCGGCTCTTCGAGGACGAGATGGTGGCGGTGGTGCCCGCGGGCCACCCCTGGGCGGCGCTCCCGCACGTGACCGCCCGCCACTTCGACGGCGTGGACCTGGTCCTCTACGACTTCTACGACCAGCGGCGCATCCCCGCGGAGCCGCTGCCGATCCCCGCGGGCGCCCGGCCCGGCCGGATCACCACGATGCCGGTGGTGACCGACCTGGTGGTCGAGATGGTGGCGGGCGGCCAGGGGGTGGCGGTGCTGCCCAACTGGACGGCCGCCCCGTACGCGGCCTCGCACGGCCTGGCGCTGGTGCGGATGGGCGAACAGCCGCTGACCCGGACCTGGTTCTGTGCCACCCGGCCCGGCCCCCACCCGCCCCACCTGGAGGGCTTCGTCGAGGAGCTCCTGACCCGCCTCAAGACCTAGCCGCAGCAGGGTTCGTCCCGGTTCAGAGGGAAACCTCCTCGAGAACCGCTGAACTGGTGTGCGCACAGGTCTTGTCAGTGCAATTTCACATTACTATGTTACAGCTCACACCGCGGCACGTTAATCCCCGTCAAACGCCGCGTGACGCAGGGCAGTTCGCACCTTTCCCCCACCTCCCTCCCAACAGGAGTCATCGGTGTTCCAGCACAGAGCTGTGCGTACGTCTCTCCTCGCCACCGCCGTCACGGTCACCCTCCTCGCCACCGCCGGCCAGGCCCCGGCGCAGACCGCGGAACGGGCCGCCCCGGCGGGTGCCTTCTCCGCCGGGGCCCAGGGCCCGGCCGCCTCGGCGCCCAACCCCTTCGACGAGGTCGACCGCCTGGCCGACGCGAAGCCGCTGGTCCCGGCGCCCGCGCCCGCGCCCGGCGGCGGGGCCGTCACCGACGGCCGGATACCCGGCGCCGCCCCGGTCGTGGAAGCCCCGGGCTCCACCGCGACCGCCGAACGCGCCGAGAAGAGCCGCAGGTCCGCGCAGGCCGCGCCCACCGCGAAGAGCACCGCCGCCGGCGTCCCCTGCACCCTCGACGGGATCAAGAACCTCACCCCGGAGCAGTTCGCCGACTTCCTCGGCGACCAGGCCGTCACCGCCGACGGCTGTCTGCGCGGACTGATCTGGACCTGGGACGCCCGCCTGGCCCCCGTCATGTCCGACGCCCACGTCCAGGCCGTGTCCCGCCGGATATCCGGCCTGGCCGCCGCCCACGACGGCCGCAACTCCTCACACCTGGAGGAGATGTTCACCTACCTGCACGCCGTCGCCTACCACGACTTCTCGCGCGACGAGATCGACGTCACCGACGCCCCCACCACCGCCGCGATACGCCAGGCCATCGACGACTTCGGCAACGCCGCGCGGACCTTCGACGTCACCCCGTCCAACGCCCGCACCCTGCGCGAGGCCCTCTACGCCGCCGGTCCCGGCCTGCGCCACCACCAGCTCGGCCTGATCAAGAAGGTCCTGGCCACCATGGACCCGGCCCACCCGGCCACCCACCTCGACGCCGGCTGGGCGGGCGCCGCCCTCGCCGCGCTCTCCACCAACTACCTGGGCGTCTACCCGGGCAACCAGGACGCGGCCTTCCACGCGGCGGTCGCGGGGGACGCCTCGTACCCCGCCGCCTTCAAGGCCTTCGCCGGGTACACCCACCTCAAGGGCAGCGGGAACGCCTGGGTGGTGCGCGACGCCCTCAGCGAGTACGCCCGGTTCGGCCAGGTGGAGGGCCTGAAGGACCAGGTCGTCGCCGACCTCGGCGCCATGCTCGGGCGCGTCAAGGCCGACTTCGGCACCGAACCCTGGGCGAAGATCGTCTCCTGGCTCAACTTCTACGGCGCCTGCAAGCAGTACGGGGTGTGCAAGGAGGACATCGAGAAGCAGCTCTTCCCGAACACCTACAGCTACGACAACGGCGCCATCAAGGTCCGCACCGCCCTCGACAAGGCGACCGTCGACCAGCTCTACTACGCCAGCAAGCAGGTCAAGACGCAGTTCCACCGCGTGATAGGCACCGACCAGCCGCTCGCCGGGGACCCCAACACCACCCTCAACATCGTGCTGTACGCCTCCCGCGCCGACTACGAGAACTACCACCCGGTCCTGACCGGCTACGGCACCAACAACGGCGGCATCTACATCGAGAACGGCGCCACCTTCTACACCTACCAGCGCCGCGTCCCGCAGGACTCCTCCCTCACCCTGGAAGAGCTCTTCCGCCACGAGTACACGCACTACCTCAACGGCCGTTTCGCCGTACCCGGCTTCTTCGGCCAGGGCCCCTGGTACGAGAGCGACCGCACGACCGCCATGGACGAGGGCACCGCCGAGTTCTTCGACGGCGCCACCCGCGACAACGGCATCGCCGTCCGCAAGTCCCTGGTGAAGAGCATCATCAACGACACCGCCGGCGGCGGCCCCCGGATGACCGTCGAGCAGCTGCTCAACGCCACCTACGACGGCGACGGCTTCCGCTTCTACAGCTACGCGGGCACCTTCTTCGAGTTCCTGTGGACCGAGAAGCCCTCGCTGCTGCGCGAGATGTACGGGTACCTGCGCGCCAACGACGTCGCCGGGTACGACGCGTGGCGCCACCGCACGGGCGCGGACACCTACCTCCAGCGGGACTACAACCGCTTCCTGGACGCCCAGATCGCCAAGGTGGACCAGCTCTACGTGCCGAACACCACCTTCACCCCGAACGAGCAGCTGCGCGACGCGGCGCTCGCCTCGGTGAAGTCCTCCTTCGCGTCGGCCACGTACAACACGCCGGACTGCGTGGAGAACGGCGACCCCGGCAAGCGCCGCTTCACCTGTACCGGCCGGATCACCGCGAACCTGAAGAACTGGCGCAGCGACGACCAGAACTTCAAGGACATGTCGGAGACGGTGGACTACTTCATCCTCGACCGGGCGGGGGCCGCCTCCAACAACCTGGCCGACATGAACTGCTCCTTCGGCCCGGTGCAGATCTGGGACAACAAGGCGGCGGGCACCTCCTCCTACAGCTGCGAAGGACCGCTCCGCAGCTGACCGCACGCCCGGCCGGCCCCGTATCCGCACGGGGGGCGGGGCCGGCCGGGCCACCCTAGGCACTCACTAAAGAATGTGACATATTACTGACCATGGACGTCGTGATCATTGGCGCCGGCGTCGTCGGAGCCGCGTGCGCGTACTACGCGAGCCGCTCCGGGCTCTCCGTGGCGGTGGTCGACCGCGGCCCCGTCGCGGGCGGCACGACCGGCGCGGGCGAGGGCAACCTGCTCGTCTCCGACAAGGAGGCGGGCCCCGAACTCGACCTGGCGCTCCTGTCGACGCAGCTCTGGCGGGACCTCTCCGCCGAACTCCCGCGGGCCGTCGAGTACGAACCCAAGGGCGGCCTGGTCGTCGCCCCCGACGACACCACCCTCAAGGCCCTGCGCCACTTCGCCGACGGCCAGCGCGCCGCCGGGGTCGTCACCGCCGAGGTGGGCCCGGACGGCCTGCACGACCTCGAACCCCACCTGGCCCCGGGCCTGGCGGGCGGCTTCCACTACCCCCAGGACGCCCAGGTCCAGCCGGCCCAGGCGGCGGCCCACCTCTTGGAGGCGTCGGGAGCCGATCTGCACCTCGGTGAGGAGGTCACCGGGTTCCTGCTGGAGCCGGGCGGGGTCGGGGGAGTCCGCACCACCCGGCGCACTCTCCGCGCCCCGAACGTGGTCAACGCGGCGGGCACCTGGGCCGGGGCCGTCGCCGCCCTAGCCGGTACCACCCTCCCCGTCCTGCCCCGCAGGGGCTTCGTCCTGGTCACCGAACCCCTGCCCCGCGTGGTCCGGCACAAGGTCTACGCCGCCGACTACATCGCCGACGTGGCCAGCGGCTCCGCGGCCCTGCAGTCCTCGGCCGTGGTGGAGGGCACCCCCTCCGGCCCGGTCCTCATCGGCGCCACCCGCGAACGCGTCGGCTTCGACCGCACCCTGTCCACCGAAGCCCTCCGCCGCCTGGCCGGCCAGGCCGCGGCCCTCTTCCCGGTGCTCGCGGACGCCAAGGCGATCCGCGCCTACCACGGCTTCCGCCCCTACCTCCCGGACCACCTCCCGGCGATCGGCCCGGACCCCCGGGTGCCGGGCCTGTTCCACGCCTGCGGCCACGAGGGGGCGGGCATCGGCCTGGCCCCCGCGACGGGAGCCCTCATCGCCGCCGCCCTGACCGGAGCCGAACCCCCGACGCCCCTGCACCCGTTCCGCCCGGACCGGTTCCAGGAGGGGGCGGGGACGGGGTGGGGTGTCGTCCGGGACTAAAACGAGATGACTTCGGCGCGCGGTACCTCGTACAACCGGATCCGGAACGGGCGCCGAACATCGAAGCCCGTCCCGGACGACACCCCACCCCGGCCCCGACCCCGGCCCATCGCACCCCCGCCCGGCCAGGGCAGGGGCCCCGACCCCGGCCCACCGCACCCCGCCCGGCCAGAGCGGACCAACCCCGAGGAGACACTGATGCGCAGCCCGCGCGACCTGGTGGGCGGCAGCCCGGAGGCGACGTTCCCCCTCACCTTCGACGGCCGTGAACTCCCGGCCGAACAGGGCCAGTCCATCGCCGCCGTCCTCTGGTCGGCCGGCATCCTCGCCTGGCGCACCACCCGCGAGGGCGGCACCCCCCGCGGGGCCTTCTGCGGCATCGGCGCCTGCTACGACTGCCTCGTCACCGTCAACGGCCGCCCCAACCAGCGGGCCTGTCTCGTCCCGGCCCGCCCCGGAGACTCCGTCACCACCCAGGAGGGCACCGGCCATGCCGACCTCGCCGTCTGACAGCAACGAGCCCACCGACCTGGCGGTCATCGGCGCCGGCCCCGCCGGGCTGGCCGCGGCCGTGACCGCCGCCCGCCTCGGCCTGCGCGTCACCCTCCTCGACGCCGCCGACCGCCCCGGCGGCCAGTACTACCGCCACCCCGCCCCGGGCCTGGGGGCAGCCCGCCCCGAGGCCCTGCACCACGGCTGGCGCGCCTTCGCCTCCCGCGAAGCCGCCCTCCGCGCCCACCGGGCGGCGGGCCGCATCACGTACCTCCCGGCCCACCACGTGTGGACGGTGGCCGGCGGGGAGGCCGGGTGGACCCTCCACGCGGTGGCCGGCCACGGCCCGGAGGAGGCCCCCGCGACCCTCCGCGCCCGCCACGTCCTCCTCGCCACCGGCGCCTTCGAACGCCAGCTGCCCTTCCCCGGCTGGACCCTGCCCGGCGTGGTCGGCGCGGGCGGAGCCCAGGCCATGCTGAAGAACAACCTCGTCCTGCCCGGCCGCCGCGTCGTCGTCGCCGGCTCGGGCCCCCTCCTCCTCGCCGTCGCCGGCTCCCTCGCCGCCGCCGGGGCCACCGTCCCCGCGGTCGTCGAGGCCGCCTCGTACACCGCGTACGCCCCCCAGGCACCCGCCCTGCTGCGCAACCCCGCCAAGCTCGCCGAAGGCGCCGCGTACGGGAGCGCCCTGCTGCGCCACGGCATCCGCCTGCTCACCCGGCACGCCGTCACCGAGGCGCACGGCACCACCCGCGTCGAGGCCGTCACCGTCACCCGCCTCGACGGCGACTGGCGCCCCCTGCCCGGCACCGCCCGCCGGATCCCCTGCGACGCCCTCGCGGTGGGCCACGGGCTGGTGCCCCAGCTGGAGCTGGCCACCGGCCTCGGCTGCGCCACCCGCCCGGCCGCCGACGGCACGGCCGCCCTGGAGGTGGACGCGGAGCAGCGCACCTCCGTCCCCGGCATCTGGTCCGCCGGCGAGACGGGCGGCATCGGCGGTGCCGATCTCGCCCTCACGGAGGGGGAGATCGCCGCGCACGCGGTGGCGGGACGGCCCGCCCCCGCCGCCCTCGTCCGCCGCCGCGCCCGGCTGCGCGCCTTCGCCGACGCCATGGCCGCCGCCCACCGCCCGGGCCCCGGCTGGACCGGCTGGCTGCGGGAGGAGACGGACGTGTGCCGCTGCGAGGAGGTCCCGGCGGGCCGGATCCGCGAGGCGGTGCAGGACCTGGGGGCGCGGGACGCCCGTACGGTCAAACTGCTCACCCGGGCCGGAATGGGCTGGTGCCAGGGCCGGATGTGCGGTCCGGCCGTGGCGGCCCTGGCCGGCGGCGACGGGGCCGCCGCCCCCGACCGCCGCCCCCTGTCCTGCCCGGTCCCGCTGCGCCACCTCGCGGCGCTGGAGCCGGCGGGCCCGCAACAGGCGCCCCCGGACGCCGAACTTCCGGCCCCCGGCCGCTGATCGGGTCCGCCCGGACCCTTGTGGCCGCTTCACACCCACTAGTAAAATGTCACACACCACACTAGGGAGTCCCTTCATGAACCACGCGCCCACCCCCGCGCCCAGCACCGACACCCGCACCCGCCCCTGGCACGGCATCATGGTCGCCACCGCCCTCCCCCTGCGCGCGGACCTGAGCGTCGACTACGACGCCTACGCCGAACACGTCGCCTGGCTCATCGCGGGCGGCTGCGACGGCGTCGTCCCCAACGGCTCCCTCGGCGAGTACCAGACCCTCACCGACGAGGAGCGGGCCCGCGTGGTCCGCACCGCCGTCGAGGCCGCCGGCGACGGCGCCCGCGTGATGCCCGGCGTGGCCGCGTACGGCAGCGCCGAGGCCCGCCGCTGGGCCGACCAGGCCGCCGAGGCCGGCGCGGGCTCCGTCCTGCTGCTCCCGCCCAACGCCTTCCGTGCCGACGAGCAGACGGTGCGCGCCCACTACGCGGAGGTCGCCCGCTCGGGCCTGCCCGTGGTCGCCTACAACAACCCGTACGACACCAAGGTGGACCTGACCCCCGACCTCCTCGCCCGGCTGCACGCCGACGGCAGCATCGTCGCCGTCAAGGAGTTCAGCGGCGACGTCCGCCGCGCCTACGAGATCGCCGAACTCGCCCCCGGCCTCGACCTGCTCATCGGCGCCGACGACGTCCTGCTCGAACTCGCCCTGGCCGGCGCCGTCGGCTGGATCGCCGGCTACCCCAACGCCCTGCCGCAGTCCTGCGCCACCCTCTACCGGGCCGCCGTCGCCGGCGACCTCGCCACCGCCCTGCCGCTCTACAAGTCCCTGCACTCCCTGCTGCGCTGGGACTCCAAGACCGAGTTCGTCCAGGCCATCAAGCTGTCGATGGACCTCGCCGGACGCCCCGGCGGCGCCACCCGCCCCCCGCGCTTCCCGCTCACCGGGGAGACCGAGGCCGCCGTGCGCGCCGCCACCGAGAAGGCCCTGGCCGAAGGCCTCAACTAGGTTCCCCGGAGGGGACGAACGAGGGGAACGCAATGCGCACGCGCCACATCTACCACGCCGTGGACTCCCACACGGAGGGCATGCCCACCCGGGTGATCACCGGGGGAGTCGGGGTGGTCCCCGGCGCCACCATGGCCGACAAGCGGCTCCACTTCATGGAGCACATGGACCACGTCCGCACCCTGCTCATGTACGAGCCGCGCGGCCACGCGGCGATGAGCGGTGCGATCCTCCAGCCCCCCACCCGGCCCGACGCCGACTTCGGCGTCCTGTACATCGAGGTGTCGGGCCTGCTGCCGATGTGCGGGCACGGCACGATCGGGGTGGCCACCGTCCTGGTCGAGACCGGCATGGTCCCGGCCGTCGAGCCGGTCACCACGGTCCGGCTCGACACCCCGGCCGGACTGGTGAGCGTCGACGTCCGCGTCGAGGACGGCGCGGCCACCGCCGTCACCCTCACCAACGTCCCGTCCTTCTGCGTGGGCCTCGACCTGAAGGCCGAGGTGCCCGGCTTCGGCACGGTCACCTACGACCTCGCCTACGGCGGGAACTTCTACGCCTTCGTCGAACTCGACGCCCTCGGGCTCCCCTTCGACCGGGCCCGCAAGGAGGACCTGATCGCCGCCGGACTCGCGGTCATGGACGCGGTCAACGGGGGGCCCGACCGGCCCGTCCACCCGGAGAACCCCTCCATCGCCGGGGTCAAGCACGTCTACCTCGCCGCCCCCGGCTCCGACGCCCACCGCTCCCGGCACGCCATGGCCATCCACCCCGGCTGGTTCGACCGCTCGCCCTGCGGTACGGGGACCAGCGCGCGCATGGCCCAGCTGCACGCCCGGGGGCTGCTGCCGCTCGGCACGGACTTCGTCAACGAGTCCTTCATCGGCACCGAGTTCACCGGCCGGCTCGTCGGGGAGACCACGGTCGGCGGGCTCCCGGCGGTGGTGCCCACCGTCACCGGCCGGGCCTGGATCACCGGCACCGCCCAGTACTTCCTCGACCCGACCGACCCCTTCCCCGGAGGGTTCCTGCTGTGACCACCGTCCGCACCACCGACTACCACACGGCGGGGGAGCCCTTCCGCATCGTCGACACCACCACCGGCGGGCTGCCCCCCGTCCCCGGCGACACCGTCGCCGAGCGCTGCGCCACCGCCATCGGTCCCGGGGGCTCCGGGACCATGCCGCGCCGCAGCGCCCTGGACGACGTACGCCGGCTGCTGGTGCAGGAGCCGCGCGGGCACGCCGGGATGTACGGGGGGTTCGTGGTGCCCCCGGACGACGACGGGGCCCACCTCGGGGTGCTGTTCTGGCACAAGGACGGCTACTCCACCGCCTGCGGCCACGGCACCATGGCGCTCGGCGCCTGGGCCGTGGACACCGGCCGCGTCCCGGCGCCCGACGACGGGGACGCACAGGTGCGCATCGACGTGCCCTCGGGCCGGGTCACCGCCACCGTCCACCGGTCCGGGGGCCGCACCACCGGGGTCACCTTCCGCAACGTCCCGGCCCGGGTGGCGGCCCGCAAGGTCCCGGTGGCCACCACGCTCGGCCTCGCGGAGGTGGACATCGCCCACGCCGGGGCCTGCTACGCCTCCGTGGCCGCCCGGGACCTCGGCCTCCAGGTCACCCCGGCCGCGCTGCCCGAACTCGTGCGCGCCGGGCGGGAGGTCCGGGCCGCCCTCGCCACCCACCCGGCGACCTGGCACCCGGGCGGCCCGCTCCTCTCGGGGGTCTACGGGGTGGTGCTGTACGAGGAGCTGCCCGACACCCCCTTCGGGCCGCACCAGCGCAACGTCACCGTCTTCGCCGACGGGCAGACCGACCGCTCGCCCTGCGGCTCCGGGACCTCCGCCCGGCTCGCGCTGCTGGCCGAGGACGGCCGGCTCGGGGCGGGGGAGGACCTGCTGCACGAGTCGGTGACCGGCACCGTCTTCACCGGGCGGATGCTCGCGGACGGGGTCACCGAGGTCACCGGGACCGCCTACCGCACCGGCGAGCACGCCTTCATCGCCGACCCGCACGACGCCCTCGGCACGGGCTTCCTGCTGTGACGGGCCTCCTGCGGCTGGACGCCCGCGGGACGGCGGGCGCGCTCACCCCCGGGCGGGCAGCCGACGCCCTGGAGGCGGCCCTGCGCACCGGCCTGGACCCGGAGACCTGCCCGCAGCGCACCAGCGTGCCGACGCCTGGCGGCGAGCTGCTGCTCATGCCGGCCGCGTCGGGTGCGTACGCCGGGGTGAAGATCGCCGGGGTGGCCCCCGGCAACCCGGCGCGCGGACTGCCCCGGATCACCGGCAGCTACCTCCTGCTGGACGGTCCGACCCTGCGCCCGCTGGCCCTCCTGGACGGCGCCGCCCTGACCGCCCTGCGCACCCCGGCGGTCTCCGTGCTCGCCCTGCGGTACCTGACCGCGCCCGGGCGCCCGCTGCGGCTGGTGCTGTTCGGCTCGGGGCCGCAGGCGTACGGGCACCTCGAAGCGGTGCTGGAACTGCGGGACCTGGCCGGGGCGGTGGTCGTGGCCCGCGACCCGGGGCGTGCGGAGCGGCTGGCCGCGCACGCCCGGGCCCTGGGCGTCCCCGCCCGCACGGGCACGCCCGCCGACGTGGCCGGCGCCGATCTGGTCCTGTGCTGCACCACCGCCCGCGAGCCGCTGTTCGACGGGCGCCTGGTCGACCCGGGGGCGGTGGTCGTGGCGGTCGGCTCGCACGAGCCGGACGCCCGGGAGACCGACACCGCCCTCGTGCGACGCGCGGCGGTGTACGTGGAGTCGCGGGCGGCCGCGCTGCGGGAGGCGGGGGACCTGCTGGTGCCGGAGGCCGAGGGCGCGATCGGGCCCGGTCATATCACCGGCACCCTCGCCGACCTGGTCGCGGGACGCAATTCCGCGGGAGGGAGGGCGAGTTGTCCACAGCTCTTCAAGAGCGTGGGCATGGCCTGGGAAGATCTTGCCGTCGCGGTGGCGATCTACCACGCGACCGGAGCGAACAGCGAAACGTGACATTGTACGCTGTTCCTCCGCACGTCGGTGGTGTGCGGGGTCTCGGAGGAAGAGCAATGGGTGACCTGAAGCAGCACAGTCTCATCAAGGCCCAGGAGCGGCTGCGCGACCAGGTCGGCCACGCCCTGCGCGCCGCGCTGATAGCGGGCGAGCTGCGCCCCGGAAGCGTCTACTCGGCCCCGGGCCTCGCCGCCGAACTCGGCGTCTCGGCCACCCCGGTCCGCGAGGCCATGCTGGACCTCGCCCGCGAGGGCCTGGTGGAGCCGGTCCGCAACAAGGGCTTCCGGATCACCGAGGTCAGTGAGCGCGACCTCGACCAGTACACCGAACTCCGCACGATGATCGAGGTCCCGACCGTCGGCCGGGTCACCCGGATGGCCACGGCGGAGCAGCTGGAGGCGCTGCGCCCGGTCGCCGAGGAGATCGTCAGCAGCGCCCGCGAGCACAACCTCATCGGCTACCTGGAGGCCGACCGCCGCTTCCACCTCGGCCTGCTCGCCCTCGCGGGCAACGAGCGCCTGGTCGAGACCGTCGGCGACCTGCGCAAGCGCTCCCGGCTGTACGGCCTCACGGGCCTGGACGAGGCCGGCAAGCTGGTCTCCTCCGCCGAGGAGCACATCGAGCTGCTCGACCTGATGATCGCCGGCGACGCCGAGGCGGCCGAGGCCTGCATGACCCGCCACCTCGGCCACGTCCGCTCCCTCTGGGCCCAGGGCCGCAACGAACCGGTGGGCCGCCCCACGGGCCGCCTCGGCTCCGGCCTGTAACGGCCTACCGGCAGCCCCCGTCGCAGGGGGCCGCCGGGGGTGGCGGCCCGGCTGCCGTGTCGGCCTGCCCGAGGACCGCCCGCATCACCTCCGGCGGCAGTCCGGGCGCGGCAGCGGCCGCCTCGGCGACGCTCTCCTCCGCGTCCCCGAGCAGCCGCACCAGCGCCTCCACCGGCAGACGGGGATGCCTGGCGCAGGCGCGCCGCACGGACTCCGCCTCGTCGGCCGCGAGCCGTTCGAGCAGCACGGACGGCAACTCCGGGTCGCGCAGCGCGAGTACGCGTATCCAGGCGTCGGGGTCGCCCGCGAACCGCCGCAGCGTCTCGGGCGGGAAGGCGGCGTAATCCGCCGGCCTGTCGCGGAATTTGGTCTGCCGGTGGTGGCGCCGGTCGAGGTCCTCGGCGACGGCGGGGTCCACCTCCGGAAGCCGGGCCAGGGCCACGAGGCGGACGGCCGCGTCCTCGTCGGCCAGCATGGCCCTCCGCGCGTCGAGGGGCAGCCGTTCGCTGCACGCGGCGGCCAGGCGCAGGCCGGGGTACGGCGAGGAGGTGTGGGGGAGGGGGTCGGCCTGGACCCAGGGGTAGGCACCCGTGCTCACTCCGGCCATGGCGAGTTTGCACCCGAGGTCCGTCTCGTCGAGGTCCCACCCCTCGCCCCCGACCGGTCCGGGCGGGGGCAGCCCCTCGTCGAAGCGCCGGGCGCCGGCGGTCAGCCAGGCGTGGATCCGGGCCCGCTGGTCCGGCGGGGTGTCGGCGCGCCGGAAGACCTCGGCGCGGACGTACGGGGAGGCGTCCCCGGCCAGCGTGTCGCGCAGGGCGGCGGGCAGTTCCGGATGGGCGGCCAGTGCTTCCCGGACGTCCTCGTCGGGGTCGGCGGCGAGTTCCGCCGCGGTGTCCGGTGCCAGGTGGAGGAAGGGGACGATCCGGCTGCGGACGGCCGGGTCGGCGAACAGCACGCGGTGCAGGTCGTCCGGCGGCCGGTGGCGGCGGCAGGCGGTGGCCCGCACCTCGGCGTCGGGGTCGGTCAGGAGCGTCCGCAGGACGTCCTCCTCCGGTGTCTGCCGCCGCTGCGCCAGCGTCTGGCGCACCGTCCGGTCGCCGTCCGCCGCCAGTACGGCGGCCTGCTCCGGGGCGAGCCGGGGGTTGTCGGCGAGGCCGATGCGGACGGCGGGCTCCGGGTCACGGGCGAACAGCGCGTGCCGCCCGGCTTTCGGCCCTTCCTCCTGCGCCCGCCGGGCCCGGACCTCCGGATCGGGGTGCGCCGCCAGCCGCGCGGCGATCCCGTCCGGGAGCACGGGTGCGTGGGCCAGCTCCAGGGCCCTGCCATCGGCCAGGAACGCCTCGCACAGCGTCGTGCCCGGCCCGGTGCCGGCGCGCAGGACGAGCCGGATGGCGGACATCAGGTGGGGGAGCAGGTCCACGGCCAGGTCCTGGCCCAGGGCGGGGTTCCCGCTGAGGCCTCTGAGTACCGACCTGAGGTGGCGGATCGGCGGGAGCGGTACGACATCCATGCGGCGCAGCCTAGACGGCCGTGCCAACTCCCCTGCAGAGGCGGTGATTTGGACACGGCTGGATAACAGCGGCGGCAACCTCTTGTCAGTACAATTTCACATTACTATGTTACCGGTCACATCCTAAAGCGCGGCCCTTCACTGGAGTGACCCATGACCAAGCGCACCCAGCTCACCCTCGCCACCGCCCTGGTGGCGACGCTCGTACTCGGCGCCTCGGGCTGCTCCGACCCCAAGAAGGGCCCCGCCGCCGGCGGCGCCTCCAACCCCGCCGCCGCCAACGACGGGAAGGTCCTCGGCGGCACCCCGGCCAGGGGCGGCACCCTCACCGTCCTGTCCAACCAGGACTTCGCCCACCTCGACCCGGCCCGCAACTGGACGCTGCCGACCATCGACTTCGGCACCCGGCTGCTCTACCGCACGCTCGTCACCTTCAAGGCCGAGCCCGGCAAGGCCGGCAGCGAACTGGTCCCCGACCTCGCCACCGACCTCGGCACCTCCTCCAACGGCGGCCGCACCTGGACCTTCACCCTCAAGGAGGGCCTCAAGTACGAGGACGGCAGCCCCATCAGGGCCCAGGACGTCAAGTACAACGTCGAGCGCTCCTTCGCGCCCGACCTCACCGGCGGCCCCGACTACGCCGCCCAGTACCTGGCCGGCGCCGACGGCTACAAGGGCCCCCTCCAGGGGCAGCACCTCGACTCCGTCAAGACCCCAGACGACCGGACGATCGTCTTCGAACTCAAGCGCCCCGTCGCCGAGTTCTCCGCGACCGCCACCCTGCCGACCTTCGCGCCCGTCCCGCAGTCCCAGGAGAAGGGCACCCAGTACGACGCCCGCCCCTTCTCCTCCGGCCCCTACAAGATCGAGACGTACGACCGCGACAAGAAGCTCGTCCTCGTCCGCAACGAGCACTGGGACCCGAAGACCGACACCGTCCGCAAGGCCTACCCGGACCGGTTCGTGGTCGTCATGGGCCTCAAGGGCGGCCAGGTCGACGACCGGATCATCGCCTCCGACGGCGCCGACGCCTCCGCCGTCGAGTACCAGGACATGCGCCCCGAGAGCGCCCCCAAGGTGCTGCCCAAGCCCGACATCAAGGCACGCCTGCTCGCCGAGTCCCAGGGCTGTACCGAGATGCTCCACCTCAACAACTCCCGCGCCCCCTTCGACGACCCCAAGGTCCGCGAGGCCATGCAGTACGCCGTCGACAAGGAGGCCGTGGTCACCGCCGGCGGCGGACCCGCCCTCAACGAGGTCGCCACCGCCTACCTGCCCCCGGCCCTGACGGGCGGCAAGCAGGCCGACACCCTGGGGATCGCCCCGTCCGGCGACCCCGCCAAGGCCAGGGAACTCCTCAAGGCCGCCGGCAAGGAGAACCTGAAGGTCTCCCTGTCCGTCTCCACCGGCGACAAGGGCAAGGCCGAGGCCGTCCAGCAGGGCCTGTCCCGCGCCGGAGTGCAGGTCGTCATCGACACCGTCGACCCCGGCGCCTACTACGACGTCATCGGCGACCTCTCCACCACGCCCGACATGACTCTCACCGGCTGGTGCCCCGACTACCCCTCCGGATCCACCTGGATCCCCTTCGTCTTCGACGGACGCACCATCAAGGACAAGGGCAACCAGGGCAACTATTCCCAGTTCCGCGACGAGGCCACCATGAAGCGGATCGACGAGATCAACGCCATGGCCGACGCCAAGCAGGCCAACCAGGCCTGGATCGACCTCGACGCCGAGATCATGAAGAAGTCCCCCTCCGTCCCGGTCCTGCTGGAGCGCAAGCCGCTGCTCATCGGCACCAACATCGCCGGCGCCTACGGCCACCCCGTCTGGACCGGCACCATCGACTACGGGACGGTCGGCCTCAAGGACCCGTCGAAGAGCCAGGGCTGAGGAAGCCCGGGGCCCCGACACCATGACCACCACCGCACCGGGCGCCGCCCCCGCGCCCGCCGCCGCGCCCGAACCGCCCGCGGCGGCCCCCGGCAGCAGCCCCTGGCAGCTCGCCCGGCGGGAACTGCGCCGCCGCCCCGCCGTCCGCGTCAGCGCCGCCGTCGTCCTCCTCTTCGTCCTGATGGCCGCCACCGCCCCCTGGCTCGGCGCCCTCGGCGGCTGGTCCCCCGAGGAGTTCGACAAGAGCGCCGTCGACCCCTACCTCGGCGGCCTCCCGCTCGGCCCCCTCGGCGGGATCGGCCCCGAGCACTGGCTCGGCGTCGAACCCGTCACCGGCCGCGACCTGTTCGCCCGCGTCGTCCACGGAGCCCAGGTCTCCCTGCTCATCGCCTTCGCCGCCACCGCCATCGTCGTCCTCGCCGGAACCGCCGCCGGCATCGCGGCCGGCTACTTCGGCGGGCGCACCGACGCCGTCCTGTCCCGGCTGATGGACCTCACCATGTCCTTTCCCTCGCTGATCTTCATGATCGCGATGCTGTCCGTGGCCAAGGACGTCAACCGCATCCTCCTGATGACCGCCGTCATCGGCCTCTTCGGCTGGCCCGGCGTCGCCCGCGTCGTCCGCGGCCAGACCCTCTCCCTCAAGCACCGCGAGTACGTCGACGCCGCCCGCGTCGGCGGGGCGAGCGCCTGGCGCATCCTGACCCGCGACATCCTCCCGGGCGTCTCCGGCCCGGTCATCGCCTACACCACCCTGCTCATCCCCGGCATGATCAGCACCGAGGCCGCCCTCAGCTACCTCGGCGTCGGGGTCCGCCCGCCCACCCCGTCCTGGGGCCAGATGATCGCCGAGTCCGTGGCCTTCTACGAGACCGACCCCATGTACTTCGTCATCCCGAGCGTCTTCCTCTTCCTCGCCGTCCTCGCCTTCACCCTCCTCGGCGACGCCCTGCGCGACATCCTCGACCCGAGGGGCGGCCGCAGTTGATCCTCTACCTGCTGCGCCGCCTGCTCGCCCTGGCCGGCGTGCTCCTCGCCATCGCGGCCGTCACCTTCCTCATCTTCTACGTCCTGCCCACCGACCCGGCCGCCGCGGCCTGCGGCAAGACCTGCAGCGCCGAACGGCTGGCCGACGTACGCGCCTACCTCGGCCTCGACCAGCCCCTGTGGCGGCAGTTCACCGACTTCCTCACCGGCATCTTCACCGGCCGCACCCTCGGCTCCGGCCAGTACGCCGTCCAGTGCGACTTCCCCTGCCTGGGCTACTCGTACGAGAACTCCCTGCCCGTCTGGGACCTGCTGATGGACCGGCTCCCCGTCTCCGCCTCCCTCGCCGTCGGCGCCGCCGCCCTCTGGCTCCTGCTGGGCCTCGGCGCCGGAGTCACCGCCGCCCTGCGCAAGGACACCGCCACCGACAAGGCCCTCATGGTCGGCGCCGTCGCCGCCGCCTCCCTGCCCGTCTACTTCACCTCCGTCATGCTCATCTACGGAGTCATCCGCACCGCCGGACTGCTGCCCTACCCCAGCTACCGGGCCCTCACCGACGACCCCCTCGGCTGGGCCTCCAACCTGCTCCTGCCCTGGACCGCGCTCGCCCTGCTCTACGCCGCCATGTACGCGCGCCAGAGCCGCGGCTCCATGATCGAGGCGATGGCCGAGCCGTACATCCGCACCGCCCGCGCCAAGGGCATGCCCGAACGGACCGTCGTCGTCAAACACGGGCTCCGCTCCGGCATGACCCCCATCCTCACCATCTTCGGCATGGACCTCGGCGGACTGCTCGCCGGCGCCGTCATCACCGAGTCCATCTTCGGACTCCCCGGCATCGGCAGGCTCTTCTACGGAGCCCTCGTCAGCTCCGACCAGCCCGTGGTCCTCGGGGTCACCCTGCTCGCCGCCTTCTTCATCGTCGTCGCGAACCTCGCCGTCGACCTCCTCTACGCCGTCATCGACCCGAGGGTGAGGTACTGATGACCACCCCGCTGCTCGAAGTGCGCGACCTGCACGTCACGTTCAGCACCCCGCGCGGGACCGTACGCGCCGTCGACTCCCTCGGCTTCACCGTCGAAGCGGGCCGCACCCTCGGCATCGTCGGCGAATCCGGATCCGGGAAGTCCGTCACCTCCCTCGCCGTCATGGGCCTGCACCGCACCGGCGCCGAGGTCACCGGCTCCGTCACCCTCGCCGGACAGGAACTGAACGGCCTGCCCGAGAAGGAACTCGCCAAGGTCCGCGGCCGCAGGATGGCCATGATCTTCCAGGACCCGCTGTCCAGCCTCCACCCCTACTACACCGTCGGCGAGCAGATCGCCGAGCACTACCGGGTGCACTTCCGGGCCGGCCGCGCCGCCGCCCGCAAACGCGCCGTCGACATGCTCGGCGAGGTCGGCATCCCCGAACCGGCCCGCCGGGCGGGGGAGTACCCCCACCAGTTCTCCGGCGGCATGCGCCAGCGCGCCATGATCGCCATGGCCCTCGCCTGCGAACCCGACCTGCTCATCGCCGACGAGCCCACCACCGCCCTCGACGTCACCGTCCAGGCCCAGATCCTCGAACTGATCGCCCGCCTCCAGGAGGAACGCGGACTCGGCGTCGTGATGATCACCCACGACCTGGGGGTGGTGGCCCGCGTCGCCCACGAGGTCCTCGTCATGTACGGCGGCCGCGCCGCCGAACAGGCCCCCGCAGACGCCCTGTTCACCGACCCCGCCCACCCCTACACCCGGGGCCTGCTCGACTCCCTGCCCCGCCTCGACACCGCCGACGACGTCCCGCTGCCCTCCATCCCCGGCTCCCCGCCCTCCCTGCTGAACCGGGCCCCGGGCTGCGCCTTCGCCCCCCGCTGCCCGCACGCCGCCACCGGCCCCGGGCCGGACCGGGAGCGCTGCACCGGCGAACGGCCCGAACTGCGCCCGTACGGCTCCCCGGACCGGACCGCCGCCTGCCACTTCCCCGGCCCCGCCCCCGCCCCCGTCACCGTCCCGACCCCGGAGGTGTCCCGATGACCGCCCCGGCCACCCGCCAGGACCGGGCCGCCCGGCCGGAGGCCCCGGCCGGGCCCCTGCTCTCCGTACGCGACCTGACCATGACCTTCCCCGGCAAGCGGTCGCTGACCGGGCGCCGGGCCGCGCCCGTCCGGGCCGTCGACGGGATCTCCTTCGACCTGGAACCCGGCCGCACCCTCGGCCTCGTCGGCGAGTCCGGCTGCGGCAAGTCCACCACCGGCCGGATGCTGGTCAGGCTGCTGGAACCCACCTCCGGCAGCATCACGTTCGACGGCCGGGACATCAGCCGGCTGTCCCAGGGGGCGCTGCGCCCCCTGCGCCGCGACATCCAGATGGTCTTCCAGGACCCGCACTCCTCCCTCAACCCCCGCCAGACGGTCGCCCGGATCATCTCCGACCCGCTGCTGGTGCAGGGCTGGACCGCGGCGGACGCCCGCCGCCGGGCCGCCGAGCTGATGGAGCTGACCGGGCTGATCCCCGAGCACATCGACCGCTACCCGCACGAGTTCTCCGGCGGCCAGGCCCAGCGCATCGGCATCGCCCGCTCGCTGGCCACCAGCCCCCGGCTGGTGATCGCCGACGAGCCGGTCTCCGCCCTCGACGTGTCCGTCCAGGCGCAGATCGTCAACCTGATGGAGCGGCTGCGCGCCGAACTGGGCCTGGCCTACGTGTTCATCGCCCACGACCTCTCGGTGGTCAAGCGGGTCAGCGACCGCGTGGCCGTCATGTACCTCGGCCGGATCGTCGAGACCGGGGACAAGAAGTCCCTCTACGAGAACCCGCAGCACCCCTACACCAAGGCGCTGCTGTCCGCCGTACCGCTGCCCGACCCGGCGGCGGAGCGGCGGCGGGAGCGGATCGTGCTGCTCGGCGACCCGCCGAGCCCGGCCGCCCCGCCTCCGGGCTGCACCTTCCACCCGCGCTGCCCCTTGGCGCAGGAGGTCTGCCGCACCGAGCGGCCGCTGCTGCGGCCCGTCGCCTCGCGGGAGGTGGCCTGTCACTTCCCGGGTGACTGACGGGGATCACGGGAAGCAGGGAGGGCCTCGCGGACGACGGTGTCCGCGAGGCCCTCCCGCCGTGCGGGGGTGTCAGAGGCCCAGCTCGCGGCGGAAGAACTCCAGCTCCAGCGCCATGACCTTCTCCCGGGTCCCGCCCGGGGTCATGTGCGTGACCCCGGGCAGCGCCAGCAGCTGGTGCGGGCGGCCCGCGTCGGTGAGGGCCTGCGACAGCCGCAGGGTGTGGGAGGGGTGGACGTTGTCGTCGGCCAGGCCCGTGACCAGCAGCAGCGGCCGGGTCAGCCGGGGCGCGTCCGGGATCAGCGAGTCCCGCTCGTACACCTCGGGGTGCTCCCCGGGGAGCCCGAGGTAGCGCTCGGTGTACGCGGTGTCGTAGTGCCGGAAGTCGGTCGGCGCGGCCCCGGCGGCCGCGGCGTGGAAGACGTCCGGCCGGCGCAGCACCGCCATCGCGGACAGGTAGCCGCCGTAGGACCAGCCGCGGATCCCGACCCGGCCGAGGTCGAGGTCGCGGTGGCGTTCGCCGAGCGCCCGCAGGGCCGCGACCTGGTCCTCCAGGGTGACCTCGGAGAAGCCCCGGTACACGGCGTGGGTGAAGGCGGGCGAGACGTAAGGGGTGCCCCGGTTGTCGACAGTCACCACGGCGAAACCCTGGTCGGCCCACCACTGGCGGGGCTGCCAGCGGCGCGGCTCGGCGGACACGTCCTGGAAGCCGGGGCCGCCGTAGCAGTCCATCAGCACCGGCAGCCGCCGCCCCGGTACGTGCCCGCGCGGCAGCACCACGGAGGTGGGGATCCCGAGCTCGGTGACCCGTTCCAGGACCGGCTCCACGCGGTACGGCAGCGGGGCGGACAGGTCGGCGGGGCTGAACGCGCGGCCGTCCGGGGTGCGTACGGTACGCCGGATCCCGTCGGCGTCGGCGCTGGTCAGCAGCAGGGTCCCGGCCGATGCCGACACGCCGTGCACCCCGGGCCCGTCGGCGAGCGGGGTCAGCCCACCGCTGTCGGGGTCCAGCAGCAGCACCTGCTGCTCCGCGGGGTCGCGCCGTCCGGCCTCGACGAGCAGCCGGCCCTCGTGGAGGCCGGCCACCCGGCGGACCTGTATCCCCTCGCCGGTGAGGGGCTTCCCGTCGAGGGCGAGGCCGCGCGCGGTGCCGTGCGGGGTGTCGGCGGCGGTGAGCATCCGCCCGTCGGGCAGCCGTGCCGGGGTTCCGGGCAGGAGGGGGTCCACCCACTGGGGGTGGCTGGTGCGGGACAGCTCCTCGGTGCGGCCGGTGACCGGGTCGGCGCCGAGCAGGAGCACGTTCCGCTGGAGCCGGTCCTGGACGGTCAGCAGGATCTCCGTCGCGGACTCCCAGCCGGCGTCGGAGACGTAGGGGTAGGCCCCGGCGTCCCAGTCGAGCCGTACCCGGCCGCCGTCCGGCCCGAGCACCCACAGCTGCACGTCGGCGTTGGGGCCGCCCGCCTCGGGGTACGCGAAGTCCTCGGCCGGGAGCTCCGGGTGCGCCGGGTCGGCGAAGTGGCGGCGCGGGAGGGCGCTCTCGTCGACGCGGGCTGCGAGCAGGGTGACCCCGTCGGGGGACCACCAGTGGCCCCGGGCGCGGCCGAGTTCCTCGGCGGCGGCGAACTCCGCGAGGCCCCAGCGGGCTCCGTCGGCGGGGCTGATCCGGCCGCCGGGGTGGACGTACAGGGCGTCGTCGCAGACGTAGGCGGTGCGCGAGCCGTCGCTGTTGGGGCGCGGGTCCAGGGCCGGGCCGACGGCCGGGAGCTCCTCGGGCACGCCGGTGCTGTCGCAGGTGACCGCGTACAGCCTCCCGTAGAGCGGGAAGACGGCGCTGCGGCCGTCGCCGGAGAGGGCGTACGAGCCGATCCCGGCGGCGACGAGCCGGGTGCGCTCGCGCAGCCGGCGCTCGGCGGCGGGGAGTTCGCCGGGTTCGGGGGAGAGCGCGCGCGGGTCGGCGAGCCGGGTCTCGGTGCCGGTGGCGGTGTCGAGGACCCAGAGGCTTTCGAGGGCGTCGGTGGGCCCCGTGGAGCGCAGGAACCACAGGAGGCGTCCGTCGTCGCCGAACGAGAAGGCCCTGGGCGAGCCGTGGGTGAACCGGGCCGTGGCGGCGGAGAGTCCGAGGAATTCGTCCATGATCTTATTGTGGCATGTGCAATATCACATAGCATAGGCCATTCGAGTGGTGCCCTCCGGTCCGCGGGCTTAGCGTCGACTGGTGGACCCGAACGCACTGCCGCACGACAACGGGACCGACGGCAAGGTCCGCGGGAGCGGAAACGGGCTGGCCCTGTTCGTGATCGCCTCCTGCCAGCTCATGGTGGTACTCGACATCACCATCGTGAACATCGCGCTACCACACATCCAGACGGACCTCGACTTCTCCACCGAGAGCCTGTCCTGGGTGGTCAACGCCTACACCCTGACCTTCGGCGGCCTGCTCCTGCTCGGCGGCCGCACCGGCGACATCCTCGGCCGCAAGCGCGTCTTCATCTTCGGCGTCCTGCTCTTCGGCCTGGCCTCCCTGCTCGGCGGACTCGCCCAGAACGCGGGCCAGCTGATGGCCGCCCGGGCCCTCCAGGGCGTCGGCGGAGCCATCGCCTCCCCGACCTCGCTCGCGCTGATCACCACCACCTTCCGCGAAGGCCCGGCCCGCAACCGGGCCTTCGGCGTGTTCGCCGCCGTCTCCGCCGGCGGCGGTGCGATCGGACTCCTCGCGGGCGGCGTACTGGTCGAATGGCTCGACTGGCGCTGGGTGCTCTTCGTCAACGTCCCGATCGCCCTGCTGATCGCCGTACTGGCCGCCCGGGTCCTGCACGAGTCCGAACGCCACCCCGGACACTTCGACCTGGCCGGCGCGCTGCTGGGCACCTGCGGCATGGTCGCCCTCGTCTACGGCTTCATCCGCGCCTCCCAGGAGGGCTGGCGCGACGGGATCACCCTCGGCTCCTTCGCCGCCGCCGTGGTCCTGCTGGTCCTGTTCGTCCTCAACGAGCGGCGCTCGCCGCAGCCCATCACACCGCTCCACATGTTCGCCGACCGCAACCGCGCCGGAACCTACGGGATCATGCTCTTCCTCGCCTGCGCGATCTTCGGCATGTTCTTCTTCCTGACCCTGTTCGTGCAGAACGTCCTCGGCTTCAGCCCGCTGCGGGCCGGACTCGCCTTCCTGCCGGTCAGCGTGATGGTCGCGCTGGCCGCCGGCGCCACCTCGCAACTGCTGCCGAGGTACGGGCCCAAGCCCTTCATGGTGACCGGCGCACTGTGCTGCGCGGCCGGGCTGGGCTGGCTGACCCTGATCGACGTCCACTCCACCTACCTCGGGAGCGTCCTCGGCCCGATCATGGTGTTCGCCACCGGCATGGGACTCCAGTTCGTCTCCCTCACCCTGATGGCGCTGTCCGACGTCGCCGACCGGGAGTCCGGCGCCGCCTCCGGGCTGCTCAACACCATGCAGCAGATCGGCGGATCGCTCGGACTCTCGATCCTGGTCACCGTCTTCGGTACGGCCAGCCGCAACGAGGCCAAGGAGCAGGTGCCGGCCTTCCTCGGCTCGGCGAGCCCCGTGCAGAAGGCCCTCTTCGCCCGTACCGGAGAACTCCCCAAACCCTGGGCCGACCAGGTGCTGACCTCCGGGGTCGGCGCGGCCTTCGTCGCGGCCTCGCTGTTCACCCTCGTCGGCGCGGTCATCGCGGTCTTCGCGATCCAGGTCCGGCCCTCCGACCTGGAACGACTGAAGGGCAACCACACCCCTGCGGGCGTTCCCGGCGAGGGCGGCGGGTAGGCTCTGGCGATCATCGCAAACCGGGGGGAAATTCCGATGTTCCGATCGACCCTGCGCACGGCCGCCGCCGCAGCGCTGACCGTGGGCCTCGCGGCCTTCACCGTCTCCTGCGGGAGCGGCACCGAGCCGAAGCCCAAGGCCCCGTCGCCCGCCGCGCCCGCCACCTCCGCGCCGGTCCCCGGCACCGCCGCGTCCCCGAGCGCGGGCACCACCGCCACGGGCGCGCCCACGCCGGCCGCGACGCCGACCGGCCGGCCTCCGGTGAGCGCCCAGCCCTCCGCGAGCGGCCTGCCCTCGACCCCGCCCGAGCTGGTCCGGGACGCCTTCGCCGGACTCCAGGCCACCCTGAACGACTCCTGCACCCCGGGGAACTGCGCCTACTTCCTCGGCCGGGTGTACGACGAGCTCCACCGCCTGGACCGCGCGATGAAGGCCGACGCGAAGGGCCCCGGCCACTTCCCGGAGCCGATCGCCCTCATCGCCAAGCTCGACAAGGAACTCGGCGGCGACCGCACCTTCGAGAACCTGAAGAAGCACCAGAGCGCGCTCATCGGCACCCGGGACCAGATCAACACCTGGATGCAGGACCACCCGGACGACTACCGCTGACGCGGGACGGGACGCTAACCCTCCAGGCGGCGGATCCGGCAGCGCGCCGGGCCCTCCGCCCGCAGGGTGATCCCGGCACTCACCGGCACCTCCAGGTCCACGGCCTCGAACTCGTAAGCCCGCAGCAGCATCGCCAACGCGATCACGGACTCCAGCATCGAGAAGTGCTGCCCGATGCAGGCGCGCGGGCCGCCGCCGAAGGGGAACCACGCGTAGCGGTGCCGGCCGGCCTCGGCCTCCGGCGTGAACCGGTCGGGGTGGAAGCGCTCCGGGTCCTCCCAGTACCGGGGGTGGCGGTGCGTGACCCAGGGGGCCACGATCACGTCGGCGCCCGCCGGTACGGTGTGGCCCCCGATCTCGGTGGCGGCGACGGCCTTGCGCCCGATCACCGGGGCCGCGGGGTACAGCCGCATCGCCTCCTTGAGCACCCGGGTGAGGTACGGGAGGCGCTCCAGGTCACCGGCCCCGGGCACCCGCCCGCCCAGCACGCTCCGCACCTCCTCGCGGGCCCGGGCCTGTTCCGCGGGGTGGCGGCCGAGCAGGTGCAGGGCGAAGGCCAGCGAGGTGGCGGTCGTCTCGTGCCCGGCGAGCAGGAACACCAGCACCTGGTCGCGCAGTTCGGCGGGGTCGAAGGCGGCGCCGTCCTCGCCCCGCGCACCGGCGAGCAGCGTCAGCAGGTCCTCGCCCTCCGCCTGCCCGGGGGAGGCCCCGAGCCGCTGGGCGATGATCGTGTCGCAGACGGCGTACAGCTCGTCCAGGGCCCCGGCGGCCCGCCGGTTGCCGGGGGTCGGCCAGCTGCGCGGAAGGTTGGCGGGGGAGTAGCCGCGGCGCAGCACGTAATCCGTGATGACCGGAAAGCACCGGTCGACCACACCCGCGGTGGCGTCGACGTCGGCACCGAACAGGATCCGGGACACCGCGCGCAGGGCCAGGTGCGTCATCTCGGCGCAGACGTCGACGATCCCGTCCCGGGCCTCCTCCCACGCGGCGAGGGTGTCCCCGGTCTCGGCGGCGACGGCCCCGGCGTAGCCGTCCACCCGCTTGCGGGTGAACAGCGGCTGGACCAGCCGGCGCTGGCGCAGGTAGTCGGCGTCCTGGCTGGTCAGCAGGCCGTTGCCGAAGGAGTCGCGGACCTCCTGGTAGAAGGCGTTGTCCTTGCGGAAGTTCGCCGCCCCGGAGGCCAGCACCTGCTGGGCCCCCTCCGCGGAGAACACGCAGTACAGCTCGGCCCGCAGCCCGGGCGGACCGGCGCTGATCCGCACGACGTCCCCGTGCCGCTGCCGGGCCCGCGCGTAGGTCCCGAGGGAGTCCGCCTTCAGCTCGAAGAGCGACCCGAACAACGGAACCCCCTCCAGCCCCGGAACCGCCGTCACGTCGGCCATGCGCCCGTTCCCCCGCCTCTGGACACCGTCGGACGAGGGCGATTCTGCCTGCCGACCCCACCCGGATCGACCCCTGCCAGGCCATCCGGCCGAATATCGCCGTCAGCTTCGCCGGGGCTCCACCATCACGGCCCTTCCCACGCGCTTGCCCTGCGCGTCGAAGACACCGATCCGGACCGCGTCCGCGGCGCGCTGGGGCCACTGCGCGTACGCCTCCCCGATCGCCCGGGCCTGCAGGTCGGCTTCGTCCTTCTCCGGGGTCAGATCGGTGTGGACGTAGGCGTACGCGGCTTCCCCCTCCACGACGCGCTGCACCGCCTTCACGTGGCTCACGACGGCCCAGTCCGGGTTGCTCGCGGAGCCCGCCCAGGACTTGAAGGCCTCGCCGTCCCTGGCCTCGTCCTGGAGGTAGAACCCGTGGGGCTGGGGCGTGAGGCGGTCGGGCAGGGAGAGGTCTCCCTTGGGTTGCTCCTCCAGCGAGCATCCGGTCAGGGCAAGGAGGGATGCGGTCAGCAGCAGACGGCGTGTGATCAAGGCGGGCTCCTCGGGCGCAGCGACGGGAGAGCCCCCACACCGTAGTCAGTGCGGGGGCTCGGGAGACAGCGGGGTCTACATGGTCAGTTCGTCGGCCTTGTCGCCCCAGTTCCCGCCGTACGGGTATCCGTAGCTGTGCAGGTTTCCGAGGCATCCGCCGAGTGCGGTGATGATGGACGGGTCCGGCATCCCGGTGCGCCAGTCGTAGAGCGACATGCCGCCGATCTCGTCGTTGTTGCAGGTGGACGACGCCTGGTCGCGGAAGGAGTAGTCGCCCAGGTTCTTCGAGCCGTCGCTGTAGAAGGTGAGCTGGCGGCCGTAGTACCAGATGTCGGCCCAGATGCGGGTGGCACCGAACGGGGCGTAGGCGGTGCCGTCACCGTCGACCGCGACGGCCAGAGAGCCGGACTTGTTCGGTGCGCCCTTCTTCACCGTCAGGTCGGATCTGCCTTCCGGCGCCTCGGGGATCGCGTGCTTGGTCCCCTTCTTGGCCTTCTTGTAGGAACTGGTGGCAGCCTTTTCCTCGTCTTCGGTGTCGAAGCACTTGACGGTGAGGTCGGGGAATTCGGCGCAGTTCTTGGCGGTGCCCCAGCCGTCCTTGGTCAGGTTGATCTTCTTGCCCTTGTACGTGGCGAAGACGTCACCGCTCTTGTTGGTACCGGCCCGGTCCGCCTGCTCCTTGGCCTGTTCTGCGGCGGGGTCGACGGTGTCGGCATGGGCGACCTGGGCTCCGGTGAGCACGAGCAGCGCGACGGCGAAGGGCATGGCGAGCTTTCGGGTCTTCAACACGTCTCCTCGAATTCTGGTCGAGTGGGATGAACTCGCCACGTTACTAAGCGAGTTCGGGGTCGCCAAGGAGATTCCACAGGCTGGACGGGAGCGGAATTGGACCCACCAGTACAGGGATGGAAAGACCGAAGCCCCGCCACCCTCTGTTAGGGGTGACGGGGCCTTGGGCCGTGCGTTCGGGTGACCGGCGAGGCGTCGGGAGGAGCATCACCGAATGAACGACGTCAGCACCGACATGTGCCCGATACCGAACCAGAACGGCACCGTGTGCGACAGCCACGTCGTGTGGGAGGTGACCCCCGCCGAGGGGGCCGTGTACGTGTCCTGCGGGCACCACATCACCGCCCCGCTGTACCGCGACAAGGAAAAGGGGCTGACGGCCTTCTTCGCGCGGCCGGTGAACAGCTGACGGACACGACACTGCCCCGCTCTCCGGTGCTGCTGGAGGGCGGGGCGGTGTCGCTCAGGTTCGGCGGTGCCGACCGGTGCCTGGGGCCATGGGGCTGCCCGGATGTACGGGTCGCGACGGAGGAGCCGGTGGAGGCGGGTTGAGCAGCCGCAGAGCGGCGGTGTAGTTCTCGACGGTGGAGAGCGGCTGCCAGGCGTAGCCGTCCCATTCGAGGATCAGCCGCGGGGCGTCCGGGTCGACGTGCGCAGCGCGCTGCTGGCCGGAGCCGAGGGTTACGACTTTCTTCTCTCCCACCGGTCGTAGCCTCTTCTCACGGCGGGCCGCCCAGTGCTCCAAGGGCTCGTCCATGCTCCTGCCTCCGTCCAGAGAGGGCAGCACCTTACAGGCCCCGGGTAAGTGGTGCGGCGGACTGGACGATCGAGGGCAGCGCGCCCGAGGGCCAGTGGCCGAGCCAGAACGCGGCGGCCGAGGGGTCGTCTTCGCCCTCGGTCGAGCCGTCGTGCAGCAGGTACTCGGTGGGGGCCAGGTAGCCCTGCCCGAGGTACACGGCGTCCGGGTCGCCGAGTGGCAGAGCCATGTCTTCGAGCGCGGCGCCCTCCTCGAACGGCAGCCGGACGATTTCCACCAGCGTGCTGTCGCGGGGTCTGCGGGGCGCGGTGACCGACTTGACGTCCACCTCGGTCATGGGCCGCCACTGCCCGGCGGCGATGACCGCGCCGGGCTCATAGGTGCTCTCGTCCTCGCGGGTGGTGCGGACGGCGGCGACCTCGCAGCGGGTGCGGAGTGCGGCCTGGTCGCCGTACGCGATGTGCAGGGGCATTGAGGGCTCCCGGTCAGTCGTCTTCCAGGGTGATGTCGAGGTCGGCCACGAGGGCTTCGGCGAGATCGGCCCGCTGGACGGAGTTGATGAGGATCTTCGAGAGGTTGGCGACGCCGCGGATTCCGGAGAGGTCGTTCCCGCGCAGGTCCGTGTTACCGGCCGGCTCCGAACTCGGTGAGGCGCAGCGTGCACTCGGAGAACACGACGTCGGCCAGGTCGCAGTCGGTGAACGTGGCCTCGGTGAAGGCGCAGCCGGTGAAGGCGACTGGGCCGGTGGCGCGGACCTTCTCGAAGGTGGCGTAGTCGAACTTGCAGTTCTCGAAGAGGACGTCATCGAGCACCAGGCCGTCCAGGGCGGCGCCCATCAGCTTGCAGTCGCGGATGTGGACGCGGGTCAGCTTGCTCTCGGTCCAGCGGGCTGCGCCGAGGTCGCTTCCGGTGATCTCCACGCGGTGCAGGTTGAGGGCCTCGAACTCGGCCCGCTTGGTGTGCACGCCGGTGATGCGGCCGGTGACGAGCCGGGCGTCCGAGAGGTCGAGCGAGCGCAGGTCCGCGTCCCCGTAGGTGAACTCCTGGACGGTGCCGCGGGGGCTGTCGAGGGTGTCGACGTGGGAGAGGTAGAGGCCGTGATCGTCCAGTTCGGGCAGGGTGATGGTGGCGTGGCCGAAGGTGCGTGTGGACATGTGGTACTCCTCGCGGTCAGGACAAATCGCGGTGGTACTCGATCATGTCGTTCTGTGCCCCGATCCCGGTGAACCCAGCTTTGGCCAGCACGCGGCCGGAGGCGGGGTTACCGGGGTGGTGCTTCGCGCCGAGCGAGGCGAAGCCCGCCGCCGCCGCGAAGTCGGCCAGCAGGAGCACGGCAGCTGTGGCGTATCCGAGCCCCCAGACGTCTTCCCTCAGGATGTAGCTCACTCTCCCGTGCCCCTGGGGGCGGCGGCCGAGCTTGACGACGCCGACCAGGTCGCCGACCACGTCCACGCCAAGGATGTACTGCTGGGCCGGTTCGGAGGCCGCCCACTCCGCGACCTGAAGGACATACTGCTCTGCCTCCGGCAGGGTCATCTCCGAGCGCCCGAGGTAGGTCACGGCGGCTCCGCTGTAGATGCAGCGGACGGCAGAGGCGTCGTTGGCTGCGAGGCTGCGCAGGGTCAGCATGAGGCGAGGGCCTCGGCGGAGGGGCGGCTGGCCGGGTCGGGGTGGAGGCAGGCGGCGATGAGGCCCTCGAACTCGGGGAAGGCCCAGGGGCGTACGCCGCTGAGCGGGATGGTGACGCCCTTGGCGATGGCGCGCAACTTGTCCTCTCGCGGGGTGTCGTCCTCGTAGGCGACGGGCCGGTGACCCGTCCAGCACCAGAACAGGGACGCGCCCAGCCCCCACGCGTCGGCGGCCGGCGTGGCGGTGATGTGGATGTCGTCGCCGGTGGTGAGGAGGGCGTGGGCGATCTCGGGTGCGGTGGTGTGGGTGATCGCTCCCCGGTAGGGCACGCGCGGGGTGTGGTCGGGGTGGCAGGCCAGGGCGTAGTCGATGAGTTCGGCGGGGCCGTCGTTGGTGATCAGCGTGTTGGTGGGCTGGACGTCGGCGTGGGCCCATCCGGTGGCGTGCATCCGGGCCAGACGCTCAGCCCAGGTGCGGGCGATGCCCAGGATCCGCGGGCGGACCGACGGACGGTCTCCCTCAGGGCCACGGGCAAGAGCAAACGCCCGCCACACGGGGGCGCCGTCGACCCAGCGAACGGCCAGCCACCGGCCGCCCTCCCAGGCTCCCGCGCCGATCCGGTATCCGGGTGTCAGGGCGCCCGCGTCAGTGAGGCGGCGAAGGTGGTCGTCTTCCTGGGCCATCTCGGCGGCTTTGTCGCGGACGGTGTCAGCATCGGGATTGTTGGCCTTGAGGGCGACCGCTCCGTCGGGCCCGGTGACCTTCCAGGCGCGGGAGCCGCGGCGGTCGCTCAGGAGCTTCGTGGTGCGGGGAGTGCCGAGGCTGGCGGCGAGGTGGTGGAGGGCTTCGCCGGGGGGAGGAAGCGCTTCGTCCATGTGCGGATCTCCGTCCAGTCGTGAGGGAGGTGCTCGAAGACGTCGCGGCCGTCGTCGTCGGCCACGGCGAGCGCGGCGGCCAGGTCTGGGGTCGCGTGGAGGAACTGGGGGTCGCGCCGTCGTACGCCGGCCCGCACGGGGAGGAACGAGACGGGGGAGGCAGGGATGCGTTCGCCGGTCCTACTGAACTCCTCCTCGCTCGCGTAGAACTTACCGATCATGATCCCGACAGGGCCGTAGAGGTTCTTCAACGCCCAGTGCGGCCACGCCATCAGGCTTCGGTGCGTGGCCCCTGGGACGGCGCCCAGGAGGACGATGTTCTCGCAGACGAGGGAGCCGTGTGGGCGCCGGGTGAGAGGGCGTATCCACTCGGCCGCCGTGGCACCGGCGAAGAACAGCTCGGCTTCCACCGCGCTCGCGTCGCCCTCGGCCCGGTACACGGTCCACGTGGTCAGCCCCCGATCGATAGAGGGGGCCAGGTAGGGGCAGAAGGCCGTCATCCGCTGCACGTACGCGTCGATGGCGACGCTCGTCGGCCGGGTGGTGCTGGCCTCAACGAGGCGCAGCGCCCCAGCGGTGGGCCGGGGCGCTGCCGTTGTGCGGGTGGTGGTCACGCGAGGTCGGTCTCCGGGGCGAGGTCGTCGCCGTCGCCACCGGCGGGGCCGCAGTCCCACTCGGCCACCACGCGGCCAGTCTCGCGGTAGCGGGCCAGGCCCTCCTCGTCCACGTTGCCTTCGGCGTCGGTGAACCAGATCTCGGGCAGCGGCCCGTACGCCTCCTCGTAGGCGGCGACCCAGGCGATCGGGCCGAAGCCGTTGTTCTCGACGTGCCGGATGGGCTGGCCGGCGGTCTCCTCGCAGAGGGCCGCGTACTCGGGGGTGCCGAGCATCTCGTGCCAGGCGGCATCGATGGCGCCGGAGAACATCTCGGGTGCGGTGTCGCCGTCCTTGAAGCGCTGGCCGGTGATGGTGAGGAACCGGCCCAGCTCGATCGTTGCGGTGCTCATGGTGGTGCTCCTCTCGATCGTGTTCGGGGGTGGGCGCCGGAGCCTCTGCGGTGGCCCCGGCGCCCTATCCGTCCGTGCCGACTGCCTGGGAAGGTACGGACGGAAGTGCGTGGGTGTCAGCCCCGTTCGAGGCTGGAAGGGTCCTTCAGGACCCATTCTTTGTCCGCACGGCGCACCAACTTCTCCCAGCCGCCGGCCGCGCGGACGTGCAGGGCCCGGCTCGGCGACCCGGGGGCGGGGTCCTGTATGGCGAGGGTGCGCCCGCTGGTTCCGGGCTTGCGGCGCGGCAGGGAGGGGCCATGGCCTTGCTCCTCTCCGACGGGGGACGCAGCGGACCGTAGGACGGCGCGAGGATGGGGCATGCGGCCCGCTGCCGGGGGAGCACTTCCCGGAGCCGGTGGAGCGGTCCGGGGTGCAAGAACACCGTATGAAGGGCCGCTGGTTGGCCTCAACGAAGTTGCGGCGAATTGCGGAATCTCACCCAAGAGCGTTGATCGCGGTACCGATCAGGGCGCGCGCGTGATCGCCGAAGACAGCCAGGTCCCGCAGCATGTTGAACCCCTTGAGGTAGTCAGCGATCTCGCCGGGCTGACTGACGTCGATCTCGGCGGTGAGCGTCTCGACCACGACCAAGCGGTCGTCGTATGCGTAGTACGCCTCCAGAGGCCACATGGTGCGCCGGGCGGTGAAGGGGATGACGCCCAGCGAAAGCGAGGCAAGCGGCATCACGTTGAGCAGGTGCCGCAGTTGGGCCGCCATGGTCTCGCCGTCACCCTGGATGTACCGCAGAACGCACTCCTCGATGAGGACGACAAAGCGGTGGCCGCCCTCGTACAGGTAGCGGGAGCGGGCGACACGGGCCGCGACGGCTTCGCTGACGTCGTTGGGGGTGCCCTGGAAGTCGGTGATGGACTGCATCAGGGCGGTGGCGTACGCGGGGGTCTGGAGGAAGCCGGGTACGACGTTGGACACGTAGACGCGGCACACCTGTGCCTGGGCGTGCCGGACGTTGAAGTCCTCCTGCGTGCGCCGCATTCCGTCGCGGTGCCGTCGTCGCCATTCGACATACATCGAGTCGACCGCGCGGGCGGTGGCGATGAGGTCGGCCGCCTGGTCCTCGGCGTCGCAGGCGGAGCACCAGGCCCTGATGTCCGTGTCCGAGGGCGCGGCCTCGCCCTTCTGGATGCGGGTGGTCTTCGCGGGGTGCCAGCCGCAGCGGGAGGAGAGTTCCTTGCCGCTGAGGCCGGCGTCCCGGCGCAGGTGCGTCAGCCGCACAGCGAGGGCTTCGCGTGCGGCTTGGGCACTGGAGGAAGGTGATGCGGGCATAAGGCGGTGGGTGGGCGGTCAGACGGCGTACAGGTCGTGGGGGGTGGCGCGCTCCCACACCGTCTCGAACGCGTCGGAGACCATCTTGACCACGGCGGGCTCCTCGGTGAACTCATGACCGGCCCAGTCACCGTCACCGGTCCACCAGTGGAACATCACCAACCGGCGGTCGATCAGCCACAAGTCGTTGCCGGGCAGCGCGATGTCCGACGCCTTCCGGCGGGGTAGCCACCGCACCAGTTCTCCGGCGCCGATGTTCATCGGGGTGACCGCGTGTTCCCACTTGATGTAGTCGGTGACCGGTTCCGAAACGATCCGGGCCCGCCGCATGACCACGCCGCGGCCGACGGTGTCACGGACGATGCCGAGCCACTCCGGCCACCACCGGGCGGTGGGGTCGAGGTCGACGTGGCCGGTGCGCTTGAACTCCGCGAACTCCTCGGCTTCGTCGCCGACTCCGTAGCTGTCGCGCATCTCCAGGTGGACCGCGCTGTGCTCAGCCTTCCTCATCAGCGCGGCGAAGTCCGGAGCGTTCTGCGACATCACATGCCTCCCTCAAGATCGGAATGAACCGGAACGGCACACGTACCGGGGTTTCGCCCTTGGGGATGCCGACGGTGTGTCCGGCGACCCACTCCGTTGACGCGACCTCGGCAGTACGGGCGGGGTCGAGGTCCCACCCCTGGATCACGATTTCCTGTTGCTCCTCGTCGACCCAGACGGTTGGCGACCCACCGCCGCCGGTGTTGGGGTCTATCCCGACGAACCGTAGCGCCATGACGATCTCCCCTGTCCGGCCAGTTGCGGGTACTTGCGGATGACGCTGGTCGACCGCGTCGTGACGGTCAAGGTCGCGGGCGAGGATCGGCCCGATCCGGTGCTTCGGAAACAGAGAAGCCCCCGCGGGCCGGCGGTGTGCCGGGGCGGGGGCTGTCTGCTGTGGTCAGGTGTGCCTCTTCACAGACGGGTACACCTCGTGGAGAGGTGTCGGAAGGTGTTTCCGCAGGTCAGTGGCCATTGTTGACGGGTGTCCACAACACCTGTTTGGTCACGTTATGCCCGACTGCCTAGATGTCCCGGAAGATCTCGATCTGGGCGCCGACCGAGTTGAGGCGTTCGGCGAGTTCCTCGTAGCCGCGGTTGATGACGTAGACGTTGCGCAGGACCGAGGTGCCCTCGGCCGCCATCATGGCGAGGAGGACGACCACCGCCGGGCGGAGGGCCGGGGGGCACATCATTTCGGCCGCGCGCCAGCGGGTGGGGCCCTCGACCAGGACGCGGTGGGGGTCCAGGAGCTGGAGGCGGCCGCCGAGGCGGTTGAGGTCGGTCAGGTAGATGGCCCGGTTGTCGTACACCCAGTCGTGGATCAGGGTCTTGCCCTGGGCGACGGCGGCGATGGCGGCGAAGAACGGGACGTTGTCGATGTTCAGCCCGGGGAAGGGCATCGGGTGGATCTTGTCGATCGGGGCTTCGAGCTTGGACGGGCGGACCGTGAGGTCGACCAGGCGGGTGCGGCCGTTGTCGGCGGTGTACTCCGGCGAGCGGTCGTGGTCGAGGCCCATCTCCTCCAGGACCGCGAGCTCGATCTCCATGAACTCGACCGGGACGCGGCGGATGGTGAGCTCGGACTCCGTCACCACGGCGGCGGCCAGGAGGCTCATCGCCTCGACCGGGTCCTCGGAGGGGGAGTAGTCCACGTCGACGTCGATGACGGGCACGCCGTGGACGGTCAGCGTGGTGGTGCCGATGCCCTCGACCTTGACGCCCAGCGCCTCCAGGAAGAAGCAGAGGTCCTGGACCATGTAGTTGGAGGAGGCGTTGCGGATGACGGTCACGCCGTCGTGGCGGGCCGCGGCCAGCAGGGCGTTCTCGGTGACCGTGTCCCCGCGCTCGGTCAGTACGATCGGGCGGTCGGGGGAGACCCCCGCCTCGACCTTCGCGTGGTAGATGCCCTCGGTCGCGGTGATGGCCAGGCCGAAGCGGCGCAGGGCGATCATGTGCGGCTCGATGGTGCGGGTGCCGAGGTCGCAGCCGCCGGCGTACGGCAGGCGGAACTGGTCGAGGCGGTGCAGCAGCGGGCCCAGGAACATGATGATGCTGCGGGTGCGGACGGCCGCCTCCGCGTCGATGGCGTCCATGTCGAGCTGGGCCGGCGGGACGATCTCCAGGTCCACGCCGTCGTTGATCCAGCGGGTGCGCACGCCGATGGAGTTCAGGACCTCCAGGAGCCGGTAGACCTCCTCGATGCGGGCCACCCGGCGCAGGACCGTGCGGCCCTTGTTGAGCAGGGAGGCGCAGAGCAGCGCCACGCACGCGTTCTTGCTCGTCTTGACGTCGATGGAGCCGGACAGGCGGCGGCCGCCGACGACGCGGAGGTGCATCGGGCCGGCGTAGCCCAGGGAGACGATTTCGCTGTCGAGCGCTTCACCGATTCGGGCGATCATCTCAAGGCTGATGTTCTGGTTGCCGCGCTCGATGCGGTTCACGGCGCTCTGGCTGGTGCCGAGGGCGTCGGCGAGCTGACTCTGCGTCCAGCCCCGGTGCTGCCGGGCGTCACGGATGAGCTTGCCGATGCGTGCGAGGTAGTCGTCTGCCATGGGTGCACCGTATCTCAGATATGAGATGTGGATCGCCCGGGGTGTGGCGGACGGGTGTTATCGGTCCGTCAGATTCCCCGTACGGCCCAACAGGGCTTGCGCTGCAGGCGAGTCCTGCCCGCGCGGACTCGGCGGACTCGCGCAGATATCGGCGTCGACTCCCCATTGTCCGGGTGTGGGGATCTTTCGGGGATACATTGCGACTCATCCCTTTTCGGCGTGGCGCCGGGCCGACCCCGAATGCGCCCGCCACCCCCCTCCGGCCGGCGTCCGGGCATGCCTGAGCGGCCGCCCGGTGGGCGGCTCCGGCGGGCCGCGAGGTGCGCGCCTCGTCCCCGGACCCCGACATGTACTAGAGTTATCTCGACATCGAGATAACTGCCGAAGGCGTACCGCAGCCGCCCCCGCTGGTAAGGGTTACCTAACTTAGCCTTACCTTAGCGGATTGGCCAGAGGGCGTGGCGGCAGGATTGCGGTTATACGCGCGAGATCATGCATGAAGGAGACTGTCGTGTCGGCGAACAGCTTCGACGCCCGCAGCACGCTGCAGGTGGGCGACGAGTCGTACGAGATCTTCCGGCTGGACAAGGTTGAGGGCGCCGCCCGCCTTCCCTACAGCCTGAAGGTCCTGCTGGAGAACCTGCTCCGCACCGAGGACGGCGCGAACATCACCGCCGACCACATCCGGGCGCTCGGCGGCTGGGACTCCCAGGCGCAGCCCAGCCAGGAGATCCAGTTCACGCCCGCCCGCGTGATCATGCAGGACTTCACCGGCGTCCCCTGCGTCGTGGACCTCGCCACCATGCGCGAGGCCGTGAAGGAGCTCGGCGGCGACCCGGCGAAGATCAACCCGCTCTCGCCCGCCGAGATGGTCATCGACCACTCGGTCATCGCCGACAAGTTCGGCACGAAGGACGCCTTCGCGCAGAACGTCGAGCTCGAGTACGGCCGCAACAAGGAGCGCTACCAGTTCCTGCGCTGGGGCCAGACCGCCTTCGACGACTTCAAGGTCGTCCCCCCGGGCACCGGCATCGTCCACCAGGTCAACATCGAGCACCTGGCCCGCACGGTCATGGTCCGCAACGGCCAGGCGTACCCCGACACCCTCGTCGGCACCGACTCGCACACCACCATGGTCAACGGCCTCGGCGTGCTGGGCTGGGGCGTCGGCGGCATCGAGGCCGAGGCCGCGATGCTCGGCCAGCCGGTCTCCATGCTGATCCCGCGCGTCGTGGGCTTCAAGCTCACCGGCGAGCTGCCCACCGGCACCACCGCCACCGACCTGGTGCTCACCATCACCGAGATGCTGCGCAAGCACGGCGTCGTCGGCAAGTTCGTCGAGTTCTACGGTGAGGGCGTCGCCGCCACCTCCCTCGCGAACCGCGCCACCATCGGCAACATGTCGCCGGAGTTCGGCTCCACCGCCGCGATCTTCCCGATCGACGGCGAGACCCTGAAGTACCTCAAGCTCACCGGCCGCTCCGAGCAGCAGGTCGCGCTCGTCGAGGCGTACGCCAAGGAGCAGGGCCTGTGGCTGGACCCGGCCGCCGAGCCGGACTTCTCCGAGAAGCTGGAGCTCGACCTCTCCACGGTCGTCCCCTCCATCGCCGGCCCGAAGCGCCCGCAGGACCGCATCGTCCTGGCCAACGCCGCCCAGCAGTTCGCGGTGGACGTCCTGAACTACGTGGACGACGCCGACGAGGCGGGCAAGGAGTCCTTCCCGGCCTCCGACGCCCCGGCCGCCACCAACGGCGTGCCGACCCGCCCGACCCAGGTCACCCTGGCCGACGGCACCTCCTTCGAGATCGACCACGGCGCCGTCACCGTCGCCGCGATCACCTCCTGCACCAACACCTCGAACCCCTACGTCATGGTCGCCGCGGCGCTCGTGGCCAAGAAGGCGGTCGAGAAGGGCCTGACCCGCAAGCCGTGGGTCAAGACCACCCTGGCCCCGGGCTCGAAGGTCGTCACCGACTACTTCGACAAGGCCGGCCTGACCCCGTACCTCGACAAGATGGGCTTCAACCTCGTCGGGTACGGCTGCACCACCTGCATCGGCAACTCCGGTCCGCTGGACGAGGAGATCTCGAAGGCGATCAACGAGCACGACCTCGCGGTCACCTCGGTCCTCTCGGGCAACCGCAACTTCGAGGGCCGCATCAACCCCGACGTCAAGATGAACTACCTGGCCTCCCCGCCGCTGGTCGTCGCGTACGCCATCGCGGGCTCCATGAAGGTGGACATCACGACGGAGGCCATCGGCACCGACGCCGAGGGCAACCCGGTCTTCCTCAAGGACATCTGGCCCTCCGAGGCCGAGGTCAACGACGTCGTGGCGAACGCCATCGGCGAGGACATGTTCTCGAAGTCCTACGAGGACGTCTTCGCGGGCGACGCCCAGTGGCAGGCGCTGTCGATCCCGACCGGCAACACCTTCGAGTGGGACCCGCAGTCCACCTACGTCCGCAAGCCCCCCTACTTCGAGGGCATGACGATGGAGACCACCCCGGTCTCCGACATCGCCGGCGCCCGCGTGCTGGCGAAGCTGGGCGACTCGGTCACCACCGACCACATCTCCCCGGCCGGTGCGATCAAGGCCGACACCCCGGCCGGCAAGTACCTCACGGAGCACGGCGTCGAGCGCCGCGACTTCAACTCGTACGGTTCCCGCCGCGGCAACCACGAGGTCATGATCCGCGGTACGTTCGCCAACATCCGCCTGCGCAACCAGATCGCGCCGGGCACCGAGGGCGGCTTCACCCGCGACTTCACCGTCGAGGGCGCGCCGGTCTCCTTCATCTACGACGCCTCCCAGAACTACCAGGCCGCCGGCATCCCGCTGGTGATCCTGGCGGGCAAGGAGTACGGCTCCGGCTCCTCCCGCGACTGGGCGGCCAAGGGCACCGCGCTGCTCGGCGTCAAGGCCGTCATCGCCGAGTCCTACGAGCGCATCCACCGCTCGAACCTGATCGGCATGGGCGTCCTGCCCCTGCAGTTCCCCGAGGGCGTCACCGCGGCCTCCCTGGGCCTCACCGGCGAGGAGACCTTCTCCTTCACCGGTGTGGAGGAGCTGAACGACGGCACCACCCCGCGCACGGTCAAGGTCACCACCGACTCCGGTGTCTCCTTCGACGCGGTCGTCCGCATCGACACGCCGGGTGAGGCCGACTACTACCGCAACGGCGGCATCATGCAGTACGTCCTGCGGAACCTCATCCGCGGCTAAGGGCGCGCCAGGCGGAGCGATCCGCCGTCTGTCGGCACCATAGGGCCGTACCCCCGTTAAGGGGGTGCGGCCCTTCCGCTTTTTTCGCGGTGGCGGTCCCAGGTGACGGACAGGTCTCAACTCGGAAAAGCCGGGAACGATCCTTGTGCACGATCTTGCTCAGCCGAGCGGAAGTGGACTATACCTGTGCCCGTCCGGGCCACCGCGCGACGAGCGGCCCCGGGCCGGGGGAAGCCGGGGGACCTGCGGTGATGCCCGCATGCACGGTAACTGCCGTGATTTCCGGCCTCCTTCACACATCTGACGAAGGCGAGGACATGAGCATGGGATCCACTGGTGAGGGCCTCGGCCGCCGTGATCTGATCAAGCGTTCCGCAGCGCTCGGACTGATCAGCGTGCCGACGATGAGCTTCTTGTCCGCCTGCGCCTCCGGCGGTGAGGACACCACGAAGGGCCCCGACAAGGGGGCCGTGTCCAAGGAGAACCCCTTCGGGCTCGCCAAGGGCGGCAAGCTCGACGTGGTCATCTTCAAGGGCGGCTTCGGCGACGACTACGCGAAGGCCTGGGAGGCCGCGTTCGACAAGAAGTGGGGCACCACCAGCTCCCACCTGGCCACCCAGGAGATCGCGGCCAAGCTCCAGCCCCGGTTCAACGCCGGCAACCCGCCGGACGTCCTCAACGACTCCGGCGCCCAGATGATCAAGATCGACGTCCTGGCCAAGGGCGGCCAGCTCGCCGACCTGACCGCGCTCCTCGACTCGCCCTCGCTCGACGATCCGGGCAAGAAGGTCCGCGACACCCTGATCGCCGGCACGGTCGAACAGGGTTCCCAGGGGGGCAAGTTCGTCGCCCTGAACTACGTCTACACCGTCTTCGGCCTCTGGTACTCCGGCAAGCTCTTCAAGGAGAAGGGCTGGACCGAGCCGAAGACCTGGGACGAGTTCCTGGCCGTCTGCGCCAAGGCCAAGGAGGCCGGCATCGGAGGCCTGGCCCACCAGGGGAAGTACCCGTACTACATCAACGTCGTCATCATGGACCTGATCGCCAAGAAGGGCGGTCTGGAGGCCATGAAGGCCATCGACAACCTCGCCCCGAACGCCTTCGAGGGCAACCCCGCGGCCCTGGCCGCGGTCGAGGCGGTCTACGAGGTGGTCGAGAAGGGCTACCTCATGCCCGGCACCAACGGCCTGACCCACACCGAGTCCCAGACCGCCTGGAACCAGTACAAGGCCGCCTTCATCCCCTCCGGCTCCTGGCTGGAGAACGAGCAGCTCAAGCAGACCCCGGAGGACTTCGACATGAAGTTCCTGCCGGTGCCGGTGCTCGCCGACAGCAAGCTGCCCTTCACCGCCATCCGGGCCGGGGCCAACGAGGCCTTCGTCGTCCCGGAGAAGGCCGCCAACAAGGCCGGCGGCCTGGAGTTCCTGCGCTCCATGCTCTCCCGCGAATGGTCCACGCTCTTCGCCCAGCAGGCCAACTCGCTCACCGTCGTCAAGGACGGCGTCGACCCGGGCGTCAAGCTCCGGCCGGGCACCCAGTCCGCGGTCGCCGCGGTCAAGGCCGCCGGGGCGGACACCTTCAACTACCTCTACCCCGACTGGTACAGCGAGATGGATTCCGAGATCCAGAACGCGTCCAATGAGCTGATGGCCCAGCGGATCCAGCCAAAGGAGTGGATCAAGCGGGCCCAGGCTGCGGTAGACAAGGCTGCCAAGGACCCCAACGCCAAGAACAACCACCGCAGCTGACCCCACGTCCACCGGCAGCGTCACAGGGACGGACACCATGAGCCAAGTAGCCCGGCGCAGGGGAAGGACCACCGGCTTCATCGCCGGCTTCCTCGTCCTGCCGCTCGCGCTGTACCTGACCTTCGTCATCTGGCCGTACGTTCAGACGTTCGGCTACTCCTTCACCAACTGGTCGGGCCAGTCGCCGACGTTCGACTTCGTCGGCCTGGAGAACTACTCCGCCCTGATGGACGACGAGGTTTTCCGCGGCGCCCTCTGGCACAACCTGCTGCTCCTGGTGTTCGTCCCGGTGATCACCATCCTGCTCGCCCTCTTCTTCGCCTTCATGGTGAACGCGGGAGGGCGCAGCGGGGCCGGCGGGGTGCGGGGCGTCCGCGGATCGGCCTTCTACAAGATCGTCTACTTCTTCCCGCAGGTCCTCTCCCTCGCCATCCTCGCGGTGCTCTTCGGAGCGGTGTACCGCAGCGACGAGGGCGGCCTGCTCAACGGGGTCCTCTCCTGGGCCGGCCTCGTCGACCCGGCCCACCCCGTCGAATGGCTCAACGACCCCGACCTCGTCCTGTGGTGCCTGCTGCTGGTGGTGGTCTGGCACGGGGTCGGCTTCTACCTCGTCCTCTTCTCCGCGGCCATGCAGTCCGTGCCCAAGGACATCTACGAGGCCGCGCTGCTCGACGGCGCCGGGCGCGCCCAGACCTTCTTCCGGGTCACGCTGCCCCTGCTGTGGGACTCTGTGCAGACCTCCGCGGTCTACCTGGGCATCGCCGCGATGGACATGTTCGTCCTCGTGTCGACCATGACATCCGGCCAGTTCGGCGGCGGACCCGACCACCACAGCGAGGTCATGGCCACCGTGCTGATGCGCAACTTCCTGTACTTCGGGAAGAGCGGGTACGCCTGTGCCATGGGCGTGGTCATGCTCGTCCTGACCATGATCCTCTCCATCGTCACGCTGCGCGCCACCCGCCGCGAGCGCATCGAGTTCTGAGAGGAGTTCCACGATGACCACAGTGATCAAGGCGCCCGGCGAGTCCTCGGCCGAGCGGTCCGGCGGCGCCGGAGGTGCCGACGGGGGCAGCGGGGGCCGCAGTTCCGACGGCATGGCGCTCAACGTCTTCTCCCACGGCTTCCTCGCCGTCTGGGCGGTGCTGATCGTCCTGCCGCTGGTCTGGCTGGCGCTCGGTTCCTTCAAGACCGACACCCAGATCGGCTCCTCGGCCCTCAGCTGGCCCTCCAACTGGCACTTCGACGCCTTCGGCCGGGCCTGGGACAAGGGCATCGGCGGCTACTTCGGCCACACCCTGATCGTGATGGCCTTCTCCGTCCCGCTGACGATGCTGCTCGGCTCCATGGCGGCGTACGTACTGGCCCGCTACCCCTTCCGGGGGAACCGGATCATCTACTACTTCTTCGTCAGCGGGGCGATGTTCCCCGTCTTCCTGGCGCTCGTACCGCTCTTCTTCATGGTCAAGCGCCTGGACATGCTGAACACGTACCAGGGGCTGATCCTGGTCTACGTCGCCTACTCGATGCCCTTCACCGTCTTCTTCATGCACTCCTTCTTCCGCACCCTGCCGACGGCGGTGCACGAGGCGGCGGTGATCGACGGGGCCTCGGACACCCGGATCTTCTTCCAGGTGATGCTGCCGATGGCCAAGCCCGGCCTGATCAGCGTGGGGATATTCAATGTCCTGGGCCAGTGGAACCAGTACATCCTGCCCTCGGTGCTGATGCAGCCGCAGAGCGGGTCCGACCCGGAGCGCTACATGCTCACCCAGGGCCTGATCCAGCTCCAGTACCAGATGGGCTACGAGACGGACCTGCCGGTGCTGTTCGCCGGCGTGACCATCGCGATGATCCCGATGCTGGTGGTCTACCTGTCCTTCCAGCGCCAGATCCAGGCGGGCCTCACCTCGGCGACCCTGAAGTAGCCCTCCGCAGCTGGTACAGCCTCCCGGAGCCGGGACCCCCGACGTTCTGGTGGAGCCTGGGCGACCGCGCGGTGCCGCCGACGCCCCACGCCGGCCAGCCGCACCCCGGTACGTCCAGGCGGACCCGCTGGGACCAGGGGTCCCGGCCGGGCTCGTACGACCAGGTGCCGGTGCCCGAGCAGCCCGGCGGGGTACGGCCCGAGGTGTCGCCGGGGGAGTGCTCGGCGACACCGGAGGCGGTGACCCCGCCGTCCGCGGTGAAGGTCAGGGTGTTGCCCGTGCGGTCGGCCCAGGTGCCCGCCAGTGCCGCCGGGCCGAGCACCGGGGGCGCGTACGGCGGCAGCACTCCGGTGACCAGCCCGAGGGCGCCGCACAGGGCCGTTCCCGCCACCAGGGCCCCGCCCCACAGCGCCACCCGGCGGAAGAGCCCCTCGCCCCGGGGCCGGGCGAGCAGGGCGCCCGCCGACAGCGAGGCCGTCGCCGAGGCCCAGAAGAGCAGGGCGGACCGGGCCGGGGCGTCGTTGTACGCGGCGAAGGCCCAGACCGGCGGCGCCAGCAGGGCGGCCACCAGCAGCGGCACGCAGCACCACGCCGCACGCCCGCCGAGCCGGCGGCCGAGGAGGTCGGACAGCGCGACCGCCGGCAGCACGAAGAGCAGCGACAGCAGGAACGCGACGACGCCGACGACGCCCGTGAGGGAGACGAGGCCCGCCCCGATCCAGCTCCAGTCGGGCGGCGTGTCGGGAGGCGGCTGCGTCCGCACGTACAGCAGGGCGACCACGACGGCGAGCAGCACCTCCAGGTACCCCACCAGGACCGAGACCAGCAGGACCCTTCCGTACGACCGTTCCTGACGCATGCCCGCCCCCCCCGGTTGCCGTCCAGGGTCCATACTGCCAGCCGCGCTGAACGCGTTCAATTCATCGTGCGGGCACCACCGACCAGCTGACGGCCGAGACCGACGGGTCGAGCGAGAGGCTGCTCACCGCCTCCTCCAGCGTCCGGCCCTTCTCGCCCTCGGCGGTCAGCAGCGCCGACACCGTCACCCGCCCCGGCAGCGGCCCGTCCTGGCTGCGGATCTCCCGCAGCTGGTAGTCCGGCCGGGCCAGGGCGTCGACCAGCCGGTGGCGGATGTGGGCCTCCTCCGCCTCCAGGCACACGGCCTCGAAGTGGTAGTCGACGGCCACCTCCGCCCCGCCGCCCGGCTCGCGGTCCAGGCGCCGGCCCAGCGGGCGCAGCAGGAGGTTGGCCCCCACCACGCCCGCCGTGCCGAAGGCGGCGAGGACGAACAGGCCCACCCCGGCCAGGCAGCCCACGGCCGCCGAACACCACAGGGTCGCGGCCGTGTTCAGGCCCCGGACGCTCAGCCCGTCCCGCATGATCACCCCGGCGCCGAGGAAGCCGATCCCCGAGACGATCTGGGCGGCGACCCGCGAGCCGTCGTAGTGCACCTCGGAGACCGCGCTCAGGAACCCGTACTGCGAGAGCAGCACGAACAGTGCCGCCCCGCCCGCCACCAGGGCGTTGGTGCGCAGCCCCGCCATCCGGGCGCGCCACTGGCGCTCCAGGCCGATGACCGACCCGAAGCCGAGGGCCGCGGCCAGGTGCGCGGCCATCTGTCCTTGCGTGAGGAGGGTCATCGGCCTTCCCCCTTCCCTTCTTTCCGTCCGGCGGACGCGCCGGCTAGAGCCAGGTGCCGAAGCGGCGGATGTACCAGGTCTTCACGAGCTGGGTGAGCGTGCAGTACGCGAGCAGTACGCCGATCAGCCACGGGAAGTACGACGCCGGCAGGGCGGTGAACCCCAGCGGTGCGGCCAGCGGGGAGAAGGGCAGCCAGAGCCCGGTCAGCACCGCGAGGACGGTCATCGTCATCACCGGCCAGGAGGCGCGGGACTGGACGAAGGGGATCTTGCGGGTGCGGATCATGTGGACGATCAGGGTCTGCGAGAGCAGGCCCTCGACGAACCAGCCGGACTGGAAGAGCGACTGCTCGGCCGCCGTGTTCGCCGCGAAGACGTTCCACATGATCACGAACATCGCGATGTCGAAGATCGAGCTGATGGGGCCGATGGTCACCATGAAGCGGAAGATGCCCTTGGCGTCCCAGTTGCGGGGCTTGCGCAGGTACTCCTCGTCCATCCGGTCCCAGGGCGTGGCCAGCTGGGAGATGTCGTAGACCAGGTTCTGCACCAGCAGCATGATCGCGAGCATCGGCTGGAAGGGGATGAACGCGCTCGCCACCAGCACCGAGAAGACGTTGCCGAAGTTCGACGAGGCCGTCATCTTGATGTACTTGATCGTGTTGCCGAAGGTGGTCCGGCCCTGGACCACGCCCTGTTCCAGGACGGTCAGGTCCTTCTCCAGCAGGATGATGTCCGCCGACTCCTTGGCGATGTCCACGGCGGTGTCCACCGAGATGCCGACGTCGGCGTCGCGCAGCGCGGCCGCGTCGTTGATCCCGTCGCCGAGGAAGCCGACGGTGTGCCCCTCGGCCTGCAGGGCCCGGACGATCCGGGCCTTCTGGACCGGGTTGGCCTTGGCGAAGACCGTCGTACGGGCCGCCAGTTCGCGCAGCGCGGCGTCGTCGAGGGCGTCCACCTCGGCGCCCGAGACCACGTGGCCCACCTCGATGCCGACGTCGGCGCAGACCCGGGCGGCGACGAGCTCGTTGTCGCCGGTGACCACCTTCACCGCGATGCCCTTGTCCGCCAGGCCCCGCAGGGCCGCGGCCGCGGAGGCCTTCGGCGGGTCGAGGAAGGCGAGGAAGCCGACCAGGGTCAGCCCGTCCTCGTCCGCGACGGTGTAGGTCGCGCGCGGCTCGGCGACGGTACGGGTGGCCACCGCGAGGACCCGCAGGCCCTGCCGGTTGTTCTCCTCGGCGATCCGGGTGGCGCGCAGCCGCAGCGCGTCGGTCAGCTCGACCCTCGCGCCGCGGTCGGTCAGGTGCGTGCAGAGGGCCAGGACCTCTTCGACGGCACCCTTGGTGATCATGACGTGCTCGGGCCGTCCGGCGGTCGCCGCCATGCTGTTGCGGTTGAGGACCACGGACATCCGGCGCCGGGCGAAGTCGAAGGGGATCTCGTCGACCATCGAGAACCGTGCGTCGACGACAACCTCCTCGGCCTCGTTGACGCGGTCGATGACCGCCTGGTCCATCAGGTTCTTCAGTCCGGTCTGGAAGTGGGCGTTGAGGTACCCGTACTCCAGCACCTCGCCGTCCTCGGCGCCGTGCACGTCCAGGTAGCGGTCCAGGACGATCCGGTCCTCGGTGAGGGTGCCGGTCTTGTCCGTGCAGAGCACGTCCATCGCGCCCAGGTTCTGGATCGCGTTCAGCCGCTTGACGACGACCTTGCGCCGGGACATGGCGACCGCGCCGCGGGCCAGGTTGGCGGAAACGACCATCGGCAGCATCTCGGGGGTCAGGCCCACCGCGACCGCGATGCCGAAGAGGAAGGCCTCGTCCCAGTCGCCCTTGGTCAGGCCGTTGACCATGAAGACGACGGGGACCATCACCAGCATGAAGCGGATCAGCAGGAAGCTGACCTTGCGCACGCCGGTGTCGAAGTTGGTCTGCGGGCGCTCGCCCACCAGGGTGCCGGCCATCGAACCGAAGTAGGTGCCGGCCCCGGTGGCGACGACCACGCCGGTGGCGGTCCCGGAGGTCACCGACGTGCCCATCAGGCAGAGGTTGTCGGCCTCCACCGGGTCGGTGGTCGCGTCCTGGCCGAGGTCCTCGGCTCGGGTGTCGGCCTTGGCGACCGGCAACGACTCGCCGGACAGCGCCGCCTGGCCGACCATCAGGTCCTTGGAGGTGATCAGCCGCAGGTCGGCCGGGATGAGGTCGCCGGCGGCCAGCTTGACCAGGTCGCCCGGGACCACCCGGTCCATCGGCACCTCGAAGGTGGTGGGCGCCGCCCCGCTGCCCGAACGGCGCTGCACCGCGCACGTGGTGGTGACGAGCTCCTTCAGGGCGTCGGCGGCCCGGCCCGAGCGGTACTCCTGCCAGAACCGGAGCAGTCCGCTGACCGCCACCATCACGGAGAGGATGACGACCCCGGGATCCGCCGGGTCCTGCCAGAACATGACGGCGGCCAGGAAGACCAGGACGCCGATGAAGGGGTTGCAGAAGGCCTTGGCGAGCTGGGTGAACCAGTGCGGGGTGCGCTCCTGGGCGACGATGTTGGGGCCGTGCCGCTCCAGCCGCAGCGCGGCCTCGGCGTGGGTGAGGCCGTTGCGCGAGGTGTCGGCGTCCTGGAGGACCCGGACGGCCGGGCGGGCGCTGATCGCGGCCAGGCGCTCGCCCGCCAGGCGGGTGGCGGCTTCGAGTTCGGCGGCCTTGCGCTCGCGGCGGCCGCGGCCCGGCGGCGCGAGCTTCACCGGGGTACGAGGGGTGAGCATGGTCATGGCGAATACCTCCCTCCACGGCGTCCGGGCAGCGCGCAGCCGCACGGTGACGTGGAGTGATCGATGTACGGCGCGGGGTGGCGGGGGACGCCACGGGGTGCGCCGCGGACATGGATGACGTATGCCTGACAGGAGAGTCAGGGCATGCGAAAGGAGAGGGGGAACAGGGTCCCGCAGGGGAACCGGCGCGGGCGCGGCAAGGAGACGGCGCGGGGCCGTCGCCGTGGACGCACGCGGAAGGTCAGCCGATCAGCGGGGCGGTGGCCCGGACGGTCGGCGGCTCAGCCGGAGCAGGCGCGGCGAGGACTTCGATCGGGACTCATCCCGAACACCTCCTCGCGTAGCGCCGTCATGACAGGGCGCGCGGTCCGGCCGGAAAGGCCGCAGAGGACCGGCGCCTCAGCGACCGTAACACGATCCCGGCGGCCCTTGTTCATACTTTCGGGCCATGTGTCCGGTTCGCTCTGTCTCAGGCTCTTGACGACAGAGGGGGCAAAGGCTCGACTTAAGGTTCACAAGTTGGAGAGACGCCGGGGTCTCGGAACGCAGAACCGCGACACCGGCCGGGGGGCGACGGATGGCCGTCGCTTATGGGCAGGAGTGGATGAGTCGTGCAGACTCCCGGATCGCAGTCCTCACTGCATCGCGCGAACCTGGAGAGGGTCGTGCGGGCCGTGCGCCTCGCGGGTTCGCTGACCCAGGCGGAGATCGCCCGCACCACCGGACTGTCGGCGGCCACGGTCTCCAACATCGTCCGTGAACTGAAGGAGAGCGGGACCGTCGAGGTCACCGACACCTCGGCCGGCGGCCGCCGGGCCCGCAGCGTCTCGCTCAGCGGGGACGCGGGCATCGTGATCGGGGTGGACTTCGGCCACACCCACCTGAGGGTGGCCGTGGGCAACCTGGCGCACCAGGTGCTCGCCGAGGAGGCCGAGCCGCTGGACGTGGACGCCTCCTGGGTGGACGGCTTCGACCGGGCGGAAGCCCTGGTCGGACGGCTGGTCCAGGGCATCGGGGTGGCCCGCGACAAGGTCATCGGCGTGGGGCTCGGCGTCCCGGGCCCCATCGACGTGGAGTCCGGCACGCTCGGCTCGACCGCGATCCTGCCGGGCTGGGCGGGGATCAACCCGCGCCAGGAGCTCTCGCAGCGCCTCGGCGTACCCGTCTACGTGGACAACGACGCGAACCTCGGCGCGCTGGGCGAGCTGGTCTGGGGCAGCGGACGCGGGGTCCGCGACCTGGCCTACATCAAGGTCGCCAGCGGCGTGGGCGCGGGTCTGGTCATCAACGGCCAGATCTACCGGGGGCCGGGCGGCACCGCGGGGGAGATCGGGCACATCACCCTGGACGAATCGGGCCCCGTCTGCCGCTGCGGCAACCGCGGCTGCCTGGAGACCTTCGCCGCCGCGCGCTACGTGCTGCCGCTGCTCCAGGGCACGCACGGCCCCGAGTTGACCATGGAGAAGGTGGTCGAGCTGGCCCGGGGCGGGGACCCGGGGTGCCGTCGGGTCATCACCGACGTGGGCCGGCACATCGGCAGCGGCGTGGCCAGCCTCTGCAACCTCCTGAACCCGAGCCGGATCGTGCTCGGCGGCTCGCTGGCGGAGGCCGGGGAGCTGGTGCTGGCGCCGATCCGGGAGTCCGTCGGGCGGTACGCCATCCCCAGCGCGGCCCGCCAGTTGTCGGTCCTCACGGGGTCGTTGGGCGGCCGTGCGGAAGTACTCGGAGCGCTGGCCCTCGTACTCAGCGAGATGGGCGATTCGACGCTTTTGGCGGAAAATGGCATTGGGGTGCGAGTACCCGCCGCCATGCCTTCAGGTAGATAACGGATGGCACCGTTGTCATCTCGTTAAGGATTCACTCCTTGACGGCAAACCGCGGCCGGGGTTGACTCACGTCCACCTCGGCCGCAGCGTTGCGGCCTCGTCAGGGAGGTTCAACGAATGAACACGCGTATGCGTAGAGCCGCCGTTGCCGTCGCCGCCGGCGCCATGGCCGTTTCGCTGGCCGCTTGTGGCAGTGCCAAGGAAGCGGACGGCGAGAAGAAGCCCTCCGGGCCCGCCGCCGCCGGTGACGCGATCAAGGTCGGCCTGCTCCTGCCGGAGAACCAGACCGCGCGCTACGAGAAGTTCGACAAGCCGCTGATCGAGAAGAAGATCGCCGATCTCACCGGCGGCAAGGCCGAGGTGGTCTACGCCAACGCCAAGCAGGACGCGACCACGCAGAACTCCCAGGTCGACACGATGATCACCAACAAGGTGAACGTCCTGATCGTGGACGCGGTCGACGCCAAGGCCATCGCCGGCTCGGTCAAGAAGGCCAAGGACGCCGGCATCCCGGTCGTCGCCTACGACCGCCTGGCCGAGGGCCCGATCGACGCCTACACCTCCTTCGACAACGAAGAGGTCGGCAAGGTCCAGGGCAAGGCCCTGCTGGAGGCCCTGGGCGACAAGGCCAAGGACGGCCAGATCGTCATGATGAACGGCTCCGTGACCGACCCGAACGCCGCGCTGTTCAAGAAGGGCGCCCACTCCGTCCTCGACGGCAAGGTGACCATCGGCAAGGAGTACGACACCAAGGAGTGGAAGCCGGAGAACGCCAACACCAACATGGCGGGTGCGCTGACCGCGCTCGGCAAGGACAAGGTGGTCGGCGTCTACTCCGCCAACGACGGCATGGCCGGCGGCATCATCACCGCCCTCAAGGCGGCCGGCCTGTCCCCCCTGCCCCCGGTCACCGGCCAGGACGCCGAACTCGCCGGTGTGCAGCGGATCGTGGCGGGCGAGCAGTTCATGAGCGTCTACAAGCCGTACGCCCCCGAGGCCGCGGCCGCCGCCGAGATGGCCGTCGCCCTCGCCAAGGGCGAGAAGATCGACGGGATCATCAACAACAAGGTCGACAGCCCGACCGCCAAGGGCGTTCCGTCCGTGCTGATCCCGGTCGTCTCGCTCACCAAGGCCAACATCAAGGACACCGTCGTCAAGGACGGCGTCTACACGGTCGAAGAGATCTGCACCGACAAGTTCGCGGCGGCCTGCGCCACCATCGGCCTCAAGTAAGGCCCTCGACGGCTCCGCACCGCGGCCCGTCGGCCCCCCTGCCCTGCCCGGCGCCCCGCCCCTCATACCCCGCCAACCGCGGGGCGCCGGGCAGAAACGATTCACCTTTCGCTCGTCGTATCCCATCCGCCCCGCTCCTGCTCTTTTGCACGACATCCCCGCCGGTCAGGCGGCGAAGGAGATGGTTCATGTGTCCGCTGCGCCCGTGCTGGCGTTGCGAGGGGTCTCGAAGCGGTTCGGCGCCGTCCAGGCCCTGACCGACGTAGACCTCGAGATCCACTCCGGTGAGGTGGTCGCCCTGGTCGGCGACAACGGCGCCGGCAAGTCCACGCTGGTCAAGACGATCGCCGGCGTGCACCCCATCGATGACGGAGTCATCGAGTGGGAGGGCCGCCCGGTCTCCATCGGCAAGCCCCACGACGCCCAGAACCTCGGCATCGCGACCGTCTACCAGGACCTCGCGCTGTGCGACAACATCGACGTCGTCGGCAACCTCTTCCTCGGGCGCGAGCTCAAGCGCTTCGGCGTCCTCGACGAGGTGGAGATGGAGCGCCGCGCCCGCGAGCTCCTGACCACCCTGTCGATCCGGATCCCCAGTGTCCGGATCCCCATCGCCTCGCTCTCCGGCGGCCAGCGCCAGACCGTGGCGATCGCCCGCTCGATGCTGGGCGAGCCCAAGCTCGTCATCCTCGACGAGCCCACAGCGGCCCTCGGCGTCGAGCAGACCGCGCAGGTGCTCGACCTCGTGGAGCGCCTGCGCGAGCGCGGCCACGCCGTCATCCTCATCAGCCACAACATGGCCGACGTGAAGGCGGTCGCCGACAAGGTGGCGGTGCTGCGGCTGGGCCGCAACAACGGTGTCTTCAACGTCGCCGACACCTCGCAGGAAGAGATCATCTCCGCCATCACCGGGGCCACGGACAACGCCGTGACCCGCCGGGCGGCCCGCACCGGGGAGGCCCGCAAGTGAGCACCGAACACCACACCGCGGCGGAAGAGGTGGCCAAGCTGGCCAACCCCGCCGCCCCGGCGGACGCCATTCCGGCGGTCGACCCCCGCCTGCTCGTGCGCGAGCAGGGGCTGTCCGGCTACCTGAACGAGTTCGGCCGCAAGATGAAGGCCGGCGACCTGGGCTCGATCCCGGTCGTCCTCGGCCTGATCATCATCTGGAGCATCTTCCAGGGGCTGAACTCGAACTTCCTCTCCCCGGAGAACCTCTCCAACATCGCGATCACCATGGTCGCCACCGGCATGATGGCCGTCGGCATCATCTTCGTGCTGCTGCTCGGCGAGATCGACCTCTCGGTCGGCTCGGTCAGCGGCGTCTCGGGCGCGATCGTCGCCGTCCTCGCCGTCACCCACGGCGTCAACGAGTGGGTCGCGATCCTCGCCGCCGTCGGCGGCGGCGCCCTGATCGGCGCGATCCACGGCTTCTTCTTCGCCAAGATCGGCGCCCCCGCCTTCGCCGTCACCCTGTCCGGCCTGCTGTTCTGGTCCGGCGCCATGCTCCAGATCCTGGGCAGCAACGGCACCATCAACCTCGACTCCGAGGGCGTGGTCGGGAAGCTCACCACGTACTACTTCTCGGACGTGGCCGCCGGCTACGGCCTCGCCGCCGTCGCCACCCTGGCGTACTTCCTCGCCACCTTCACCGACAACCGGCGCCGCGAGGCCGCCGGGGTCCCCTCGCGGCCGCTCGGCGAGATCCTGCTGCGCACCGGCCTGCTGGCGGTCTTCACCTTCGGCCCCGCCGTCGTGTTCAACCAGTACAAGGGCCTGCCGCTGGCGGTCGTGCTCTTCGTGCTGGCGCTGGTCGGCACGGACTTCCTGCTGCGCCGCACCACCTTCGGCCGCAACGTCTTCGCCCTCGGCGGCAGCGTCGAGGCCTCCCGCCGCGCGGGCGTCAACGTCACCGGGATCCGCATCGCGGTCTTCGCGATCGCGGGCACCTTCGCGGCCATCGGCGGCCTCTTCTGGGCCTCCAAGATCGCGGCGGCCAACCAGAGCGCCGGCGGCGGCGACCTGCTGATGAACGTGATCGCGGCGGCCGTCATCGGCGGCACCAGCCTCTTCGGCGGCCGCGGCCGGACCTGGAACGCCCTCCTCGGTGTGATGGTCATCACCAGCATCCAGTACGGTCTGGCACTGGAGGGGATCGCGACTCCGATCCAGTACATGATCACCGGTGCCGTACTGCTGGCCACGGTGGTCATCGACTCGGTGACCCGCAAGACCCAGAAGTCGGCCGGCCGCGCATGACCGCGTGACCTGGGCCGATCCCAGGCGGCAGGACCCGTCGCAGTGCCCGGTGCCACTCCGTGTGGCGCCGGGCACCTGTGCGTACACACGTGCGTACGGGTGTGCGGGCTTCCGCCCGTTTGGGATGTGTGATGCCGCGACCAGGTGTACAGGTATGACCAGGGCGTGACCCGCCAGGTACCGCCCGATGACCGCCCTCGCGAGCGGAACATTAGACTCGACAGACCAGCAAGCAACTGCAAGGAGGCACGGGTGCTGCTGACCCGCATCAAGGGACCGCGCGATCTGGACCGGCTCAGCCAGGAGGAGCTCAACCAGCTCGCGGCAGAGATCAGGTCCTTCCTCGTCGACGCCGTCTCGAAGACCGGCGGGCACCTCGGCCCCAACCTCGGCGTGGTCGAACTGACGATCGCCCTGCACCGGGTCTTCGAATCGCCCAAGGACAAGGTCCTTTTCGACACCGGCCACCAGGCCTACGTCCACAAGCTGCTCACCGGCCGCCAGGACTTCTCGGACCTGCGCGCCAAGGGCGGCCTGTCCGGCTACCCCTCGCGGGCCGAGTCCGACCACGACGTGATCGAGAACTCGCACGCCTCCACGGTGCTGGGCTGGGCCGACGGCCTCGCCAAGGCCAACGAGGTGCTCGGCCGCGAGGACCACCACGTCGCCGCCGTCATCGGCGACGGCGCGCTGACCGGCGGCATGGCCTGGGAGGCGCTGAACAACATCGCCGCCGCCAAGGACCGCCCGCTCGTCATCGTCGTCAACGACAACGAGCGCTCCTACGGCCCCACCATCGGCGGCCTCGCCAACCACCTGGCCACCCTGCGCACCACGGACGGCTACGAGCGCTTCCTCGCCCGCGGCAAGGAGCTCCTGGAGCGCACCCCCGTCGTCGGGAAGCCGCTCTTCGAGACCCTGCACGGCGCCAAGAAGGGCCTGAAGGACTTCATCGCCCCCCAGGGCATGTTCGAGGACCTGGGCCTGAAGTACATCGGCCCCATCGACGGCCACGACATCGAGGCCCTGGAGTCCGCGCTCCAGCGCGCCAAGCGCTTCAGCGGCCCGGTCATCGTGCACTGCCTCACGCAGAAGGGCCGCGGCTACACCCCGGCCCTGGAGCACGAGGCGGACCGTTTCCACGCCGTCGGCGTGATCCACCCCGACACCGGTCTCCCGGTCAAGACCGCCGCGGCCAGCTGGACCTCCGTCTTCTCCGACGAGATGGTCAAGATCGGCCACGAGCGCCCGGACGTCGTCGGCATCACCGCGGCCATGCTCCACCCGGTCGGCCTCAACAAGTTCGCCGAGGCCTTCCCGGACCGCATCTACGACGTCGGCATCGCCGAGCAGCACGGCGCGACCTCCGCGGCCGGCCTCGCCACCGGCGGCGTCCACCCCGTCTTCGCGGTGTACGCGACCTTCCTCAACCGCGCCTTCGACCAGGTCCTCATGGACGTCGCCCTGCACAAGTGCGGCGTCACCTTCGTCTTGGACCGTGCCGGGGTCACCGGCGACGACGGCGCCTCCCACAACGGCATGTGGGACATGTCCATCCTCCAGGTCGTCCCCGGCCTGCGGCTCGCCGCACCGCGCGACGCCGAGCAGCTGCGCGCGCAGCTCCGCGAGGCCGTCGAGGTCAAGGACGCCCCGACCGTGGTGCGCTTCTCCAAGGGCGTCGTCGGCCCCGCCGTCCCGGCCGCCGGCCGGATCGGCGGCATGGACGTGCTGCGCGCCCCGGCCCCCGAGGTCACCCGACCGGACGTACTCCTCGTCTCCGTCGGCGCCCTCGCCCCGATGTGCCTGGAGATCGCCGACCTGCTCGACAAGCAGGGCATCTCCTCCACCGTGGTCGACCCCCGCTGGGTCAAGCCCGTGGACGAGGCCATGGCCCCGCTCGCCGACCGGCACCGGGTCGTCGTCACCGTCGAGGACAACGGTCGCGCCGGCGGTGTGGGCTCCGCCGTCGCGCAGGCCCTGCGCGACGCGGGCGTCGACGTACCGCTGCGTGACTTCGGCATCCCGCAGCGCTTCCTCGACCACGCCCAGCGCAAGGAGATCCTGGCCGAGATCGGCCTGACCGCCCCGGACATCGCCCGGCAGGTCACCGGCCTGGTCGCCAAGCTGGACGGCCGCTTCGAGAGCGAGCCGGCCGCCACGGTCGACTAGCCCGACCGGCCGGATCGCGCGGTTGCACGTCACGGGCCGGGAGATCACCCTTGAAGGGTGGGCCTCCCGGCCCGTTCGCGTACTTCTTGGGAGGTGCGTCGGTGAGCACGGATCCGAACAGCCCGTTCCGCACCAAGACGGTGGAACAGTCCATCCGTGACACGGAGGAGCCGGAGCACGCGCTCCGCAAATCTCTCTCCGCCTGGGACCTGACGGTCTTCGGTGTCGGCGTCATCATCGGTACCGGCATCTTCGTCCTCACGGGCATCGCGGCCCGCAACAACGCCGGCCCCGCCACCGCGCTCTCCTTCGTGGTGTCGGGCGTCGTCTGCGCCCTCGCGGCCCTCTGCTACGCCGAGTTCGCGTCCACCGTCCCGGTGGCCGGATCGGCGTACACCTTCGCGTACGCCTCGATCGGCGAGCTGCCCGCCTGGATCATCGGCTGGGACCTGGTGCTCGAATTCGCCCTCGGCACTGCCGTGGTCGCGGTCGGCTGGTCCGGGTACGTACGCCACCTCATGCACACGAACCTCGGCTGGGACCTGCCCGTCGCGCTGTCCGGACCGGATGCGGGCGGCACCTTCGACCTGATGGCCTTCCTGCTGGTCCTGGTCCTGACCGCGGTCCTCGTCGTCGGCACGAAGCTGTCGGCCCGGATCACCGCGGTCGTCGTGGCCATCAAGGTCTTCGTGGTGCTGCTCGTCATCGTCGCGGGCCTGTTCTTCATCAAGGCCGACAACTACTCGCCGTTCATCCCCCCGGCGCAGCCGCAGGAGGGCGGCAGCGGCTGGACGGCACCACTGGTCCAGCTGCTGTTCGGGTACGAGCCCACCAACTTCGGCGTCATGGGCATCTTCACGGCGGCCTCCCTGGTCTTCTTCGCCTTCATCGGCTTCGACGTCGTGGCCACCGCGGCCGAGGAGACCAAGAACCCGCAACGGGACATGCCGCGCGGCATCCTCGGCTCGCTGCTGATCTGCACACTGCTCTACGTCGCCGTGACCATCGTGGTCACCGGCATGCAGTACTACGCGGAGATGTCGCCGACCGCGCCGCTCGCCGAAGCCTTCAAGTCCGTGAACCAGCCGTTCTTCTCCGGTGCCATCAGCCTCGGGGCGGCCGTCGGCCTGATCACGGTCAGCATGATCCTGCTGCTGGGCCAGACCCGGGTGTTCTTCGCGATGAGCCGTGACGGACTGCTGCCGCGCGTCTTCTCCGTCACCCACCCCAAGTACCGCACCCCGTACCGGGCCACGCTGCTCCTCGGCGGGATCATCGCGATCATCGCGGGGTTCACCAGCCTCGCGAAGCTCGCGGAACTGGTCAACATCGGCACCCTGTTCGCCTTCGTCATCGTGGCGCTCGGCGTGATCATCCTGCGCAAGACCCGGCCCGACCTGCACCGGTCCTTCCGCACCCCGTGGGTGCCGGTGGTACCGATCCTGTCGATGGCGGCCTCGCTCTGGCTGATGCTCAACCTGCCGGCCGAGACCTGGCTGCGCTTCGGGGTCTGGATGGCGATCGGCATCGTCGTCTACTTCCTGTACGGCAAGCGCAAGAGCCGTCTCGCGCAGCTCGGCCAGGACGCGAAGTACTAGGAGTCAGGAGGACGGTGACGGCCCGGGCGCGGGGGACTTGGCGCCCGGGCCGCCGCCGCCCTTGGCGGGGGAGTCCTTCGCCGAGGCGGGCACCTTCCGGTCGTTGCGCAGGGCCTCCCACAGCTGGGAGGCCTTCTCCTCGGCGACCACGACCCGGTTCGGGTCCACCTTGTCGTACGCCACCGGCAGCATGATGGTCTCCATGGTGGACGGGTCCACGCCCTGCATGCTCCGCGCGAAGTCGGACAGCGCGGTGAGCGAGGCCAGATCGGAGTCGGTGGTCAGCGACTTGGTGCCGGCGTCCGCGAGCCGGTAGAGCCGCGCCGGGTTGCCGAGGGCGTCCTGCTTCTTGATCTCGGACAGCATGGCCAGCAGGAACTGCTGCTGGAGCCCTATGCGTCCGAGGTCGCTGCCGTCCCCGTAGCCGTAGCGGGTCCGTACGAACTTCAGCGAGGCGGTGCCGTCGAGGCGGTGCGTCCCCGCGTCCAGTTTGAGGCCGCCCTTCGCGCCCGTCATCGGCCGGTCGAGGGTGACGGTGACCCCGCCGAGGGCATCGACCAGCCCCTTGAAGCCGGCGAAGTCCACCTCGACGAAGTGGTCCACGCGGATCCCGGACAGCTGCTCCACCGTCTTGACCACGCAGGCCGGACCGGCCAGCGAGTAGACCGAGTTGAACATGACCCGGCCGGCCCCCGGGACGGTCCCGCCGTCCCGGTCCTTGCACTCGGGCCGGGTGATCAGGGTGTCGCGCGGAATGCTCACCGCGGTGGCCCTGGCCCGGCCCTCGGGTATGTGCACCAGCATCGCCGTGTCGGAGCGGGCCCCGCTGACGTCGCCGTGATCGAGCTCGCCGTTGGCCCCGGCCCGGGAGTCGGAGCCGAGCACCAGCACGTTCTGCGCGTTCTCGACCACCTTCGGCGGCCGGTTGTCCGCGCCGATGGCCCGGTCCAGGTCCACGCTGTCGATGTTCCCGCTGAGGTGACCGTAGACCCACCAGCCGGAACCCGCCGCGCCGAGGACCACCACGGCCGCCGTCCAGGCGAGCCCCCGCCGGATCCGGGAGGCGCGCGAACGGGGTGGCTTCGTGGTGGCGGCGGAGTCTGAAGTCATGCCCGGGAACCGGTCCTTCCGAACGGGTGGGGGGAGATCCGTCGGGGATCTCGGGAGGATCTCGCGGGCTACAACATAGACGCAGGGGGCCGCCCGGGAGCCCCGGGGTATCCTGAATCTGTTCGAACGGCGAAGCGGAAGGGTTGCTGCGGTTCCATGGCGAGGCGATCCCGACGCGGTGCGAACGGATCCCCCGGGCAGCCCTCCGGAGCCTCCGGGGACCCCGCGGGCGCCCGGCACACCGCGGCGGCGGGCCCCCTGACCGGCCGTTGGCTCCTCACCGGCAAGGACGGCCGGCTCACCGCCTACGCGTACGGCGGCGGCGGTCTGCTCCGCTGGACCGAGAGCACCCCCGGCGGCCCCGGCTGGACCGGCCCCGACCTCCTGCCCGCCGAGGGGCTGACCGACCTGGCGGTAGGTCAGGGTCCCGACGGGTACGCCCACTTCGCGGGCCGGCGCCGCACCGGGACGGCGGACGCCGGGACCGTCACGTACCACCACGCGGTGCAGTACCAGAGCGGCCGCCCGCTGGGCCCCTGGGAATCCCTCGGCACCCTCTACCAGCGGCCGGAGACGTCCCACCGCGGCGGCCCGCCCGCCGTGGCCGTGGACGCCCAGGGCGCGCCCCACCTCTTCGTCCGCAACGCCGGCCGCGGCGTCCACGTCCGGCGCCAGGACGGCAAGGGCGGCTGGCAGCCCTGGGAGGACCTGCGGGGCAGCAAGGCCTTCGAGGGCATCGGCGCCGACTCCACCGCCGACGGCCGCGTCTGGCTGGCCGCCCCCGGCGAGAAGGGGCTCTCGCGCTGGACCCAGCGCACGCCCGGCGGTCCGGTGGAGCGGGCCGAGGACCTCCCGTACCTCGCCCGGGACGGCTCGGTGCGCACGCTGGAGACGTCCCCGGGCCGCGTCACCCACTTCTGGCACGCGGCCGACGGGAGCGGGGTGTTCGCCCACCGCGACGGCGCCGGGGTGCTGGCGCTCGGCGGCGGACCCGCGGTCGGCGCGGTCGCGGCCGTCCGCGCGGTCGTCGACGGCTACGACTGCACGGTGCTGGCCCACCGGGGCGCGAACGGGCGCACCGCCCTCGCCGCCTACCCGACGGAGCACGAGGCGGCGGGCCTCTGGTGGACCGAGATAGGCGAGGAGTGCCCCGGTTCCCCGGCGCTCGCCGTCGACGCCCGGGGCCTGCTCGTCATCGCCTGCGTCAGCGCCCGGGGCGAACTGCTGGTCAGCCGGCAGAAGGACGGCTCGGGCCTGTCAATGGGCCGCTGGCAGCGCCTCTGAGGGCTCGGGACGCCGGCGCCCCTGCGGCGGGATCCGCGTCAGGTTGTGCCGGTCCACCGCCAGCGCCGATATCCGCCGCAGGAACTCCACCGACCGCTCGGCGGTGTCCGGGGTGATCCAGGCGTCGTCGATGTCGCACAGCTCCACCCGCACGGGCGAGCCGCCCAGCACGATGGGCAGGGTGTAGGCGATGGTGGAGGCGAAGGTCAGCAGGGACCGCCCGATGGGCTCGGTGAGCGCGGTCAGTTCCAGCGGCAGCTCGGGCTGCACGATCTCCATGCCGGTCAGCCCGGCGATCCGCTCCAGCTTCGGCCCGCTCTCCCTGCGGTGCGCGAAGTAGCGGCCGGCCGCCCGGTGGCGGGCGATCCAGCCCACCGCGTCGATGTACCGGTCCTCGTCGACCACCCCGGTCTCCACCAGGGAGCTGCCCGCCAGATCGGCCCCGGTCCCGGACCGCACCTGCACCGGACCGAACGTGGCCCGGCTCCAGGCGTAGTCGTTGGGCCGCACCTCGGTGCCGGGCGGTGCGGCCACCGGCATGCAGGTGAAGAAGACGGCGCGTTCCAGCTCCGCCCGGGCCAGCCAGCGGTTGACCGGGCCGCCCTTGGCGGAGGGCTTGAGCTCGCCCTGGTGCCAGCGGGTCAGCTGTCCGCCGTACGTCAGCAGGCTGACCAGCTCGGTGGTGGCGGTGCCGTCGTCGACGACGACCACCTCGCGGGCCTTGGAGCGGGGCAGCAGGAGCTGGATCGTACGGGAGAACAGGTCCCCGATCACCAGCCGCCGGGCGGCCGCGACCGCGCGGCCGAGGCGGACCAGCTCCCCGGCCCGCCCCAGGTAGCCCGCGCGGACCTCGTAGCGCCGCCAGACCACCTTGGACTGGGACGCGAACCGGCACAGCCGGCGGACCTGGGCGCGCGAACGCGGGTCCACCGGCTGGAGGACGGCGATGGTGAGGGACGCTGCCTCGCCCGGGTGGACGTACGCCCACTCCAGCACGTTCAGTAGTTGAGCCGGGCTCTCCACCAGGGCGAGGGTGTCGCTCATGCCGAGGCCGTCACGTCCTCGGCGGGGAGGGTGCCCTGGACCCGGCGGAGCTTCTTCATGGGGCCGAGTTCGGAGGCGTAGACGCGCTTGACGCCGTCGCCGAGGGCGGTCTCGATGGTGCGGATGTCGCGGACCAGGCGGGCCAGGCCGCCGGGCTCGACGGAGGCGGCCTGGTCGGAGCCCCACATGGCGCGGTCCAGGGTGATGTGCCGCTCCACGGCGCACGCGCCGAGGGCGACGGCGGCCACGGTGGTCTGCAGGCCCGTCTCGTGGCCGGAGTAGCCGACGGGGACGTTCGGGTACTCCTCCTGGAGCGTGTTGATCACGCGCAGGTTGAGCTCCTCGGCCTTCGCCGGGTACGTCGAGGTGGCGTGCAGCAGGACGACGTTCGCGCTGCCCAGCACCTCGACGGCGTGCCGGATCTGCTGCGGGGTGGACATCCCGGTCGACAGGATGACCGTCTTGCCGGTGGCGCGCAGGGCGAGCAGCAGCTCGTCGTCGGTCAGCGAGGCGGAGGCCACCTTGTGGGCGGGCACGCCGAACTTCTCCAGGAAGGTCACGGCCTCGGTGTCCCACGGGGAGGCGAACCAGTCGATGCCGCGCCCGGCGCAGTGCTCGCCGATGGCCCGGTACTCGTCCTCGCCGAACTCCACGCGGTGGCGGTAGTCGATGTACGTCATCCGCCCCCACGGGGTGTCCCGCTCGATGTCCCACTGGTCGCGCGGGGTGCATATCTCGGGGGTGCGCTTCTGGAACTTGACGGCGTCACAGCCCGCGTCGGCGGCCGCGTCGATCAGCGCCAGGGCGTTGGCGAGCTCACCGTTGTGGTTGATCCCGATCTCACCGATCACATAGGTGGGCCGGCCGGGGCCGACCTCCCGGTTCCCGATCCGGCGGATTCGGCTGCTGTGCACCACTGTTCAGAGTTCCTTTCCGGGGTACTGCGAGGGGTGTTGCGAGGGGTCCGGCGACGGCGCGGCCGCGGCCGGGGTCTGCTGGCGGTCCAGGAGGGGAGCCAGGGCGCGGGCCCGGTCGAGGTCGCCGGGCTCGTCGATCTCGATGGCCCGCTCGGGGGCCGTGCGGACGAGCTGGGTCCGGCCGAAGAAGCGGTGGCCGTGCCGGCGGAAGCCGTCGGCGCGCATCGCGTAGACGGCGCCCGACTCCAGGTACTCGGGGGTGCGGTCCTGGCGGCGCAGGCGTACGGAGCTGTCGTGGTTGACCCCGTGTGCGTGGTGGCCGGCCTCCGTGCCGGCGGGCCCGGTGCCCCAGAGGAAGCCGTGGAAGGGCACGGCGGTGAACGCGGAGTCGGCGCCGTCGCGGACCACGGCCAGGACGGTCTCCTCGACCTCCTCCGGGGTGGTGAAGGGGCTGGTGCACTGGACGAAGACGAGGACGTCCACGGGCTCGCCGTGACGTTCCTCCAGCACGTCCAGCGCGTGCAGCAGCGCGGACTCGCTCGACGCCCGGTCGGAGCCCAGCTCCGCCGGGCGGTCGACGACCTCCGCGCCCGCGGCGCGGGCGGCGCCGGCGATCGCCGCGTCGTCGGTGGAGACCACGACCCGGGTCACGTGCGCGGCGCCCCGGCAGGCCAGGACCGCGCGGGCGACGAGCGGGACCCCGCCGACCTCGGCGGTGTTCTTGCCGGGGATGCCCTTGGAGCCGCCCCGGGCGGGTATGACGGCGGTGACGTTCACGAGGCTTCCCCCTGGGGTGCCGGGACGAGGAGGGCGGTCACACGCCGCCCCACTGCTGGATCTTCGGGGCCACGCGCTGGACCCCGAACTGGTAGGCGATCTTCAGTACCCGGCGGGAGGTGCGCCGCATCGGGCCGCTGGAGCGGGCCGTCGCTCCCGGCCCGGGGGAGCCGTCGGGATTCAGCCCCCGGCGGCGCAGCAGCGTGCCGACGTATTCGGGCGCGCTGTCCGCCGTGTAATAGGGGGAGACGGGCGGCAGCGGGCGGCTGCGCAATTCTAGGATTCGGGCCCGGAGTTCCCCGAAGGGTTCGGTCGACCGGATGCCCTGGTCGACCATCCAGGATTCGTGTGCGAGTGGGGCCGCACCCTCGTCTATCGCGGTCCAGTCGGTGACGCAGCCGGAATCGACGAAATAGTGGTTCCCGTGGACCTCGCGTACACCGAGATCGCTCAGGATGGCGGTCGGCATTCCCCGGTGCATCGATTCGAGCGCGGCCGTGGAACTCACGGTGACGAGCAGGTCGGTGCGGTCGAGGGTTTGTGACATGTTTCCGTAGACGAAATGCAGGTTGGGCGGCAGCGGCTCTTCCATCTGGTTCGCGAGCACCTGATAGTGGTGCGCTTCCACATGGGTGGTCGCCTCACCGGGCTTGCTGCGGAGTTTGACGAGGACGTCGCGCCCCGGGCGCAGCCGTGCGTGGGATATCGCGCGGCGCAGCAGATAGAGGCGGCCGTTCCGGTCGGCGGGTACCGAGGGCTGGACGGCGAAGCACACCGTATACGGGTGGGTGGCGTGGGTGCGATTCGGGTCGTAGGGCCGGTGGTCCAGGAAGGGGAGGGCGGTCTGGACTATGCAGGACCGGGGGATTCCCAGGGGTTCGTAGACCTCGGTGAAACGCCGCCGGTCGAAAGGGCTGTTGGCGAGCACGATGTCGGCGCCGGCGCGCAGCAGCAGGCCGTCCGCCATCTTCTCGTAGACGACGCCGACGTAGCCGGTCATCAGGATCGGCCGGTGCGGGGCGCCCGCGAAGCGGTGGGCCAGTGCGTGCAGGGCCGCGTGGGTGGAGCCGCCGACCGTGCCGAGGATGATCAGATCCGCTCCGTCGAGCCCGGGTGACGTCGCGAACTCGGCGAGGGTGGCCTCGGTGATGGAGGCGGGGGTGATGCCGACCTCCGCCAACTGCCGTGCGGTCGGCGTGCTCCGGCCGCGGAGCATGTGCGCGTGGACCTCGCTGCCCGGCGCCAGGCCCACCGCCAGCCCCGCACCCCATTTCCAGCGGGTGTCGGAGTCTGCGAGCACGTGGATGCGCACTGGTGGTTTCCCGGTCGGTCGGCGAAGCCCAACTGTCCTCGGCGGGAGTGCGGCTGGGGCTGGGCACGGAGGGGCTCGCCGCGCGGCCCGTTAGACCTTACATGCTCACCTGATCCTTATGTGTCACGAATAGGCCTCGACCGTCAGGGGAGTTGTACGTCACACCCGAAGCCTGCTACGGGCCCGCCGGGCGGTTCTGTCATCATGGTGTGTCGGTGAATGGGGAGAAGGTGAGTGCTTCCGGTGGTGACCCTTTCGGTAATCGTCGCGATGTGTGACGTCAGGGACTTCTGCCGGACGGCGCTCAAGTCGCTGGCGTTGAATGCCAGGGAGGATTTCGAGTTCATCGTCGTGGACGACTGCTCCGTCGACGGCACGTCGGAGATCCTGCGGGAGATGGTGCCGGGCATTCCCGGAGCCGTACTCATCCGCAACGAGCGCAATCTGGGAATATCGGCCACCCGCAACATCGGCCTCGCCGCCGCCCGCGGCCGCTTCTTCACGTTCCTCGACGGCGACGACTGGTACGCCCCCGGATATCTCGCGCAACTGGTCGGCTGGATGAGCCAGTCCGGCGTGGATTTCCTGCGCACCGGCCACGTCCGGGTGTACGGCAGGAAACGGAAGATCGTCATGGCGCCGCTCGCGCCGCGGGCCCTCCCGCTGGACCCCGCCGAATACATCGGCCCCGTCGACGCCTCCACCTTCATGGACTACCCGCAGTCCTGGGCTGGCATCTACGACCGCGAGCGCCTGCGCGAGGCCGACGCGCTGTTCTTCGACGAGAGCCTGCGCACCGCCGAGGACCGCCCCTGGTTCTACAAGCTGCACCTCCGGATGCGTTCCTTCGGGGTGGTCGACCTGCACGGCGTCTTCTACCGCCGCGACGTCTCGACTTCCCTCACCAAGGTTCCCGACGAACGGCAGCTGGACTTCCTCCCCGCCTTCCGGATGATTTTCGACGAGCTCTCCCACCACCCGCGCGGATATGAACTGTCGTTCAAGGCCATGCGGACCCTGTGCGCCCTCGTCGTCATCCACCTGGGCCGCGAGGAGCAGTACGAGGAACTCACCCGGGAACTGCTGCGCGAGCGCAGCGCGCAGATCCTCTTCGACCTCCCCCAGGACGTCCTCGAAGGAACCCTGGCGGGAATGGACTCCGCACGCGTGACCAAGCTCAGGGAGCTCATGTCCCAGCACCAGGGCGCCGCCGCCCGATGACCCGGATATTCGCCGCCTCCACCCTCTACGGCGCCATGACCGTGGCGGCCGCCCTCGACGCCGGACAGCTCGGCGGGGACGACCGCGAGCGCATCCTGCTCGTCTGCAACAACGTCGACGTCCCCGAAGTCGCCACCCCGCTGCACCGCATGCCCGGCGCCGCCGCCGTCCTCGCGCGCTTCCACCGGGTCGTCTACTGGAACGACCTCATCTACCCCTTCCACCCCTCGGTGTGGGCCCCCCGCGACGAGGACGCCCCCCTCTGGCGCACCGTCATGGGGGAGAAGATGGGCATCCGGCCCGGCCCCCTGGAACTCGTCGTCGAGTCGATCCAGGTCAAGCCCGCCCAGACGCTCTGCGCCATCTTCTCCGACGCCACCCTCGCCGTGTACGCGGACGGGGTCATGAGCTACGGCCCCACCCGCAACGACCTGCCCCGGCCCGTCCACGGCCGGATCGGCCAGGTCCTCTACCTCGACCTCGTCCCCGGCCTGCTGCCCATGCTCCTCACCGAGCACGGGATCCCCTCGCAGCCCGTGCACACCGGCGCCGTCCTCGAACTGATGGCGGAGCTCACCGAGGAGTGCCGTCCGATCCTCGACCGGGTGATCCCGCGGCAGCTCGCCGAGCGCGGCCCGCAGACCGCACTCCTCCTCGGCCAGTACCTCTCCCCCCTCGGCATCCTCACCGAGGAGGAGGAAGAGGACCTGCACCGGCGCATGTTCGAGCACGCGGTGCGCCTCGGCCACACCTCCGTCGTCTTCAAACCGCACCCCAGCGCCCCCTCCAGCCTCTCCGACGCCCTCGCCGGGGCGGCCCGCGAGGCGGGCGTCCCCTTCCTCGTGCTGGACGTCCCGGTGCTCGCCGAGACCGTCTTCGCGTACCTGGCACCCGGCCGGGTGATCGGCTGCTTCTCCACCGGCCTGTTCACCGCCCGCGCCCTGTACGGGATCCCCGTCGCCCAGATCGGCGCGCTGGAGGTCGTCCGCCGCATGCGGCCGTACGCTAACAGCAACCGCATCCCCGCCACCCTCACCCACGCCCTGGTCCCCGACCTGGAGGACCCCGAGGCGGCCCCGGCCGACCGGATCCTGGACGCCGAACACGTCCGGACCGAGGTCACCCCGTACGTCCAGGCCGTCGGCTACTGCATGCAGCCCAAGCGGTTCGCCTTCCTGCGCCCGGTGGCCGAGGCGTACACCGCCGCGGCCGTCGACCGGTGGGAGGAGCGCCCCGAGCTGTCCATGCACTTCAACGAGCGCACCCGCACCCGCCTGGAGCTCCCCGGCCCGCGCACCTGGAAGTGGCGGCGCGGCCTGGGCTGGACCCTGCGCAGCACGGGGGAACGGCGCGAGCCGGACGAGGTGCCCGTCACCGACGTCTCGATGAGCGGGTTCGCCTCGCTCGTCGAGGCCAAGGACGACCACGGCGTCCTGGAGGTCGGCGCGCGCCTGCTCGCCGAACAGGAGAACCTCGACCTGCTCCTCGGCATGGCCCAGGCCCACGTCCGCCGCAAGGAGACCGACCGGGCCCGGCAGCTCGTCGAGCGGGCCGCCGTCATCTCCGCCGACACCGGGCGGGCCATGGTGTGGCTGCGGATCGCGGAGACGGCCGCCAAGCTGGGCAAGCGCGGCGACGACCTGCGGCTGAGGGCGGGGCAGCGGGCGCTCAGCATCAACCCGGACTCGCCGGCCGCCCAGCGCCTGGTCAGGACCGGCCGGCTCGGCCGCAGGTAGGGGGCGTACGCGGAAGGGCCCGCCCGCACGGAGTGCGGACGGGCCCTTCGTTCTTGCTCGCGGTGTTACGCCGGGACGCTGGCGACACCCGGGGCGAGGAACTTCTTGCCGTTCACCCGCTCCGAGACGCCCTCACGGTCCAGGTACGGGGTGATGCCGCCCAGGTGGAAGGGCCAGCCCGCACCGGTGATGAGGCAGAGGTCGATGTCCTGGGCCTCGGCCACGACACCCTCCTCCAGCATCAGGCCGATCTCCTGCGCCACCGCGTCCAGGACGCGGTCGCGGACCTGCTCCTCCGTCAGGACGGAGTCGCCCTGCACCAGGAGGGCGGCGACCTCGGGGTCCAGCTCCGGCTTGAAGCCGTTCTCCGCGTTGTAGACGTAGAAGCCGCGCTTGCCGGCCTTGACGACCGCCGCGAGGTTCGGGGAGACGGTGAAGCGCTCCGGGAAGGAGCGGTTCAGGGTCTCGGAGACGTGCAGGCCGATCGCCGGGCCCACGAGCTCCAGCAGCACCAGCGGGGACATCGGCAGGCCGAGCGGCTCGATGGCCTTCTCCGCCGTGGCCACCGGGGTGCCCTCGTCGATGACGTTCTGGATCTCGCCCATGAAGCGGGTCAGGATGCGGTTCACGACGAACGCCGGGGCGTCCTTGGTGAGGACCGCGGTCTTCTTCAGCTTCTTGGCGACGCCGAAGGCCGTGGCCAGCGAGGCGTCGTCGGTCAGCTCACCGCGGACGATCTCCAGCAGCGGGAGGATCGCGACCGGGTTGAAGAAGTGGAAGCCGACCACGCGCTCGGGGTGCTTGAGCTTCGAGGCCATCTCCGACACCGACAGCGAGGAGGTGTTGGTGGCGAGGATCGCGTGCGCCGGGGCGACCGCCTCGACCTCCGCGAACACCTTCTGCTTGACGGACATCTCCTCGAACACGGCCTCGATGATGAAGTCCGCGTCCGCGAAGCCCTCGGCCTTGTCCAGGACGCCGGTCACCAGGGCGGTCAGGCGGTTGGCCTTGTCCTGGTTGATGCGGCCCTTGCCGAGCAGCTTCTGGATCTCGGCGTGGACGTAGCCCACGCCCTTGTCCACGCGCTCCTGGTCGATGTCGGTGAGGACCACCGGCACCTCCAGGCGGCGCAGGAACAGCAGCGCCAGCTGCGAGGCCATCAGGCCCGCGCCGACGACGCCGACCTTGGTGACCGGACGGGCCAGGGACTTGTCCGGGGCACCGGCCGGGCGCTTGCCGCGCTTCTGCACCAGGTTGAAGGCGTAGATGCCCGAGCGCAGCTCGCCGCCCATGATGAGGTCGGCCAGGGCCTGGTCCTCGGCGTCGAAGCCGGCCTGGAGGTCGCCGTCCTTGGCCGCGGCGATGATGTCCAGCGCGCGGTAGGCGGCCGGAGCGGCGCCGTGCACCTTGGAGTCCGCGATGAAGCGGCCCTTGGCGACGGCCGCGTCCCAGGCCTCGCCGCGGTCGATCTCCGCACGGACGACCTCGGTGGTGCCGTTCAGGACGTTCGCGGTCCACAGGAGCGACTGCTCCAGGAAGTCCGCGCCCTCGAAGATCGCGTCGGCGATGCCGAGCTCGAAGACCTGCTTGCCCTTGAGCTGGCGGTTCTGGTTCAGCGAGTTCTCGATGATGACCGAGACCGCGCGCTCCGCGCCGATCAGGTTCGGGAGGATGGCGCAGCCGCCCCAGCCCGGAACCAGGCCGAGGAAGACCTCGGGCAGCGAGAAGGCCGGGATGGCCTTGGAGACGGTGCGGTAGGAGCAGTGCAGACCGACCTCGACACCGCCGCCCATCGCCGCACCGTTGTAGTACGCGAAGGTCGGGACGGCCAGCGCGGACAGGCGCTTGAAGACGTCGTGGCCGCCCTTGCCGATGGCGAGCGCCTCGTCGTGCTTCTTCAGCAGCTCGACGCCCTTGAGGTCGGCGCCGACGGCGAAGATGAACGGCTTGCCGGTGATGCCCGCGCCGACGATGGAGCCGGCCGCGGCCTCCTGCTCGACCTGGTCGATCGCCGCGTTCAGGTTGGCGAGGGACTGCGGGCCGAAGGTGGTCGGCTTGGTGTGGTCGAAGCCGTTGTCCAGCGTGATGAGCGCGAAGCGCCCGGCGCCGAACGGCAGGTCCAGGTGACGGACGTGCGCGGACGTGACGACCTCGTCCGGGAACAGCTCGGCCGCGCCCTTCAGGAGCTCAGCGGTGGTGCTCACTTGGCGTCTCCCTCGGCGGTGAAGTGCGGGTTCTCCCAGATGACCGTGGCGCCCATGCCGAAGCCGACGCACATGGTGGTCAGGCCGTAGCGGACGTGCGGCTGCTCCTCGAACTGGCGGGCCAGCTGCGTCATCAGGCGGACGCCGGAGGAGGCGAGCGGGTGGCCGAAGGCGATGGCGCCGCCGTACTGGTTCACCCGGGCGTCGTCGTCGGCGATGCCGTAGTGCTCCAGGAAGGCGAGGACCTGGACCGCGAAGGCCTCGTTGACCTCGAAGAGGCCTATGTCGTCGATCGTCAGGCCGGCCTGGGCCAGGGCCTTCTCGGTCGCCGGGATCGGGCCGTAGCCCATGACCTCCGGCTCGACACCCGCGAAGGAGTACGAGACGAGGCGCATCTTGACCGGGAGGTTGTTCTCGCGGGCGAAGTCCTCGGACGCGATGATCGCGGCGGTGGCACCGTCGTTGAGACCGGCGGCGTTGCCCGCGGTGACCCGGCCGTGCGTACGGAACGGGGTCTTCAGGCCGGCCAGGTTCTCCAGCGTGGTGCCCGGGCGCATCGGCTCGTCGGTGGTGACCAGGCCCCAGCCCGTCTCGCCCGCGGCCTCGTTGGTGTTGCGGACCGAGATCGGGACCAGGTCCTGCTGGATCTTGCCGTCGGCGTACGCCTTGGCGGCCTTCTCCTGCGAGCGCACGGCGTACTGGTCGGCGCGGAGCTTGGTGATCGTCGGGTACCGGTCGTGCAGGTTCTCGGCGGTCATGCCCATGAACAGGGCGGACTCGTCGACCAGCTTCTCGGAGACGAAGCGCGGGTTCGGGTCCACGCCCTCGCCCATGGGGTGGCGGCCCATGTGCTCGACACCGCCGGCGAGGGCGACGTCGTACGCACCGAAGGCCACACCGCCCGCGACGGCGGTCACGGCGGTCAGCGCGCCGGCGCACATGCGGTCGATCGAGTAGCCCGGAACGGACTGCGGGAGGCCCGCGAGGATGCCGGCCGTGCGGCCCAGCGTCAGGCCCTGGTCGCCGATCTGCGTGGTCGCGGCGATGGCGACCTCGTCGATCTTCTTGGGGTCCAGGTCCGGGTTGCGGCGCAGCAGCTCCCGGATCGCCTTCACGACGAGGTCGTCGGCGCGGGTCTCGTGGTAGATGCCCTTCGGGCCCGCCTTGCCGAACGGGGTGCGGACGCCGTCGACGAAGACGACGTCCCTGACGGTACGAGGCACGTTGGCTCTCCTCCAGGTACGGGATGGCGCTGCTGCGCGGGGGCGGCCCGGCCGGTGTGGCTGAGCGCCCGCTCACCCGGCCCATGCTACTTGCGGGTAACCAATGTGCACACCCCCTCCCCGAGGAGCGGCGAAGGTCACACTCCCGCGCGGCGCGCACCGGCAGCGCGAAAGCCCCCGGCCGGGGGCCGGGGGCTTTCGTCGGGTCGGGCTCAGGCGGTCGCGGCCAGGGCCGTGACCAGCACCGGGGTCACCTGCTCGATCTGCCAGGGACGGGCGCCGTGGGCGGCCAGGGCCTGCGCCACGGTGTCCGGGTCGAGCCGCTTGGGCGGCTCCCAGCACAGCCGGCGCACGGTGTCCGGGGTGATCAGGTTCTCCTGCGGCAGGTTCAGCCGCTCGGCCAGCGCGGAGACGGCCGCACGGGCCGCCGAGAGCCGGGCCGCTGCGACCGGGTCCTTGTCCGCCCAGGAGCGCGGCGGGGGCGGGCCGGAGGGGGAGGCGCCGGGCTGCGGCAGCTCGTTCTCGGGCAGGGCCTTCGCCCGGTCGACGGCGGCCATCCACTGGTCCAGCTGGCGCCGGCCCATCCGCTGCCCGTAGCCGGGCAGGGAGGACAGGGCGTGCACGTTCGCGGGGAGGGCGAGGGCCGCCTCCACGATCGCGGCGTCACCCAGCACCTTGCCGGGGGAGACGTCCCGGCGCTGCGCGATGCGGTCGCGGGACTCCCACAGCTCCCGGACGACCGCCATCTGCCGGCGGCGGCGCACCTTGTGCATGCCGGAGGTGCGGCGCCACGGGTCCTTGCGGGGCGGGGCGGGCGGGGCCGAGGCGATGGCGTCGAACTCCTGGCGGGCCCACTCCAGCTTGCCCTGCCGGTCCAGTTCCTTCTCCAGGGCGTCCCTGAGGTCCACGAGCAGCTCCACGTCGAGGGCGGCGTAGCGCAGCCAGGGCTCGGGGAGCGGCCGGGTGGACCAGTCGACGGCGGAGTGCCCCTTCTCCAGCGCGTAGCCGAGGACGCTCTCGACCATCGCGCCGAGTCCGACCCGGGGGAAGCCCGCCAGGCGGCCGGCCAGCTCGGTGTCGAAGAGCGAGGTGGGCACCATGCCTATTTCCCGCAGGCACGGCAGGTCCTGGGTGGCGGCGTGCAGGATCCATTCGGTCCCGGAGAGGGCCTCGCCCAGCGCGGACAGGTCCGGGCAGCCGACCGGGTCGACGAGCGCGGAGCCCGCGCCCTCCCGGCGCAGCTGTACGAGGTAGGCGCGCTGGCCGTACCGGTAGCCGGAGGCGCGCTCGGCGTCGACGGCCACGGGCCCGGTGCCGGCGGCGAAGGCCGCGACGACCCGGGCGAGGGCGTCGGCGTCGGCGACGACCGGGGGAATGCCCTCACGGGGCTCCAGCAAGGGGATCGGCGTCGGCTGCCCATCGGACGGAACCTCGGCGTCCGGGGGGCCGCCCCCGGTGGTGGTGCGCAGGTGTGCTGCGGTCTCTTGGGCGTCGGTCACCGGTAAAGGGTATCCGTGTATGTGACGCGCCCGTCGCCGGAACGTTCCGTCGACGGGCGCGAAGGGGAGAACGGCGGCCGGTTCCCGGGGTCTCCCGGCAGTTCGCCCGGGAGCCTCGGGACGGATCAGTGGATGATCCCCGTCCGCAGGGCGACGGCGACCATCCCGGCCCGGTCGCCGGTGCCCAGCTTGCGGGCGATCCGGGCGAGGTGGGACTTGACGGTCAGGGCGGACAGGCCCATCGAGACGCCGATGGCCTTGTTGGACTGGCCCTCCGCGACGAGGCGCAGGACCTCGACCTCGCGGCCGGAGAGCTCTCGGTAGCCGCCCGGGTGGCTCGGGGCACCCGGGGGGCGGCGGTGCATACGGGCGGCGGCGGCACCGATGGGGGCGGCGCCGGGCCGGGTGGGGAGCCCGATGTTGGTCCGCGTACCCGTGACGACGTAGCCCTTCACCCCGCCCGCGAGGGCGTTGCGCACGGCACCGATGTCATCGGCGGCGGACAGGGCCAGGCCGTTCGGCCAGCCCGCGGCACGGGTCTCGGAGAGCAGGGTGAGACCGGAGCCGTCGGGCAGGTGTACGTCGGCCACGCAGATGTCGCGCGGGCTGCCGACGCGGGGGCGGGCCTCCGCGATGGACGACGCCTCGATCACGTCGCGGACTCCGAGGGCCCACAGATGGCGGGTCACCGTGGAACGGACGCGCGGGTCGGCCACGACGACCATGGCCGTCGGCTTGTTCGGGCGGTAGGCGACCAGGCTTGCGGGCTGCTCGAGAAGAACGGACACCTAGGCCTCCTGGGGGAGTGGCGGGACGGGCCGGCTCGGGGAAGGAAGCCGGTTCGCACCGTGCGGATGGTCACTGACTCCTTCGGCACGTCACCCACCCGGCTTTAGGGAATGATCACGATTTGGTGAGTAACAATTCGGGCAATTCGGACGCACGATCGATCAAGGGATGATCAGAAGGCCGCCCGGTGCACGACGTTCTGACGCACCGTTATGACAACGAGCGGTCGTCACGGGTGGACGCGGGGAAGCCGGAGGGGGCCGTACGGGTCCGCACGGCCCCCTCCGGCCGCCCGGCTACGGGTGGTGCGGACCGCGCCGCTGTGGCAGGGACACCACGCCCGTGGCGTTGTCCGTCGGCCCCACCGGAGGCAGCCCCGCGATCTGGCACAGCAGCTCGCACCAGGCCGCCAGGTGCCCGGTCGTGTCCGGCACCCCGCCCACCCCCTCGCGCGGCGTCCACGAGGCCCTGATCTCGATCTGGGTCGCCGGACGCCGCTCCGCGAGCCCGCCGAAGTAGTGCGAGGCCGCCATCGTCACCGTGCCGCTCGGCTCCCCGTACGAGAGCCCGCGCGCCTCCAGCGCCCCCGTCAGCCACGACCAGCACACCTCGGCCAGCAGCGGGTCCGCCGCCATCTCCGGCTCCAGCTCCGCCCGTACCAGCGTCACCATCCGGAAGGTGCCCTGCCAGGCGTCGTGCCCGGCCGGATCGTGGAGCAGGATCAGCCGGCCGTCCGCCAGGTCGTCCTCCCCCTCGACGACCGCCGCCTCCAGCGCGTAGGCGTACGGCGCCAGCCGCTGGGGCGGCTTCGTCGGCTCCACCTCGATCCCGGGCCGCAGCCGCGCCTTGCGCAGTCCGTCGACCGCCCGCCGGAACGGGAGCGGGACCGAACTCTCCTTCGCGCTGTCCGTACCCTCGGCGCCATCTGAAAATCGTCCCTGAGCCGCAGCCATGCCGGGAAGACTAGGCGGAACGAGCGCCCGTACGGCGCAGGGACACCCGCGCCGGGCCGGGCACTTCTTCATACGTGCGAAGATTTGGGTCGTGAGCGCCAACGATCGCCCCCAGGGCCCGCCGAGCCAGACGTACGATTCCGCCTTCCTGAAGGCGTGCCGGCGGGAGCCGGTACCGCACACTCCGGTGTGGTTCATGAGGCAGGCGGGCCGCTCACTCCCCGAGTACCGCAAGGTGCGCGAGGGCACGGCCATGCTGGAGTCCTGCATGCGCCCCGACCTGGTCACCGAGATCACGATGCAGCCCGTGCGGCGGCACGACGTGGACGCGGCGATCTTCTTCTCCGACATCGTGGTCCCGCTGAAGGCCATCGGCGTCGACCTGGACATCAAGCCGGGCATCGGCCCGGTCGTCGCCCAGCCGATCCGCCGCCGCGAGGACCTCGCACAGCTGCGCGACCTCACCCCGGAGGACGTCCCCTACGTCACCGAGGCGATCGGCATGCTCACGGGTGAACTGGGCGGCACGCCGTTGATCGGCTTCGCCGGCGCGCCCTTCACCCTCGCGAGCTACCTCGTCGAGGGCGGCCCGTCCAAGAACCACGAGCACACCAAGGCCCTGATGTACGGGGACCCGGAGCTGTGGGCCGACCTGCTCGACCGCCTCGCCGAGATCACCTCCGCCTTCCTGAAGGTCCAGATCGAGGCCGGCGCCTCCGCGATCCAGCTCTTCGACTCCTGGGTCGGCGCCCTGGCCCCGGCGGACTACCGCCGCTCGGTCATGCCGGCCTCCGCGAAGGTCCTGGAGTCCGTCGCCTCCTACGGCGTCCCGCGCATCCACTTCGGCGTGGGCACCGGCGAGCTGCTCGGCCTGATGGGCGAGGCCGGCGCGGACGTCATGGGCGTCGACTACCGGGTCTCGCTGGACGAGGCCGTCCGCCGCGTCGGCCCCGGCAAGGCGCTCCAGGGCAACCTGGACCCGGCCGTCCTCTTCTCCACCCCGGAGGCCGTCCAGGCCAAGACGGACGAGGTCCTGGCGGCCGCGGCCGGCCTGGAGGGCCACGTCTTCAACCTCGGCCACGGCGTCCTCCCGACGACGGACCCGGACGCCCTGACCCGCCTGGTGGACTACGTCCACACCCGGACGCAGCGCTAGCCGTAGGGGGGCGGGGCGGGGGCGGTGCCTGCGGCGCTGTTCCCCGCCCCGCCCCCTCTCCGTTTCCCGGGCTCTGCCCGGACCCGCGCCTCGAACGCCGGCGGGGCCGGAAGGGAGCGGCTCCGCGCAGCGGCCCGTCAGACCCCCGCGGAACGCACGGCGGTGACGGCCTTGCGGGCCGCGACCAGTACCGGGTCCCACACGGGAGAGAACGGCGGGGCGTAGCCCAGGTCCAGGGAGACCACCTGCTCCACCGTCATCCCGGCCGTCAGGGCGACCGCCGCGACGTCCACCCGCTTCGCGGCCCCCGCACCGCCGACGATCTGCACGCCGAGCAGCCGGCCCGTGCGCCGCTCCGCCAGCATCTTGACGGTCATCTCCTGCGCGCCCGGGTAGTAGCCCGCCGTGTTCGTCGAGCGGATGGAGGCCGTCACGAACCGCAGGCCCGCCTCCCGGGCGTCCTTCTCGCGCAGCCCCGTGCGGGCGATCTCCAGGTCGCAGACCTTGCTGACCGCCGTGCCCACCACCCCGGGGAACGTCGCGTAGCCGCCGCCCGCGTTCGAGCCGATCACCTGGCCGTGCTTGTTGGCGTGCGTGCCCAGCGGGATGTGCCGGGTCCGGCCCGCCACCAGGTCCAGGACCTCCACGCAGTCACCGCCGGCCCAGACGTCCTCGTGGCCCCGGACCCGCATCGACAGGTCCGTCAGCAGGCCCCCCGACTCGCCGAGCGGCAGCCCCGCGGCACGGGCGAGCGCCGTGCGCGGCTCCACGCCGATGCCGAGCACGACCACGTCCGCCGGGAACTCCCGCCCGTCCGCCGTGGCCACCGCGCGGGCCCGGCCCTCCTCGTCGGTGAGGATCTTCGCCACGTCGGCGTCGGCGACCGTCACGATGCCCATGGCGTTCATCGCCGCGTGCACCAGGCCGCCCATGTCCGGGTCCAGGGTGGACATGGGCTGCGGGCCCCGGTGCAGGACGGTCACCTCGAAGCCCCGGTTCACCAGGGCCTCGGCCATCTCCACGCCGATGTAGCCCGCGCCGGCCACGACCGCCCGGCGGCCCGGCGTCCGCTCCAGGTCGTCCACCAGGCGCTGGCCGTCGTCCAGGGACTGGACCCCGTGCACCCCGTGCGCGCCGATCCCCGGCAGCTTCGGCCGGACCGGGCGGGCGCCGGTCGCCAGGACCAGCTTGTCGTAGCCCGTCCAGGACTCGGCGCCGCTGTCCAGGTCCCGGGAGCGGACCCGGCGGCCCGCCACGTCGAGCTCCACGACCTCCGTGCGCGTGCGCAGGTCGATGCCCCGGGCACGGTGCTCCTCGGGGGTCCGGGCGATCAGCTCGTCCCGCCCGCCGACCTGACCGCCGACCCAGTACGGGATCCCGCACGCGGAGTACGAGGTGAAGTGCCCGCGCTCGAACGCGACGATCTCCAGCTCCGCCGGGCCCTTCAGCCGCCGCGCCTGCGACGCGGCGGACATCCCCGCCGCGTCGCCGCCGACCACCACCAGTCGTTCCACCGCCATCGTCCGCCCCGCCTCCGTGCCGCAGCCTGCGCCTACGGGGACACGCTACGGGCGGACCCGGCGTCAGTCCTGGAGATCCGCTCCAGGGGCGTCGGACCGCCCGGGCTGCGGGGCGGGCGCCTGCCGGGGCACCAGGGTGCGGGCCGGGCCCGTCTTCGGCTTCGCCGGGCGGATCCTGCGGTAGGCCTTGAACCCGAGGACCAGCAGGGCGGCGGCGACCCCGAAGGGCAGCACCGCCGCGAGCGCGAGGGCCAGGTAGCGCACCAGCGTCACGAACAGGCTCCAGCCGCCGGCCAGCGCGTCGCCGAGGCCCGGCTCCTCCTCCTTGCGCTCCTCCGGGACGGCCGCCGGCTCCGAGACGGACACCGTGATCGTGCCCATCGCCGTCTGGTCCTTCAGCGCGTTCTGCTGGGCCAGCAGGGACTCCAGGTCGGACTGGCGCCGGCTCAGCTCGCCCTCCAGCATCACCACGTCGCTCAGCGCCGAGGCCTTCTCCATCATCTCCCGCACCCGGGCCACGCTGGCCTGCTGCGACTTCACCCGGCTGTCGACGTCGGCGACCTTCTCGGTCACGTCCTGCGCCTCGACCTTCCGGTTCAGCAGCTTCCCGCTGCCCTCCAGCGCGCCGATCACCGCGTCGAACCGCTCGCCCGGCACCCGCAGCGTCAGCGTCGAGGTCAGCCGGCCGTCCCGGCCGCGCTCGGTGGACTCGTTGCCGACGTACCCGCCCGCGCCCTCGGCCGCCGTACGGGCCGCGGCGAGGGCCTTCTGCGGCTCGGCCGTCTCGATGCCGAGCGTCCCCGTGCGGATGACGTGCGGGCGCACCGGCGCCTGCGTCCCGGTCTTGGCGTCCGGGGCCGCCGCCGAGGGTGCGGCCGCCCCGGCCCCGGGCTTGCCCTGGGCGGGCGCGCCCTCCCGGGGCCCGGCGACCGCCGCCCGGTCCGAGGAGGCCTTCGCGCCGTCCTCGGCCGAGCAGCCCGTGAGCGCGAGGGCCCCCGCGAGCGAGAGGCCGGCCAGCGCCACGGCGCCGCGGTGTCGGTGGAGCGTGTGCATCGTCAGTACCCCCGGGGATCGGCTGATGTCCCCGTTTCGACGTCCGCAGGGCCCCGGCGGGTTTCGCCCGCCAGGTCCCGACCCGGTCCCGATGCGGTCACGTTCGGGCCTCACCACCCGGTCTGAGACGATGTGTTCATGCACGAAGCGGACACACGTACGGAGCGGCGGCCGGGGCCCCAGCGGCACGCCGTCGTCATCGGCGGCGGCATCTCCGGCCTCGCGGCCGCCCACCGGCTGCTCGCCGACGGGGTCCGCGTCACCCTCCTGGAGGCCGGCCCGCGCCTCGGCGGCAAGCTGTACGCCGGAGAGCTCGCGGGCCTCCCCGTCGACCTCGGCGCCGAATCCGTGCTCGCCCGCCGCCCCGAGGCCCTGGAGCTGGCCCGCGCCGTCGGCCTCGGCGACGCGCTCCAGCCCCCGGCGACCGCCACCGCCCGGCTGTGGACCCGCGGCGCGCTGCGCGACATGCCCAAGGGGCACGTCATGGGCGTCCCCGGCGACACCGCCCCGCTCGCCGCCTCCGGCGTCCTGTCCGCCGAGGGCCTCGCCCGCGTCGCCGACGACACCGGGCTCCCGCCCACCGAGGTCGGCGAGGACGTCGCCGTCGGCGCGTACGTGGCCGCCCGCATGGGCCGCGAGGTCGTCGACCGGCTCGTCGAACCGCTGCTCGGCGGGGTCTACGCGGGCGACGCCTACCGCATCTCGATGCGCGCCGCCGTCCCCGCCCTCTTCCAGGCCGTCCGCACCCACCCCACGCTCACCGAGAGCGTCCGCTCCCTCCAGAGCGGCGCCGCGGCCCGCGCGGCCGCCGAGCGGACCACCGTCACCGGCGCGGCCGCCTCCGGAGCCTTCTTCGCCGGGATCGCCGGCGGCATCGGCCGCCTCCCGCTCGCCGTCGCCGACGCCTGCCGGGCCGCCGGGGCGCGGATCCTCACCGGCACCCCCGTGCGCGGGATCGCCCGTACACCCTCGGGCTGGCGGATCACCACCGGCGGGGAGGTCCTCGACGCCGACGCCGTGGTCCTCGCCACCCCCGCGGGACCCGCCGCCGACCTGCTCGCCGGTCTCGCACCGGCCGCCGCCGCCGGACTGCGCGAGGCCGAGTACGCCTCCATGGCCCTGGTCACCATGGCCTTCCGGCGCTCCGACCTGCCCGCCGCGATCGCCGACGGCGGCGCCAGCGGGTTCCTCGTACCGCCGGTGGACGGCCGCACCATCAAGGCGTCCACCTTCTCCAGCAACAAGTGGTCCTGGTCCGGGGCCGACCCCGAGCTCTTCCTGCTGCGCACCTCCATCGGCCGCCACGGCGACGAGGGCGACCTCAAGCGGGAGGACTCCGAGCTGGTCGACGTCTCCCTCGCCGACCTCGGCGAGGCCGTCGGCCTGGCCGCCCGGCCGGTGGCCGCCACCGTCACCCGCTGGGACGGCGGACTGCCCCAGTACCCGGTCGGGCACCTCGCCCGGGTCGAGCGCATCCGGGCCGCCGTGGCCGTCCTGCCGGGCCTCGCGGTCTGCGGGGCCCTCTACGACGGGGTCGGCATCCCGGCCTGCATCGCGAGCGCCGGGAAGGCGGCCGACGCGGTGATCGCCGCTTTGGCCACCCCTGGGACAGACCACTGATCAGCACACGGGACAATGGACACATGACTGCACCAGAGAAGATTCCCAACGCGGGGAAGAAGGCGAAGGACCTCAACGAGGTCATCCGCTACACCCTGTGGTCCGTCTTCAAGCTGAAGGACGTCCTGCCCGAGGACCGCGCCGGCTTCGCCGACGAGGTCCAGGAGCTGTTCGACCAGCTGGCAGCCAAGGACATCACCGTCCGCGGCACCTACGACGTCTCCGGCCTGCGCGCCGACGCGGACATCATGATCTGGTGGCACGCCGAGACCGCCGACGAGCTGCAGACCGCCTACAACCTGTTCCGCCGCACCAAGCTGGGCCGTGCCCTGGAGCCGGTGTGGTCGAACATGGCCCTGCACCGCCCGGCCGAGTTCAACAAGTCGCACATCCCGGCCTTCCTGGCCGACGAGGTCGCCCGCGACTACGTCAGCGTCTACCCCTTCGTGCGCAGCTACGACTGGTACCTGCTGCCCGACGAGGACCGCCGCCGCATGCTCGCCGACCACGGCAAGATGGCCCGCGGCTACCCCGACGTGCGCGCCAACACCGTCGCCTCCTTCTCGCTGGGCGACTACGAGTGGCTGCTGGCCTTCGAGGCCGACGAGCTCTACCGCATCGTCGACCTCATGCGCCACCTGCGCGCCTCCGAGGCCCGCATGCACGTGCGCGAGGAGGTGCCCTTCTACACCGGGCGCCGCAAGTCCGTCGCCGACCTGGTGGCCGGGCTCGCCTGATACCTCCCCTGGGGGGAAGGACCGGAGGGACACCCGTGACCAGGGTGGCCTCCGGGGATCGGGAGGCCCTGCCCCCGAAACGACGCAGCCGGAGATCCCGCCCGGAAGTTCAGACGGCCGGAGGCAGCAGCGCCCTGGAGGCGCCCGCTGCCCGGTCGTCCAGCGACACCGGTGCGGGCTCCGGATGCGGCGCACACGTGACGCGCCACCCCGGGGTGGCCCCCGTCAGCAAGTACCGCTCCACATGCCGGTCCACGCACGCGTTGCGTCCGCCGGCCACCCCGTGGGAGCCCGCCCGCCGCTCCGTGACCAGCGAGGCCCCGGCGCCGAGCCGCCCCTGGAGTTCCAGCGCGCCCCCGTGGGGCGTCGCCCCGTCCCGCTCCGCCGCGACGATCAGCGTCCCCGGCAGCCGGCCCGGCTGCGCCCCCACGTCCACCGGCCACTGCCGCCCGGACACCGGCCAGGAGGCGCAGGGCAGGTTCAGGAAGGCGTTGGCCCAGGTCTCGAAGGGGGCCCGGCGGGCCAGTTCGGTGTTGTCGCGGTCCCAGGTCCGCCAGTCGCCGGGCCAGGGGGCGTCGTTGCACAGCACCGCCGTGTAGACGGCGGTCGCGTTGGCCGCCCGTTCCGCCGTCGCGGGGTCGCGGGCCGCCTGCCGCACGAGCGGTTCCGGGTCCCCGCGCAGGTACGCCGCCAGGGCCGCGGCCCGGTCCGGCCAGACGTCGTCGTAGTACGCGGTCTGGAGGTACGCCGCGTGCAGTTCGCCCGTCCCGACCACGCCGCCCGCCGGGGTGCGGGCCACGGCCGTGCGGACCTTCTCGTAGCTCTCCCGCACGGCCCGCGCCGTGCTGCCGAGCCCGTACACCGCGTGGTGGCGGGCGGCCCAGGCGCGGAAGTCGGCCCAGCGGCGTTCGAAGGCCGGGGCCTGGGCGAGGTTGGCGGCGTACCAGATGCCGCGCGGGTCCGGGTCGACCGCAGAGTCGAAGACCATGCGGCGCACGCGCCCGGGGTGGCGGGTGGCGTAGACGGCCCCCAGGTAGGTGCCGTACGAGGCCCCCATGAAGGTCAGCCGCGGCTCGCCGAGGGCGGCCCGCAGCACGTCCAGGTCGCGGGCGTTGTTCAGGGTCGTGTAGGACCCGAGCGCCGGGCCGGCGTGCCGTGCGCACCCCTCGGCGTACGCCCGGGCGGCGGCCAGCCGCTCCCGCTTGTACGCGGCGGAGGGCGCGGCGGGAACCTGCGTCGGCCCCTGCGGCAGCTCGGCCGGGTCCTGGCAGGTCAGCGGTGCGGAATGGCCGACCCCGCGCGGGGCGTAGCCGACGAGGTCGTAGGCGGCGGCGACACGGGCCCACGCGGGCCGGCCGGCGAGCAGCGGGAAGGCCATCCCGGAGGCGCCCGGCCCGCCGGGGTTGAACACGAGCGCGCCCTGCCGGGCGGCGCCGCCGCGGCCGGTGGCGGGGACCCGGCTGACGGTGAGGGAGATCTGCGGGCCGTCGGGCCGGGCGTAGTCGAGCGGAACCCACAGGGTGGCGCAGCGCACCGGATCGGGCAGCTGCTCGACGGCGGGACAGGGCCGGAACTCCAGCCGCCCGCTCCCGGCGGCGGGCGGCCGGGCCACGGGCCTGGTCCCCGCGGCCGGGGGCCCGGCCGCCCCGACCACCGGCCGCAGCGCGGCGGCAGCGGCGGCCCGCCGGGCGACCAGCTCCGCCCCGGCGTCCTCGGCCGCGGTCCGCACGTCCCCGCCGGCACCGCCCGGCGCGGGCCCGCTCGCCCGGGCCGGCGCCGGGGCGCACAGGGCGAGGCAGAGCGCCGCCGCGGCGACCCCCTGCCGCGTGAGCGTCGTCGTCCGGCACGTCCGCATGGCGACCCCTTCATCTCATCGTCCGGTCCGATGAAATGCCAGGCCCGTACGCGTCCCCGGGTGAACCGCCGGAACGCCGGGCGCGGTACGCCCGGTTGACGGAGTCCGGGGTGCCGGACGGGGCGCGGTGGAGCCGCCGGCGGCGTCCGGGCGGCGTCCGGCGGATCGGGCCGATCCGGGCGTCGGCCGGGCAGCGCCTGCCCCGCGACGCCCGGCACGCGCTCTCGCCGGACACCCGGATCGGGCCGGGGCCCGGGAGCACCAGGGCGGATCGGGCCGATCCGGGCGTCGGCCGGGCAGCGCCTGCCCCGCGACGCCCGGCACGCGCTCTCGCCGGACACCCCTAGGCGCGTCCCAGCGCCGCCCGCAGGTCCGGGTCGTGCACCGCGCTCAGGCCCCGGACGGCCACCGCGGCCAGGGGGTCGCCGGTGCCGCGTTCGCGGTCCAGGGCCACGAGCAGCCGCTGCCCGGCCGGGGAGGCCCAGGGGGAGGGGGCGGGGCCGGCGGTGGCCAGGGCGCACACCGAGAGGAGCATCGGCAGGGCGAACCAGTACAGCACCTTCGACACGTCCGCCCCGTCCTCCGGGAGGACCAGCGAGGCCGCCGCCATGGCCGCCACCAGTACGGCGGCCCACCGCACCGACCGGACCCCGTCCGCCACCGCGTCCCGCACCCCGCACGGCACCGCCAGGCCCGCCGCGTCCAGCCGGTCCGCGAGGGCCCGTACGGCCGGGTGCGCGGCGGCGGCCCGCCGCAGCGCTGACACCGGGGACTGGCCGTCGGGGCCGAACGCGGCCAGCACCGCCCGCTCGTGCGCGTCCCGGGCGACCGGGTCGAGCACGGTGGCCCAGCCCGTGCGGGTCAGCAGCAGCCGGTGCCGGCGCTCCATCGACAGCAGGGTCAGCACGGCGACCCGCTCCGGACCGCCGGACAGGTACGCGGCCTCGTACAGGTTCAGCGCGCCCGGCGGCCGGCCGGCGGCGGGGCGCGGCGCCGGCTCGGCGGCCTCGGTGGAGGCCCGCAGCAGGCGGGCGGCCGAGGTCAGCACCCCGGCCCACGCCAGCAGCAGGAACAAGATCCAGAACATGGCCGATTTCTACAGCCGCCGGAGCCGCTTTCCGGCGGCCGGTGCCCAAGCGTGAGCAGCTCGTGATGCGCTGGTGATGGTCGGTCAGGAACTGCTGGAGCAGCTGGAACCGGAGGAACTGCTGCAACTCGAACTGCTGGAGCAGCTGGAACCGGAACTGCCGGAGCAGCTGGAACCGGAACCACCCGAGCAGCCCGAACCGGAGCCACCGGAACAGCTGCTTCCAGAGGATCCGCAGCCACCGGACCCGGAGGACCCGACCCCGCCGTCACCGCCCGCGCACCACAGCACCGGAAGCAGCTCCGAGGACGCCGACCCGAATGTGTCCGAGGAGCCGTGCCCGCGCCCCCGGGACTGGGCCGCCGCCAGCCGCGTGCCCCGGGCCGCCGGCACCAGCTGCTCGCGCAGGTACGGGTCACGGAGCCCGCGCAGCCCGAACAGCGCGGTCTGCACCCGCGGCGCCGGATCGGCCGCGTACCGGGCCCGGAACCGGGCCAGCGCCCGCCGCCCCGCCGGGGTGATCCGCAGCCGCGCCCGCCGCGCGCACACCACGCCCGCCACGAGGCCGCCCAGCAGCGCCGGGAGCACCTTGAGGATGAACGGCACCTGGGGCTCCGGGTACAGCGCCCAGAACACGAAGGTGAGCGGCAGCGTCACCGGCACCAGGGCCACGCACACCACCGCCTGCACCAGCCCCCAGCGCCGCGCCCCGCGCCCCGCTCCCGGGGCCGAGAGCAGCCCGCGGGCGGCCAGGGCGTCCCCGGTCTCCTGGACGGCCGGCTCGCGCATGGCGGCGTACCGCACCTGGTACAGCCACCCGGACGGGGCCTGGGCGAGCGCCAGCAGCACGGCCCGCTCGGCGGGGTCCGCGCCCCGCGCGCCGGGCCGGGCCTGCACGATCCCCGGGCCGCCGACGGCCAGCCGGCCGTCCCCGAGCAGCGAGACGAGCGCGCTGTCGACCACGGTTCCGGGACCGCCCGCGAGGAACGCGGCCTCGGACAGGTCGTGCAGCTCCGGCGCGGGACCGGACAGCGGCGGGCGGGCGCGGCGCACGGCGCGCAGCAGCAGGACGGTGGAGAGGGCGACGGCCGCCCACACGGCGACGGCCAGCGCGTTCACGGGGTCCGTCCCAGCAGGGCGCGGGCCCAGCGCACGGCCCTGTTCCGCGGCCGCGCTCCCGCCCGCTCCCGCCACCAGGCGGTGAGGCGGCGCCGGGCGGCCGGGTCGGCCGGCAGGTCCCGCACGAGGAGGTGCTCGGCGAAGTCCAGCGCGTCGCGGCGGTACCCGGCCGTCATGGGGCGGCCGCGGGCGTAGCCGAGGAACGCCTCGCGGTAGGCGGCGCGGCCGCCCAGGAGCTCCGGCAGCTCCGGCGCGACCTTCGCGACCACCGAGGCCCGCTTGGCGGCCAGCGCCCGCGCCTGTACCCGGACGCGCTGCCGGTCGAAGCCCTCCGGTACGGGCGTCCCGGCCACCAGGGCCGACAGCAGGGCCGCCTGCCCCAGCGCCAGCCGGGTCCGCGCGGCCTCACCGGCCGGGCCGGGGGCCTCCTCGCGCAGGGCCACCCGGTCCCGTACGGTCCCCGGCGGCCCGCCCGCGTCCACCACCGCGCGGATCCGCGCCACTTCGGAGGCCAGCTCCGCCTCGGGCGGGAAGTCGTCGTCCCGCTCCAGCAGGACCCCGGGCGGGTCCACCCGCTCGCGCAGCCGGGCCAGGACGTCGAGCACCACCGGCGGCACGGGGTGCGCGTGGGTGTCGTGCCAGACGCCGTCGCGCTCCACGCCCCCGGCCACGTGCACGTACGCCAGTGCCTCCAGCGGGACCGCGTCCAGCACGGCGGCCGGGTCCTCGCCGCGGTTGACCCGGTTGGTGTGCAGGTTCGCCACGTCGATCAGCAGCCGCACCCCGGTCCGCTCGACCAGCTCCGTCAGGAACTGCCCCTCCGTCAGCTCCTCCCCGGGCCAGGACACCAGCGCCGCGATGTTCTCCAGCGCCAGCGGCACGGGCAGCGCGTCCTGCGCGATCCGCACGTTCTCGCACAGCACGGCCAGCGCGTCCCGGGTCCGGGGCACCGGCAGCAGGTGCCCGGCCTCCAGCAGCGGCGAGGACGTGCGCACGAAGGCGATGTGCTCGGTGACCAGCGGCGCCCCGAGGGCCACGGCCCGCTCGCCGAGCGCCGCCAGCTTCGCCGGATCGGGGCGGTCGGCCCCGCCCAGGCCCAGCGAGACCCCGTGCGGCACGACGCGGACCCCCCGCTCGCGCAGCCGCAGCAGGGACTCGGGGAGGTGGCCCGGACAGATGTTCTCCGCCACCACCTCGACCCAGTCCAGGCCGTCCAGCCGCTCGACCGCGTCCGCGATCTCCGGCCGCCAGCCGATGCCCACCCCCAGGCGTTCCATGGGCTTCATGTCCCCCTCGCCCCCTTTATGCGGACCGTATGCCGAAGTGATGGCCCCGGCAGCGGCCGGCCAACCACCAGGAGGGGACGTTCAGAGCAACATTTGAGGTTCCACGTCCGGCACCGGCGTCTCAGGCCCCACCAGGACGGAACCGCCACGCCGGTGCGGAGCCGGACGGACCGGTCCAGCGCCGGGCGGAACGCATCAGAGCCGGGCGCGTAGCGCCGGGTGGTCCGAGACCACCGTGCAGGAACCCGGGGCGATCTCGGTGAAGCCCGCGTCGCGGACCACCGGCAGGCCGCTGCCGCTCAGCTCCGCCCACCGCTCGCGCGGGGCCGTGCGCACCGCCAGCCGGAAGCCGGACGCCTGCCACAGGGCGCGTTCGGCGGCCGTCAGCTCCCACCAGGCCAGCTGCGCCGCGTGCCCCGCCTGGGCCATGGCCTTGCCCGCCGACATGTCGAGGTCCGGGTTCAGCCACAGCACCGGGATCCCCGGCTCGACCGGGCCGGCCGGCTCCGGGTCGTCGAGGTCGGTGCCCGACACCTGGAGCTTGGCCAGCTCCTTGGGCCAGCCGTCCAGGGGGACCGGCGGGAAGACCCGGACCTCCGAGGCCCGCCCCTCCACCGTCACGCCCGGCAGGGTCCCCGCCTTGCGCCACTCCGCACCGCGCGCCCGCCGGACCACCTTGCGGATCCGCGCGTCCTGCCAGTCGCGCACCGCCCGCGCCCACTCGCCCTCGCCGTGCGCGCGCTCGTCCGTCAGCAGCACCAGCACCGCACGGGCCGCCGTCTCCAGCGCGTCGGTCCGGGCCGGCGGCTCGGCCTTCTCGATCCGCACCACCAGCGGCAGGACGAACTGCGGGGCCTCGTCGCGCAGGGCGTGCTCGCGCCGGAAGGGGCTGTCCGCGCCGACCGCGGGTACGTCTGTGGTCTCGTTCACGTGCTGGCTGCTCATCCTCACAAGGATGCCAGCCTCCGTCTTCAGGATGATGTCCCGGGTCGTTGGCGCGGGCGAGGATCTTCTCCATGAAGAGCGACCTTTTCGCGAGCGAGAACCTCGCCCAGCCCGCCGCCGCGCCCGGCATGACCCTGCAGAACGCCAAGTCCGTCAAGTACGCCGTGAACGGGGAGATGTTCGCCCGCCAGGGCTCCATGGTCGCCTTCCGCGGCAACCTCCAGTTCGAGCGCAAGGGCCAGGGCATAGGCGGCATGCTCAAGCGGGCCGTCACCGGCGAGGGGCTCGCGCTGATGTCCGTACGCGGGCAGGGCGAGGCCTGGTTCGCGCACCAGGCCGGGAACTGCTTCATCATCGACCTGGAGCCCGGCGACGCCCTGACGATCAACGGGCGCAACGTGCTGTGCTTCGACCCGACGCTGTCCTACGAGATCAAGATGGTCAAGGGCGCCGGGATGACCGGCGGCGGCCTCTTCAACAGCCTCTTCACCGGCACCGGCAAGCTCGCCGTCGTCTGCGACGGCAGCCCGATCATCATCCCGGTCACCGCACAGGCGCCGGTGTACGTGGACACGGACGCGGTCGTCGGCTGGAGCGCGGCGCTGGAGACCGGGCTGCACCGTTCCCAGTCCGTCGGCTCCATGATCCGCGGCGGCTCGGGCGAAGCCGTCCAGCTGAAGCTGAGCGGCGAGGGCTTCGTCATCGTCCGGCCCAGCGAGGTCACCGAGACGGCGGCCGCGCACTGAGGCTCACCGGGGTGGGCCACCGCTACGGAAGGCGGCGGCCCTGGGTGCTGCGCGGGATCACCGCCGAGCTGCCGGCCGGCGCCCTGGTCCGGGTCGAAGGCGGCAACGGCGGCGGCAAATCCACCCTGCTGCGCGTCGTCGCCGGCATCGACACGCCGACCGAGGGCCGGATCGAGGGCCGCCCGCCCCGCACCGCCTACGTGCCCGAACGCTTCCCGGCGGCCCTGCCGCTCACGGCCGGCGCCTACCTGACCCACCTGGGACGGGTGCACGGGCTGACGGGCGCGACGGCGGCCCGGCGGGCGGCCGAGGGGCTGGAGCGCTTCGGCGCCGCCGGGTACGCCCGCACCCCGATGGCCGAACTGTCCAAGGGCACCAGCCAGAAGGTGGCCGTCGCCCAGGCACTCCTCGCCGGGCCGGGACTGCTCGTCCTCGACGAGGCCTGGACCGGGCTGGACGCGCCCGCCCGGGCGGAACTGGACCGCGCCGTCGCCGAACGCACCGCAGCCGGGGGCACGGTGGTCTTCGTCGACCACGACCCCGCACGGCTCGCCGGCCTGCCCGACGCCCACTACCGGGTGCGCGGCGGCGCCCTGGAGGCCGCGGACGCGCAGCCCGCCGCGCGCGCCGCCGCCGTACGCATCCACGCGGCCGGCCCGCCCGGCGCCGCCCCGCCCCCGGGCCTGGCCGCCGCGGCCGAACCCGCCCCCGACGGCGGGATCCTGCTGACCGTGGACGCCGCCCGCTCCGACGCCGTCCTGCGCGAGCTGCTCACCGCCGGCCCGCCCTGGCACATCCGCGCCGTGGAGGAACTCCCGTGACCGTGACCGCCCTGCTGCGCTACCAGGGCGCCCTGCTGCTGCGCTCCCAGCACTGGATCGCCCCGCTCGTCGTGTACGCGGCGTTCCTCGCGGTCGGCGTGCGCTCCCACGACCCGGCGCTCGACGCCCTCGGCTACGCGGCCGCCGGCCTGGTGCCGCTGAGCGCCTGGCTGGTCCGGATCTGCGTCACCGCCGAACCCCCGGCCGCCCGGGCCGTCTCCGCCGCCGCGGCCGGTCCGGTACGGGTGCACGCGGCGGCCCTGCTGACCGCGCTGACCGGGACGCTGCTCGCCGGTGCGGCGGGCGCGGCCTACGCCCTGCTGCTCGGCGACCTCGCGCACCGGCCGCCGGCCGCTGCGGTCCTCGCCGGAGCGGTGGCGGTGGCGGTGTGCGCGCTGACGGGGGCGGCCGTGGGCGCGGTGTGCAGCAGGCCGCTGCTCCGCGGGCGGGGGCGGGCCGTCCTCGCCGGGGGCGTGGGTTCGCTGCTGGCCTGGGTCGTGGCCTTCTCCCCGGCCCGCAGCGCGGTGTCCGCCCTGGTCGGGGCGGCACGTGCGGACACCACGCCGCTCCCGCTCGGCGCGCTCGCGGGGGCGCTGCTGCTGGCCGGTGCGGCGGGGGCGGTGGCCTGCCTGGCCGGCAGGCGCCGGAGCTGACTCAGGGGCAGGGGCCGGGACCGGTCCGGTGCCGAGGGGGAAGGAACGTCACTTCCCCATCAGCTCCGACACCTTCACGAATCGGAATCCCCGCTTCCGCAGCTCGGGGACGATCTTCTGGATCGCCTGCTCGGTCACCGGGGCCGCGCTGCGCGTGCAGTGCATGACCACCACCGACCCGGGCTGCACCCCGGCCAGCACCTGCTCCGCCACCGCGTCGGGGTCCTTCGCGAAGGCGTCGCCGCTGACCACGTCCCACTGCACGGCCGTGACCTTCGCGGGGGCCAGGGCCTTCAGCGCCCGGTCGTCGTAGCAGCCGCCGGGGAAGCGGAAGTACGGGACGGTGTTGACCGCACCCGCCTTCCGGAACGCCGCGAAGGCCCGTTCCACGTCGGCCCGCGCGGCCTCGCCGTCCAGCGCGGGGAGCCCGTAGCAGGGGGACTTGAAGGCGTGGTGGCTGTACGAGTGGTTGGCGACCTCGAAGTTCGGGTCCGTGCCGATGGACTTGGCCTGGTCGGGGTACTCCTCGGCCCAGCGCCCGGTCATGAAGACCGTCGAGGGCACCTTCAGCCGGCGCAGGGTCGCGATCAGGTCGGGGTTGTCGAAGTGCTCCCCCGAGGCGGCGCGCGGTCCCTGGTCGGAGGTCATGTCGGCGTCGAAGGTGAGCGCCACCGTCTTCTCGGAGCGCTGCCGGGTCCGCTCGAAGACGGGGGTCAGGCCGTTCGCGCCGGGGGTCAGCACCGGCACCTTGGCGGGGGCACCGGGCAGCGGGGAGGCCGGGGCGGAAGGGGAGGCCGGGGCGGAGGGGGAGGCCTGGGCGGACGCGGTGGCCGGACCGGAGGCGGCGGGACTGGCCAGGCGGGCCTGTCCGGCGCCCTGCGGGGGGCCCGAGGGGGCGCCCCCGCACCCCGCGAGGGCCGCGCCGAGCAGGGCGAAGGCCGCCACTTTGCGTGCAGAAAGGGTCACGCACGCAAAATATATGACTTTCCGATAAGAGAGCCGCACGACAGGCGGGTGAGCGGCGGGGTGTCCGGATCCCGGCGGAGTCAGTCCGAGAGCAGGCGGGCGCGGCACTCCTCCACGTCGAAGTCGCCCGGCGGGTACGCCGGCCCGATCGCCTCCAGGTGCTCCAGCAGCAGCCGGCCGACCGCCCAGTTGCGGTACCACTTGCGGTCCGCGGGGACCACGTACCAGGGCGCCGCCTCCGTGGAGCAGCGCTCCAGCGCCAGCTCGTACGCCTCCCGGTACGCGGGCCACAGCGCCCGGTCCTCGATGTCCCCGGTGCTGAACTTCCAGTGCTTGTCCGGGTCGTCGAGCCGGGCCAGGAGCCGTTCGCGCTGCTCCTCCCGGCCGATGTGCAGGAAGACCTTCACCAGGGTCACGCCGTCGTCGGCGAGGGCCTTCTCGAACGCGTTGATCTGCGCGTAGCGGCGCTCCACCCGGTCGGCCGGCACCAGCTCGCGGACCCGGGCGACGAGGACGTCCTCGTAGTGCGAGCGGTCGAAGACGCCGATCTCGCCGGGCCGGGGGAGCGCCTTCTCGATCCGCCAGAGGAAGGAGTGGGCGCGCTCCTCGCGGGTGGGGGCCTTGAACGCCCTGATCCGGCAGCCGGACGGGTTCAACCGGCCGGCCACGTGCTTGACCGTGCCGCCCTTGCCGCTGGTGTCCATGCCCTGGAGGACGAGCAGCACCCTGCGGCGGTCCCCGGCGGTGCTGGCCGCGTAGAGCCGCTCCTGGAGGGAGGCCAGCGGTGCGGCCGTCCGGGCGGCGTCCTCGATGCCGGCCGCCTTGCCGGACGGTCCGCCCGGGGTGGCGGAGGTGTCCAGGGAGGCGAGGCCGACCCGCTCCCCGGGCGCCACCCGCAGCAGCGGTGCGAGCGCCGGGCCGGGATCCTCGCGGACCGCCTCCGCGCCGCCGTCGCCGTTCGTGCCGCGCTCGCCGTGCTTGTCCTTCTTCGCCACCGCTGTCCACCCCGATCCGGTCGGTTCCGTACGATCGTGCGGCACGTCGGACGCGCGCGCGAGACGGCCGGACCCGGGCCCGGGGTCAGCGCCAGGGGCCGGTCACCGCGAAGGTGGTGCCCGGCGTGTAGGCGTTGACGTACATCGTCCGCGCGTCGGGGGAGAAGGTGACCCCCGCGAACTCCCCCCACTCCGGCGTCCCGGCCGTTCCGATGTCGTCCGCGTTGCGGGCCACCGGGTAGACCGCCCCGGCCGGGGTGACGCCGAAGACGTACTGCTCGCCGCCGCCGTCCTCGCACACCATCAGCCCCCCGTCGGGCGCCAGGCAGATGTTGTCGGGGGAGTCCCCGGGCAGGGCGGTGTCCGCCGCCGGACCGAAGAGCACCTCCAGCCGGACCCGGCCGCGCACCGGGTCGTGGAACCAGACCTGCCCGTGGTGGTCGGCGGCGGCCCCCTCGCGGCCCCGGGCGTAGCTGGAGACGAAGTACACCCCGGTCCCGCCCCAGTAGCAGCCCTCCAGCTTCTGCGCGTGGGTGATCCCGCGCGGCCCGAAGTCCTGGAAGCGGACGGGCGTCACGGCCGCCGACGGGTCCGGTACCGGGACCCACTCCACCGGGAACTCCGCCCCCGGCTCGTCCACCGCCGACAGGTCCGCCACCCCGGGCACCCGCATCGCCTCCAGCACGCCGCCCGACCGCAGCGAGCCCGGACCGCCGAGCGGCCGCGCGGGCAGGAACCGGAAGAAGAGCCCGAAGGGCCGCACGAACGCGTCCTCGGTCTCGTACACCACCCCCCGGTACGGGTCCACGGCGACCGCCTCGTGCGCGAACCGGCCGAGCGCGGTCAGCGGGACGGCGCCGAGCCGGTGCGGGTCGGCGGGGTCCACCTCGAAGACGTACCCGTGGTCCCGGGAGTACCCCGAGTCGCCCGCCCGGTCCTCGGTCTCCTCGCAGCTCAGCCAGGTGTTCCAGGGGGTGCGGCCGCCCGCGCAGTTGACGGCGGTCCCGGCGAGGCCGACCCGTTCGCCGCGCACCGCGCCCGCCGGGTCCAGCTCCAGCACCGTGCACCCGCCCAGCGCCCCGGGGTCGTACGTGAGCCCGTCCACGGCGGGTACGCGCAGCGCGGCGGTGGCGCGGTTCTCGTGGTTGCGGACCAGGCGGACCCCGCCGCCGCCCGCGCCGAAGGCGGCCATGCCGTCGCAGTTGGCCGGTACCGTGCCGCCGCCCGAGCGCAGCGGGTCCCCGGCGCGCGAGAGCACCCGGTACGAGAACCCCGCGGGCAGGTCGAGCAGTCCGGCCGGGTCGGGCAGCAGCGGCCCGTACCCCCGGGCGGAGGCGGGGGCGCGGCCCGGGGCGCAGAGCGCTCCGAGGGCCCCGCTGAAGGCGACCGCGCCGGCCGCGAGCAGGCTGCGTCGGGTGACGGACATCGGCAACTCCCCGGTGGACGGCTGGAGATGTGACCGGCCCGTGGTACCACGGCGCGCCGCACCGGGGGCCGCGACGCGTGCGCCGGGCGCGGCCCGTCACCCCACCGGGCCCCGGCGCGGTGTGCGGGGGCCCGGTGGTGGTGGGAGGATCAGGCGAGCTGGGCGCTCAGGGTGATCGTGGTCCCCGTCAGGGCCTGGCTGACCGGGCAGTTCTTCTTGGCGTCCTCGGCGGCGGCGGTGAAACCGGCCTCGTCCAGACCCGGGACCTCGCCCGTGACGGTCAGGTGGATGCCGGTGATGCCCTCACCCGGCTGGAAGGTGACGTCGGCCTTGGTCTCCAGGCGGGTGGGAGGGGTGCCGGCGCCCGCGAGGCCGTGCGAGAGGGCCATCGAGAAGCAGCTGGAGTGGGCGGCGGCGATCAGCTCCTCGGGGCTGGTCTTGCCGTTCGCGGCCTCGGCGCGGGAGGGCCAGGAGACGTCGAAGGAGCCCTGGCCGGAGGAGTCGAGGGTCACCTGACCCTTGCCCTCCAGCAGGTTGCCTTCCCAGACGGTGTGCGCGTGACGCGTGGTGGCCATGGTGGTCCCTTCGCAGAAGTGGAAACGGCCGGGCCGCGAGGAGCGACCCGGCCGTGCCAAACCTACTGGGACACCAGGGGTTTCGCGTCACGCGCGAGCGCGGTGAGCCGCGATATGGCTCGGAAGTACTTCTTCCGATAACCGCCGTTGAGCATCTCGTCACTGAACAGCCGGTCGAAGGGCACCCCGGAGGCCAGTACCGGGACCTCGCGGTCGTAGAGCCGGTCGGCCAGCACCACCAGGCGCAGCGCGGTCGACTGGTCCGGCACCGGGACGACGTCGGTCAGGCAGACCGCCGCTATCCCGTCGGTCAGCGCCCCGTAGCGGCTCGGGTGGACCTTCGCCAGGTGCTCCAGCAGGCCCGGGAAGTCGTCGAGGCTCGCGCCGGGGGTCGCGTACGCGGCCTTCGCGACCTGCTCGTCGGAGAAGGGCGCGGGGGCCTCGGGCAGGCCGCGGTGGCGGTAGTCCTGGCCGTCGATGCGCAGCGGCCGGAAGTGGGCGGACAGCCCCTGGATCTCGCGCAGGAAGTCGGCGGCGGCGAAGCGGCCCTCGCCGAGCTTGCCGGGCAGCGTGTTGGAGGTGGCGGCCAGCGCCACGCCCTGCTCCACGAGGCGGCTGAGCAGCGAGGAGACCAGCACGGTGTCGCCCGGGTCGTCGAGCTCGAACTCGTCGATGCACAGCAGCCGGTGCCCGCCCAGGGTCTGCACCGTCTGCTGGAAGCCGAGCGCGCCGACCAGGTTGGTGAGCTCCACGAAGGTGCCGAAGGCCTTGAGCGCGGGCTCGGCCGGGGTGGCGTGCCAGAGCGAGGCGAGGAGGTGGGTCTTGCCGACGCCGTAGCCGCCGTCGAGGTAGACCCCGCGCGGGCCGGGGGCCGGGGCGGGGGCCTTCTTCCGGAACCACTTGCGCTTGCCGTCACCGCTGGCGTGGGCCCCGCCCAGGCCTGCGGCGAACGCGCTCAGCACGGAGACGGCCTCGGCCTGGCTCGGCTGCGTGGGGTCGGGGTCGTAGGTGTCGAAGCGCACCGAGTCGAAGCGCGGCGGCGGGACCATCTCGGCCACCAGCCGTTCGGCGGGCACGCGCGGTTCGCGGGCGCACAGGGCGAGTGGGCCCGCGTCGGCTATGGGGGGCTGCCCGGAGGCAGGACCAGAGGTGGAGAGTGATGTTGACACAGCTCTTAACTCTACGGGGCGTGTCACACTGCACCGATGCGACGCCTGTTCCCTGTGACCGATCAGACATCCGCCGCTCCCGGGGGCCCCGCCGACCCCGCGTGGCCGTCCGGCGACCGGGAGTGGTCGCTGGACGAGCTCGCCGACGTCTACGCCTACCCCGAGCTGGCCCCCGGCGCCCACTGGCTGCGGGCCAACATGGTCTCCACCCTGGACGGGGCGGCCCAGCACGACGGGCGCTCCCAGCCGATCTCGGGCGAGACGGACATGCGGATCTTCGGCACCCTGCGGGCCCTGGCCGATGTGGTGGTCGTGGGGGCGGAAACGGTTCGCCAGGAGGGCTACCGCCCGGCGCGGGCCCGGGAGGCCTTCGCCGCCCGCCGCGCGGCCGCGGGGCAGGGTCCCGCGCCCGCCATCGCGGTGGTCAGCGCGAGCCTGGAGCTGGACTTCACGCTGCCCCTGTTCACCTCGCCGCTGGTGCCCACCCTGGTCGTGACCGGGGCCGGGGCCCCCGCCGGCCGGGTGGCCGAGGCCGTCGCGGCCGGGGCCGAGGTCGTGGTGGCGGGCGAGGGGGCCGGAGCGGATCCGGAGCGGACGGTGCGCGAGCTGGCCGCGCGGGGGCTGCGGCGCCAGCTGACCGAGGGCGGGCCGAGGCTGCTGGGCCAGTTCGTGGCCGCCGACGTGCTCGACGAGCTGTGCCTGACGATCTCCCCGACGCTCACCGCCGGCGGGGCCCAGCGGATCTCCGGAGGGCCCTCCGTCACGGTTCCGCACCGGCTCGCGCCCGCCTGCGTACTGGAGGAGGCCGGGTTCCTGTTCACCAGCTACCGTCGGATCTGACACAGAGCGGAATTTCTCGTTCCGCTTTGCTTCCGACGGGCACATACCTGGGCACACATACTCGCGAGGCCCCGCGCGACGGCGGGGCAGGATGGTTTCCGCAGGGGCCGGCCGACCGGCCTCGGCCCATGAAGGAGAGGGCGTCCGTGTTCACGAGCGTATTGATGATCGAGCAGCCGCTGACCACGGTGGACGTGGACTTCGTCACCACCCTGCACGGAGACGACCAGGTCTCCTTCGTCGTCCTCATGCAACCCAGGGGCGACCAGGACCGACTGCTCCGTGCCATCGACGACGTGGCGCTCGGCGAGCTGCCCGAAGCCCTCCACGAGGCCGACGTGCCCGAGGGAGAGGCCGCCCGGGGGCCCGCCGCCAAGGCCCTCGAACACTCCCTGGCGGCCCTGCGCAGGAAGGGTGCCAAGGCCGTCGGGCAGATCATCGAGGCCCATCCCCTCGACCACCTCAAGAGCGTCGTCGACGAGACGGACGCCGACGAGGTGATCGTCCTGACCGCCCCCCACTTCGTCGAGGAGTTCTTCCACCGCGACTGGGCCTCCCGCGCGCGGCACAAGGTCGGGGTTCCGGTGCTCAAGCTCTTCGCCCACAACGAATAGGCTGGGGGCACAGCCCCACCCACTCGATCCTGGAGCGACCTGAATGAAGCCCGGCCTGCCGACCGCGATGGAACGGCCCCACTTCATCGGCATCGGCGGCGCCGGCATGTCCGGCATCGCGAAGATCCTCGCCCAGCGCGGCGCGCAGGTGGCCGGCAGTGACTCCCGTGACTCCGAGACCGCCCAGGCGCTGCGCGCCCACGGGGCCACGGTCCACATCGGGCACGCCGCCGGCCACCTCGCCGCCGACGCCACCTGCGTCGTCGTCTCCAGCGCCATCCGCGCCGACAACCCCGAGCTGGCGCGCGCCGCCGAGCTCGGCATCCCGGTCGTGCACCGCTCGGACGCCCTCGCCTCCGTCATGGACGGCCTGCGCCCGATCGCGGTCGCCGGCACCCACGGCAAGACCACCACCACCTCGATGCTGGCCGTCGCGCTCAGCGCCCTGGGCCTGGACCCCTCGTACGCCATCGGCGGCGACCTGGACGCCCCCGGCTCCAACGCCCACCACGGCGAGGGCGACGTCTTCGTGGCCGAGGCGGACGAGAGCGACCGCAGCTTCCACAAGTACACCCCGCAGGTCGCGATCATCCTCAACGCGGAGCTCGACCACCACGCGAACTACGCGTCGATGGACGAGATCTACGAGTCCTTCGAGACCTTCGTCGGCAAGGTCGTCCCCGGTGGCACCCTCGTCGTCGCCCACGGCCAGGAGGGCGCCGCCGAGATCGCCGGCCGCGTCAGCGGCAACCCCGACCTGATCGTCAAGACGTACGGCGAGGACGAGACCGCCGACGTCTGGATCCGCAAGGTCACCCCCCGCGGCCTGACCAGCGAGGTCGAGGTCGTGATGGACGGGCGCGAGATCGTCTTCACCGTCTCCGTCCCCGGCCGCCACTACGCCCACAACGCCGTCGCAGCCCTCACCGCCGGCGTCGCCCTCGGCATCCCGGCCGACGACCTCGCCGCCGCGCTCGGCAAGTACACCGGCGTCAAGCGCCGCCTCCAGCTCAAGGGCGAGGCCGCCGGGGTCCAGGTCATCGACTCCTACGCGCACCACCCCACCGAGATGACCGCCGACCTGGAGGCCATCCGCGGCGCCGCCGGGGACTCCCGCATCCTGGTCGTCTTCCAGCCCCACCTCTTCTCCCGCACCCAGGAACTGGGCAAGGAGATGGGCCAGGCCCTCGCCCTGGCCGACGCCTCCGTGGTCCTCGACATCTACCCGGCCCGCGAGGACCCGATCCCCGGCATCACCAGCGAGCTGATCATCTCCGCCGCCCGCAGCGCGGGCGCCGACGTCGCCGCCGAACACGACAAGGACGCCGTCGCCGAGGTCGTCGCGGGAATGGCCAAGCCCGGCGATCTCGTTCTCACCATGGGCGCGGGCGACGTCACGGATCTGGGACCGAAGATCCTCGCCCGCCTGTCGAACTGAGGGAGCGGGAGCGTCATGGCGTACGAGGTCCAGAAGACGGACGAGCAGTGGCAGGCGGAGCTGACCCCGTCCGAGTACCAGGTGCTCCGCCTCGCCGGCACCGAGCCCGCCTTCCGCGGTGAGTACACCGACACCAAGACGGAGGGCGTCTACTCCTGCCGGGGCTGCGGCGCCGAGCTCTTCCGCTCGTCGGAGAAGTTCGAGTCGCACTGCGGCTGGCCGTCCTTCTTCGACCCGAAGGACACCGACGCGGTGGAGCTGAAGGCCGACACCTCGCACGGCATGGTCCGCACCGAGGTCCTCTGCGCGACGTGCGGCTCCCACCTCGGCCACGTGTTCGAGGGTGAGGGGTACCCGACCCCCACCGACCAGCGCTACTGCATCAACAGCATCTCCCTGCGGCTCACGCCGGCCGAGAGCTGAGGTAGTCCTCCAGGGTCCGCCGCGGGGTCCACCCCTGCGCGCGGGCCCTGGACAGGTCCAGCACCACCGGGTGCGCCAGCTGGTCCACCGCGTACCGGCTCAGGGCCGGCTCCGTGCCCGTCAGACGGGCCGCCGACTCCGCAGCACGGGCCACCGCCACCGCCACCGGCAGGGGCAGCCGGCGGATCCGCGCCCCCGACCCGTGGGCGCGCAGGACCGCCGCGACCGCCGCGTCCCGCGCGTACGGAGCCCCGTCCGCCACGTTGTACGCGCCCGGCGCCCAGCCCGGCGCCGCCAGGCAGGCGTCCGCCAGGTTCTCCACCGCCGTCAGGCTCAGCTCCACGTCCGGCCCCGGCAGCAGCAGGGTCCCGCCGCGCACCCGCGACAGCAGACGCGGCAGCAGCTGCGTGTCCCCCGGGCCGTAGACCGCCCTCGGCCGCAGCACCACCGCGCCCGCCGCCAGCGCCAGGGCCTCGCCCGCCGCCTTCGTACGGCCGTAGGCGTTCAGGTGGTTCGCCCGCGGATGGTCCTCCGTGACCAGCCCGCGGCCGCGCCGCGGGTCGTAGACGCTCGCACTGCTCACCCACACCACCGGCCGGCCCGCCGCCGCCCGCAGCAGCCGCGCCGTACCGTCCACGTTCACGGCGCGCATCGCCGCCTCCGCCCGCCGGCCCGGCGCCGGATCGCCCACCGCGGCCGCACAGTGCACCACCAGGTCCACCCCCGACAGGTCCGGCCCGGCCGCCGCCGCGTCCCAGAACCGGTGCTCGCCCACCGGACCCGGCCGGCGGCCCAGCCCGACCACCGCGTGCCCGGCCGCCGCCGCGGCACGGGCGACGTGACCGCCGCAGAACCCGCTCGCCCCCGTCACCGCGACCCTCACGTACCCGCCCTCCCCGCCCTCAACGTCAGCACCCGCCACCCCGGCAGGGCCGCCCGCCGGTCCACCCGGGCGCGCACCACCACCGGCCCGTACGGGGCCAGCGCCTCCAGCACGTCCTCCAGCAGCACCGTCGCCAGCCGGGCCCCCGGACACACGTGCGGCCCCGCCCCGAACACCAGCCGCGCCACCCCCGCCCCCGCCGGATCCCGCCCGTCCGGGTCGCGCCGGTGCGCCCCCGCCGCGTGCCGGGCCACCAGCAGCAGCCGGTCCCCGACCCGCACCGGACAGCCCCCGACCGTCCCCGCCCCCGCCGCGACCCGGGGCAGCACCGGCGAGGCCGCCGTGACCCGCAGCAGCTCCCGCGCCAGCAGGGGCCGCAGCCCCGCGTCCGCGGCCTGCCCCCACAGCCCGGCGTCCGCGCACCAGGCGACCGCCCGGGGCACCGCCGCCACGGTGGTGTTCACCGCGGCCACCGCCACCATCGCGTCCAGGGCCTCCCCGCCGCCCAGCAGCACCCGCAGGCGCTCCGCCGCCCGGGCCGCGGCCGCCGCCGCCCCGGGCCGCCGCGGGCCCGGCAGGTGGCCGCGCACCGAGGCCGACGCGGCCTCCGCGGCCGCCTCCGCGAGCGCCCCCGGCCCGGCCGGACAGCCCAGCAGGGCCCCCGCCACCGTCCCGGCCAGCTCCCGCGCCAGCGCCACCACGTCCGCCTCCGCACCCCGGCCCAGCGGCGCGAGCCCCCGCACCAGCAGCGGCCGCCACCGCACCCGCAGCTCCTCCACCCCCGCCGCGCCCAGCCCCTCCGCGAGGGAACGCCGGCCCGTCCGGTGCCCCCCGCCCTCCTGGTCGAACAGCACCCCGCCCGCCCCGCCCAGCGCCTCCCGCGCGGCCCCGCCCGTCGTGCCCGCCGCCGCCCGGTCCAGCGGGATCCCGGTCAGCGCCTCCCGGTAGGCCCCGGCGTCGTGCACCAGCACCGTCCCCCCGACCCGGCGCGCGGCCCGCCCCCGCGTGGCGGCGAGCAGCCCGAACAGCAGCGGATGGCTGCGCAGGTAGACCCGGCGGTCGCGCCGACGGGCCCGGGCCTGGGCGGTGCTCCTCATCGGACGTGGACCTCTTTCGTGTCGGCGGGCCGGTAACGCCGGTCCCAATACCAGAGCAGGGTGCGCCGCGCACCCCACGAACGCAGCCGCCGCAGGCTGCTCTGCACCACCAGGTGCTCGACGCGCACCACCCGCGCACTGTGCTCGCGGGCCCGGTTGAGCAGGGTGACGTCCTCCGACCCCTCCTCCAGCCGCTCCCGCGGCGCCCCGCCGCAGCGCACGTACAACTCGGCCGTGATGCCGAGGTTGTGCCCGTGGCACAGCACGTACGGCGCGAGGTAGCGGGGGTCCCGGTGCGCGGAACGCCGGCGCCCGTACAGCGCCGACAGCCGCACCAGCGCGGGCAGCAGCCGGGCCTCGGCGAACGTCGGCCGCTCGTCGCGGCGCGGCACGCTCCGCCCGCACAGCACCTCCGCGCCCCGGCCGAACTCGGCCCGGGCGACCGCCGTCCAGTCCCGGGCGGGCAGACAGTCCGCGTCCGTACGCAGCAGCAGCCGCGCCCCGCCCCGCACCGCGTGCCGGAAACCCGTGTCCGCGGCGGTCCCCGCCCCCGGCTCGGGCTCGTGGACCAGCTCGACGGGGAAGGGCGCCGAACGCGCGAACTCCCGCACGATCCGCGCCGTCCCGTCGGTGGAGGCGTTGTCGACCACCACCAGACGGAACCCCGTGTCCCGCTGCGCGGCCAGCGCCGCCAGGGTCCCCCCGATCGAGGCCTCCTCGTCGTACGCGGGGACCACCACCCACAGGCTCACGGCCGCCTCCCCGCAGCCGTCACCAGCCGGGCCGCCAGCGCCGACGCCGCCGCCCGGTCCGGTTTGCGCGAGCGCCCCGACAACGGGATCCGCGCGAACAGCAGCGCGTCCGGCCGGGCCGCCCCCATCCGCCGCAGCGGCTCCGACAGCGCGGCGCGCAGGGCCGGCTCGGAGACCCCCGGCTGCGGCTGGACCACCGCCACCAGACGCTCGTCCCCGTCACCCGCCGGAACCCCCACCAGCACGCCCAGCTCCACCCCCGGCACGTGCAGGGCCGGCTCGTACAGGCCCGGGTAGATGTTCTCCGCCCGGCGCAGCACCATGTCCTTGCAACGGCCCTCCAGCACGATCCGGCCGCCCGGGTCCAGACGCGCCCGGTCGCCCGTCGCCACCCACGGGTCGGGCTCCTCGCCCAGGTAGCGGTCCCGGGCCGCGGGCCCGGTCAGCAGCAGCTGGCCGTCCGCGTCCACGGCCGTCCGCACCCCGGGCAGCGGGCTCCCGACCAGGTCCCCGGCCCCCTCGAAGGCGGCCTTCTCCCGCGACTCCACCGCCGCCGCCGGGAACAGCTCGGTCAGCGCGTACACCCCCCACGCCTGCTCCGCACCCGCCTCCCGGACCCGGCCCAGCAGGCCGGCGCCCGCCGGAGCCGAACCCGTCCACACCCGCCCCCCGAAGCGGGCCCCCGCACCGAGCGCGTCCCGCAGCTGCGGCGGCGTCAGATAGGTGTCCCGCGGCCGCAGCCGCGCCAGTTGCCGGGCCAGCGTCGCGGGGGAGCGGGCCGGCAGCGCGACCGGCGCCCCGCGCGTCAGGGACGGCACCAGCACGAAGAAGGTCCCGCCCAGCACGGGCCCGTCGGGAACGCCGTCGAACAGCTCCGACACCGTCCCCATCCCGGAGGCCAGTCCCGCCCGGGTGTGCACCACGGCCCGCGGCCGCGAGGTGGTCCCGGAGGTGAACACGATCACCGCGTCGCCCTCGCCGTCGTACCCGGCGGGCACCCCCGCCCGCGGCGCCCCCCGCTCCAGCGCGGGCGCGCACCCCGGCAGCCGCGGCCCCACCGTGGCCACCGGCCCCAGCGACGCCAGCTCCGGCAGCTCCAGCGCCGCCCGCCGGGCCAGCGGCCGCGCCCACCCCGCCACCGCCTGCGCCGGGCCGTCCGCCAGCACCAGCGCCGGCCGCGCCAGCGCCAGCCGGGCCCGCAGCACCTCCGCCCCGGCCCCTGGGTCCAGCACCGCGCCGCGCAGGCCGAGCCGCCACAGCGCGAGCAGCACCGCCAGGGCGCGCGGCCCGGGCCGCACGGCCACCCCGACGGTGTCCCCGGCACGCAGCCCGCGCGCATGCAGCGCGGCGGCGAAGTCGTCCGCCAGCTCGGCCAGTTCACCCCGGGTGGCGCGCACCCGGGTGCCGCCCGAACGGGTTGCGGAGAGCACGGCGGGCCGCTCGGGCCGGGCCCGTAGCGCCTTGTCGAGTCGGTCCAGCATCAGCGGGGGTCGTCCGTTCCGTGCGTGCCGCTGCCCTGGTCGAGGTACCAGCGGGCGGTCCCGGCGAGGCCGTAGGCGCGCAGCCGGCGCGTGGAGTTCTCCACGACCATGCCCCGGCAGCGGGAGATCCGGTCGGTGTGGCGGCGCACCGCGTTCAGGAACAGCCGGTCCGTCGGCGACGGGCGCCGAGGCATCCCGCCCACGGCCAGGTACAGCTCGGCGGTGATCGCCATGTTGTTCCCCGCGTGCATCCGGTACGGCGCCCGGAACCCGTTCCGGCGGGCGTGCTCCGGCCGCAGCCGCCCGAACAGCGCGGCCACCGCCACCAGCCCCGCGAAACCGGCCCGCCCCAGCGGCCCGTGCTCGTCGCGGCGGGCAGTGACCCGCCCGCACACCAACCCCGGCCGGTCCCGCAGCGCGGCCCGCGCCGCCCCCGTCCAGCCCGGCCGGGGCAGACAGTCCGCGTCCGTCCGCGCCAGCAGCGTCGCGCCCCGCCCGATCGCGTACCGGAACCCGGTGTCCACCGCGGACCCGACCCCCTTCTCCGGCTCCTCGATCACCTCCACCGGGAACGGCGCCCGCGCCGCGAACTCCCGCGCGATCCGGCCCGTCCCGTCCGCCGAGGCGTTGTCCACCACCAGCAGCGTGAAGTCCCGGTCCCGCTGCGCGGCCAGCGCCCCCAGGGTCCCGGACAGCCGCGCCGCCTCCTCGTGCGCGGGCACCACCACCCACATCCGCGTGCTCACGACTTCTCCCAGACCATCGTCATGATGCTGATCCCGCCGCCCAGCCCCACGAACAGCACCCGGTCCCCGGCCGCCAGCTCCGGGAAGACCCGGTCCAGCTGCACCCCGATGCTCGCGCTCGCCACGTTCCCCAGCTCGGGCACCGTCACCACCAGCTTCTCCGCCGGCACCCCGGTCAGCTCCGCGAACCGCTCCAGGTACGGCACCGTCACCTGGTGCACCAGCACCTTCGCGAAGCCGTCCCAGTCCGTGCCCGCCCGGTGCAGCGTCCGGTCGACGACCGCCGTCCCCACCTTCTCGAACACCCCGCGCAGCTCGTGCCCGTCCCCCTGGAAGTACGTGTACGCGTCCCCCCGCGGGTGCCGCGACCCGCCGCCCGGGATGCCCCCGACCTCCCAGTGCTCCGAATGCGTCTCACCGTCCACGTCCAGGATCCCGCCCCGCTCCACCTCCTCCAGCAGGACGGCCGCACCCGCGTCGCCGAAGGTGTAGCCGGCGAAGCCGCTGCGGAACTCCGCGAAGTCCGCCGGGTCCATCCGCACCGCCCGGCTCGGGGTCTCCCCGGTGACCACCAGCGCCCGCCGGGCCCGCCCGGCGAGGACCGCGCTCCGGGCGAGGTCGATCCCGTTCACGAAGCTGTTGCAGGCGTTGGTCACGTCCACCGCATGCGCCCTGGAACCCAGTTCGGCCTGCACGATGTGCGCGGTCGCCGGCTCCACCAGGTCCCGCGAGGCGGAGGCGAAGACCAGCAGGTCCACGTCCATCGGGGTGAGCCCGGCCGAGTCCAGCACCCGGCGCGCGGCACCCGCCGCGAGCGTGGACGCGTACACCCCCGGAGCCGCGACCCGGCGCGAGACGATCCCGGTGGCCTGCGTCAGCAGCCGTCCGGGCAGCGCCAGTCCGGAGCGCCGGGCCACCTCCCGCTGGAGTTCGTCGGAGGACAGCACGTCCTCGGGCAGCAGGCTGCCGACGGCGGTTATGCCGACGCGCGGCCGCGGATCACAAGACTGTGTGGACATGCCCCCACGATGGCGGCCCGGCCGCGCCCGGACCTGAGTACGGATGCTCAGTTCCCTTGTGGGGGCCCTGAGTAGGACCCCCGCCCGGCACCCCGGAGAAGGTGCCGTCGAACCCCGGGACAGCGCGCACCGCTTTCCGTATCGTGGTCCGACCGGCCACCCACGGGGGAGGGAACATGGCGGACGGCAGAGCCTTACCCGGACTCGTCAGCTACGGGGACGACGCCACCAGCCGGCTGCTGAGCGCGGCCGCACACCTGGACGACGAGTTCGCGCACGCGACGGATGCAGAACTGACCGGCGACCGGCTGGCCGCCCTCGGCCCCGCAGTGGGCCTCGACCTGGTGGCCGTGGCCCGGCACGCACGCGCCGCGACCCGCCGCACCCTCCTGCGCGACGCCCTGCTGACGGGCCTCCTCGCGACGCTGGCGTGCGGCGTCGGGCTCCGCGTCTACGCGAGCGCCACCGACCGGCCCGACCTCCTGCTGGGGATCTCCCGCCTCGCGCTCGTCGGCGGGGTGCTCGGCGCCTGGCTGCTGGTGCTGGCCGCCGAACACCGGGCGCGGACCACGGCCCTGCGCGCCGCCAGGGACAAGGGCTACCTCGGCGGGCTGGTTCCCCCGCTCGCCCCGGAGGCCGAGGCCGCGCTGCGCGAGCAGGAGGAGGCCAACGCCCTGCCGTACCACCAGGAGGCCGGGCACGACAGCCCGTTCGTCGGCAGCGGCCGGGCCCTCATGCAGCGGGTCTGGCAGCCCATCGACGTCGGAACGCCCGCCGCCGGCCCCGCGGGCGGACCACCCCCGGGGATCATCCCCTTCGACGTGGCCGAGCTCCATGACTTCGTCGCCGGGCAGATGGGCACCATCGCCGGCCTGGAAGGGCTGCGCACCCAGGACCGGCTGTACGTACTCGGCACCCGGGTCGGCTACACGGGCCCGGAACTGCTGCCCGACCAGCTGCGGCCGCCGCGCCCCGTCGTCCCGCAGGAGCTGGTGCGGGCGGCCCTCGCCCGGCCCGGCGCCGGCATGCGGACGTACCTGAGCATGGAACGCGCCGGCGAGGGCGGCCGGGTCATCGTCTCCATGCACCTCCGGGCCCGGCTCCAGCCCCCCAGCCTCACCTGGGAGGTGGCCGCCTACGTCCTCCCGCCCCTGCGGGAGGAGTTCGACGCGGTCCGCACCCTCAGGCTGGACCCCTTCGGCCGCTGGTCCACCCTGCTCTTCACCGGCACCCGCCGCTTCCCGGGACTCCTGTTCAAGGCCCCCGCCCGGCTGCTGCGCCGGGGCTGGGTACGGGTCCTGCGCCTGTGCCGGCTGCGGTACTGGCGCTGGGGCATCGGCCGGAGGCACATCGAGTTCGACTACGGGGCGACCGGCGGGATCCGGGAACGGGCCGGCGACTGGGCGCGGATGGGGTTCACCGAGCAGACGGACGCACTGGACTGCTTCCAGCGCCTCCAGCAGGGCGTCCTCACCGCGACCGAGCGGTTCCTGAAGGCCCACAACGTCGACACCAGCTCCTTCGACGAGGCCCGGAAGATCATCAACCACCACAACTACACCTTCCAGGGCCCCGTCAACGGGCCGGCCAACTTCGGCGCGGGCGGCACGGTGAACACGTCAGCCCCCGGCCCGTTCCCGGCCCCCGGCGGCCCGGCCCCCGGCGGCCCGGGACCCGCCCCGGCGCCCGCCAAGCCCTGACCCGCGGGCCCCCACCCACGACACCGGACGAGGAGCCCCGCATGGGCACGTACCACTTCCACGGCAACGTCAACGGCCCCGGCAACTACGGCGACCACGGCGTGATCAACACCGGGCGGGAGGAGGACGACGACGCCGCCCGCGTCCTGCGGCTGGCCGCCGAACTCGCCGGCTGGCTCGCGGCCCGGGACGCCGGGCCGGAGCGCATCGACGCGGCGGACGCTCTGCGCGGCGAACTGGAAGAGGCCGGCCGGGAACAGCGCGCCCCCGAACCGGGGCTGGTCCGGCGCAGTCTGGAGACCATCACCCTCGGCCTGGGCGCGGGCAGCGCCGGACTGGCCCTCGCCCAGCAGATCAGCGTCCTGCTCGGGGGATGACCGCCCGCAGGGCGCCGCGCAGCCGGCCGGAGGCGGACGGCCGCCACCAGGCCCGGAACTCCCGCGCCCGGTGGTCGTCGCCGCCGCGGGCCAGCTCCCGGCCGGCCGCCGCCAGGTGCGCGGCCGGCAGCTCCCGGACCAGCGGCCGCAGCACCCCTTCGAGCAGCTCCGTACGCGTGTCCCGCCACAGCGGCCCGGCCTGCGGCTGCGCCGACCAGGCGGCGTAGCAGGAGGCGAGGTAGGCCGGGTCGCCCCGCAGCAGCTCCGCCACGGGGGCGGAGCCGGCCGCCCGCCGGTACGCGGCCAGCAGACCGGGGTCCTCACTGCCCGCCAGGGCCCGCAGCGCCGGCTCCTCGGCCCCGTCCCGCGCGAGCAGCCGCCCGGCCACCGCCGCGTACGCCGCCTCCCGCGCGCCCGGCTCAGGCGACAGGGCCCCCAGCTCCAGGGCCCGGCGCAGCAGTTCCCCGGCCGGGCCGCCCGCGCGCAGGTCCCGGACCAGCTCCCACAGCAGCAGCGCGGGACGCACCCCGTCCGCGAGCTCCGTCCCGAAGTGCCGCAGCACCTCCGGCGCGAGGTCCGCCGCGGCCCCGTCGTCCGCGGGGGCCTGCGCGGCGGACCGGGCGAGCAGCTCCCAGGTGCCGGCGTCCCGGTGCACGCCGGCCCCCGTCGTCGCCAGCAGCAGCCCCGCCTCGGCCGCCTCCGGCGGGTGCCCGGCCCAGACCAGCCGCATCCCGGTGCGCAGCACGAGCGGCTCGGCGTACAGCGAGACCCCGGCCTCCCGGAGCAGGGCGTCCAGCGCGACGACCCGGTCCGCGCCCGGGTCCGCCCCCTCCGCCGCCCGGGCGCACATCCGCAGGTGCGGCAGCGCCTCCGCCGCGCCCAGTCGCAGCCCCGTCCGCTCGAACAGCCGGGCCCCGGCGGCCGGATCGCCCGCTGCGAGCGCGTCCAGCCGGTCGAGGACGAGGGCCCGGAGCACGGGCGACTCCGCCAGCGAGTCCCGCTCCCGCCCCCCGTACGCCCGTTCCGGGTCACTGATCAGCGCCTGCGCCAACCGCCGCGCCACATCGGGCAACGCCTCCCCGGCCCCGGCCTGAGGCCCGGTCCCGCCCCCGCTGCCGCCCCCGGCCGCGGTCCAGGGCCCGGTCCTGCTCTGCGTCCCGGCTCCCACCTCGGCCTCGGGCCCCGACAGGGCCTGGTGCCCGGCCTCGGCCTGGGTCCCGGCCCCGGTCCCGGCCTGGGCTTCGGGCCCTGCCTGGGGGTTGGTCCCGGCCTGGGCCGCGCCCCCGACCGCGGGCCAGGACCCGGCCCCGGTCTGGGCCCCTGCCTCAACCTCGGGCCTGGTCCCGGCTCCACCCTCGGGGTCGGGCCCCGGGACGGCTTCGGGCCCGGGACCGGTCCGGGCCCCGGTCCCGACCCCGGCCCCCGGCACGGGCCCCGGCATCCGGGTGGCATCCGGCCCGGCCGTGCCGTCCCACTCGGCGGCGGCTTCGCGGGCCGCCGGCTCCAGGGGGATCCCGGCGGCCAGTGCCAGCGAGGCCAGCGGGCCCGCCGCGTACGGGTCCGCCGGCAGGCGCCGGACCCGCGCGAACAGTTCGGGCCGCTCCGCCAGCCACACCGCGGCGGCCGTCCGCGCCCACAGGTCCCCGCACTCCCCGGGGACGCCCGCCCCCGCGGCCCCGTACACCCGCCACGGCCCCGGCCGCGACGGCTCGTCGCCGGGCAGCACCCCGACCAGCCGCTGCGGGGCGAGCAGCGGCCGCCGGGCGTAGGTGGTGAAGGTCAGCCACTGTCCCCGCTCGTGCGGCAGCACCCCGCAGGCCAGCATCACCCAGCGGGCCACGGCCGCGCTGTCCTCCTCCACCAGCAGCACGCGCGGGGCGTCCGGCTCCTCCGCGGCCCGCCGCACATCGGCGAAGAACCCCGCGAGCCACGGCCCCCGGGCGGCGACGAAGGCGGCCAGCGCCGCCCGGTCGTGCCGCCCCGGCGCGGGTATCCGCTCCAGCGGCGGGGGCGGCCCGCCCGCCGGGGTCCGCTCCGCCCACTCCGCGGAACCCCAGGCGGTCACCGGCAGCAGCCGCGCGGGGCCCGCCCCGGCGGGCTCGGGCAGGTGCACGGCGTGCGCGTGGAAGCCCTCCCCGGAAACGGACCCGGATTCGGACCCGGAACCGGCGCCGTACCCGGAGTCGAAGTCGAAGCCCGCACCGGTGTGCACCGCACGGGACAGCAGCCGGCTCCCGTCGGAGAGCAGGCTCAGCGACAGCGCCTCGGGGAACCCGGCGGACGGCGCCCGCCGCGGCGGCTCGTACCGCAGCAGCGGCTCCGCCTCGCGCAGCAGCTCCCCGCCCACCCCCGGGGTGACGGAGGTGAAGCCGGAGCCCTCGGGGCCGCCCGCGTAGTGCAGCTGGGGGAGGCTCATGCCCGGCCCCCCGCCCGGCCGGAACCCGCCCCACTCCGAACTGACGTGACGTCAGGGTCTGTTGAGCGGGGCGTGGTTGCCCGTACCGTACCCGCAGCGGAGCGCACGGCACTCCCCTTCACGTCCCCCGCCATCCGTCTGCGCCCCCCGTTGCAGTGTGTGGAGGCCATTCCAGCAGATATCGGGGACGCCCGGGAGCTCCGTCCACAGGGGCTTCCGTTCGCCCGCTGTACGGCCCGACGTCAGACGGGGATCTCCGGCCGGTACCCCGGGACCGCTGTCCTTGGGGCGCCCCTCGATCCCCCCTTACCCCCCTAGAGGTCGTCACCCATGGCTGAACTCAACCGGCGCAGGTTCCTCCAGATCGCCGGCGGCACCGCCGCCGTCACGATGCTGGGCGACAGCATCGCGCGGGCCGCCGCCATCTCGGCGCAGGGCACCACCGGCACGATCCAGGACATCGAGCACATCGTCGTCCTCATGCAGGAGAACCGTTCCTTCGACCACTACTTCGGTTCGATGAAGGGCGTCCGGGGCTTCGGCGACCCGCGGCCGGTCATCCAGGACAACGGCAAGTCGGTCTTCCACCAGTCGAACGGCTCGAAGGACGTCCTGCCCTTCCACCCGCAGGTGGCGGACCTCGGCATGCAGTTCCTCACCGGCCTGGACCACGACTGGGCCGGCGGCCACCAGGCCTACAACAACGGCAAGTACGACAAGTGGGTCCCGGCCAAGACGGCCACGACCATGTCGTACATGACGCGGAACGACATCCCGTTCCACTACGCCCTCGCCGACGCCTTCACGGTCTGCGACGCCTACCACTGCTCCTTCATCGGCGCCACCGACCCCAACCGCTACTACCTGTGGTCGGGCCACACCGGCAACGACGGCACGGGCGGCGGCCCGGTCCTCGGCAACCAGGAGGCCGGCTACGGCTGGAAGACCTACCCCGAGCGCCTGGAGGCCGCCGGAGTCTCCTGGAAGGTCTACCAGGACATAGGCGACGGCCTGGACGCGGCCGGCCACTGGGGCTGGATCAACGACGCCTTCCGCGGCAACTACGGCGACAACTCGCTCCTGTACTTCAACGCCTACCGCAACGCCGCGCCCGGCAGCCCCCTGTACGAGAAGGCCCGTACGGGCACGAACGCCAAGGCGGGCGAAGGCTACTTCGACCGGCTGCGCGCCGACGTGGTGAACGGCACCCTCCCGCAGGTCTCCTGGATCGCCGCCCCCGAGGCCTTCAGCGAGCACGCCAACTGGCCGACGAACTTCGGCGCCTGGTACATCTCGCAGGTGCTGGACTCCCTGACGGCGAACCCGGCCGTGTGGGCGAAGACCGCCCTCTTCATCACCTACGACGAGAACGACGGGTTCTTCGACCACGTCGTCCCGCCGTACCCGCCGGCCTCCTCGGCGTGGGGCCTGTCCACGGCCGACGTCACCCGCGACCTGTACACCGGGGGCGTCTCCGGCTACGCGGCCGGACCCTACGGGCTCGGCCCGCGCGTCCCGATGATCGTGGTCTCGCCGTGGAGCAAGGGCGGCTACGTATGCTCCGAGACCTTCGACCACACCTCGGTGATCCGCTTCATGGAGAAGCGCTTCGGGGTGCAGGAGCCCAACATCTCGCCGTGGCGCCGCGCCGTCTGCGGCGACCTGACCTCGGCGTTCGACTTCACCCTGGCCGACGCCGCGCCCGCCGCGCTGCCCTCCACGGCCGGATACGTCCCGCCGGACAAGAACCGCCACCCGTCCTACACCCCGGCCGTGCCGGCCACGGGCACCCTGCCCAAGCAGGAAGCGGGCTCCAAGCCGGCCCGTGCGCTCGGCTACAGCCCGTACGTGGACGGCGCCCGCACCGTCTCGACGGGCAAGTTCACGCTCACCTTCTCCTCCGGCCCCAAGCTCGGCGCCCACTTCCACAGCACCTCGGGCAACCGCACGGACGGCCCCTGGCCCTACACGGTCGAGGCGGGCAAGACCCTGTCGGACACGTGGAGCACCAGCAGCTCCACCGGCAACAAGATCGACCTCACGGTCTGGGGCCCCAACGGCTTCCTGCGCACCTGGAAGGGCCCGGCCAAGAAGGCGGGCCCCGAGGCCACGGCCCGCCACGTGGACGCCACCGGCAACCTGGCCCTGACCCTGGTCAACGGGGGCACCACCGCGGTGAACCTCACGGTGACCAACACCTACGGCGGCGCAGCCCAGACCTTCCGGGTCAACCCGGGCGCCACCGTCTCCCACACCGTCGACCTGCGCACCTCGGGCCGCTGGTACGACGTCTCCGTGGTCTCGGACGCCGACGCGACCTTCCTGCGCCGCTTCGCGGGGCACGTGGAGACGGGCGCCCCGAGCGTCTCGGACCCGGCGATCAAGACCGTCTGATCCGGTCGTCCGGTGTGCGCAGCAGCCGCCGCTCCAGGACCGCCAGGTCCCCGGGGCGGTGGCTGCGGGCGTGCCGGAGCAGCAGGTCGCGGGCGGTGTCGGGGACGCGGCGGCGCTTGGGGTGGCGGGTGGTGAACTCCTCGCTCGCGAAGAACCGCACCGCCCCCTCCAGCCCCGCCCGGTCCGTCTCCCGCACCGCCCAGGCGAGTTCCTCCGTGCCCACCCCGGCCAGCAGCCGCCAGGGGCCCCGCTCGGCGAGCAGCCACGCCGCGTCGCGGGGCTCGGGGCGCGGGGTGCCGAGCCAGCCGAAGACCACCGCGTACGGCACCCCGTGCGGCGGGGCCGGCTCCTCCTCGCCCCCGGCCAGGGCCCCGGCGTACTCCCGCAGCACCGCGGGCGCGGCCGCGGCCCAGCGGTCCCGGTGCCGGGCGGGGATGCCCTCGGGCGACAGCGGGTCGAGCAGCCGGTTCGACTCGGGGGTGGGGTGCGCGGTGCCGTCGTCGTCCCCGCACGAGCAGAAGACGACGCCCGTGGCGGCCGAGGCGGCGGCACGCTGCCGGCCGATCCGCCGGACGGCCCGGACCTCGCGGATCTCCGCCTGGTCGGTGATCTCGTAGCTCGTGGGGTGGTGCGGGTGGCGGGCCCCGTCGGCCCGCGAGAAGTCGCCCATGGCCAGCGGCCTGCGGGGTGGTTTCGTCGGCACGGTGTGATCGTAGGCCGGATGGGCAGAACGTACGGCGTCGGTTCCCACCACCCCCGTCACCGAGGGAGAACGCATGGCCATCGCCCATCGCCGGATCGGCACCGGACCCGTCCGCGTCATCGTGCTGCACGACTGGTTCGGGACCTCCGCCAACTGGGGCTCCGTGCTCGACTACCTGGACCCGCAGGGGTTCTCGTACGCCTTCCTCGACTACCGCGGCTACGGCGAGCGCCGGGACGTCGCCGGCCGCTACAGCCTGCCCGAGATCGCCGACGACGTCCTCGGCCTCGCCGACCAGCTCGGCTGGGACACCTTCTCCCTCCTCGGCCACTCCATGGGCGGCAAGGCCGCCCAGCAGGTGCTGGCCCGCGCCCCCGAGCGCGTCGAGAAGCTGATCGGGCTCACCCCCGTGCCCGCCGGGCCCTACGCGATGGACGACGCGACCCACGCCCTCTTCTACGGGGCCGCCGAGGACCCCGACAAGCGGCGGGCCATCCTCGACCTCGTCACCGGCAACCGGGCGGGCCGCCACTGGCTGGAGCGCATGGTCCGCCACTCCCTCGACGTCTCCCGCCCCGAGGCCTTCGCCGGCTACCTCGCCGACTGGCAGCCCCGCGACCTGTTCACCGCCGTCAAGGGCAGCACCGTGCCGGTGCTCGTCCTGGTCGGCGAGTACGACCTGGCGCTGACGGCCGAGGTGATGCGGGCCACCTGGCAGGCCACCTACCCGAACTGCAGGATCGTCACGATCCCCGGCGCCGGCCACTACCCGCCCCAGGAGACCCCGGTGGCCTTCGCCACGGAGGTGGAGGCCTTCCTGCGCGGCTGACCCGGCTCCGGACCCGGACCCGGAAAGCCCGTAGGGGGTACGAGGCGAACCTCGTACCCCCTACGGGACCGAAAGGGTGAGTGACGGGACTTGAACCCGCGGCCACCTGGACCACAACCAGGTGCTCTACCAGCTGAGCTACACCCACCACGAAGGGCGGCGGACCGCCCGTTCGTTGTGCATGCACAGCATAGCCGATCCGCGGGGTGCTCCCGCGACGGGTTATCCGGCCGCCCGGCCGCCGACCGCGAGCGCCCCCTCCGCGAGCGCCCCCTCCGCGCGGGCCGCGGCGCGGGCGACCGCCGCGACCGCCAGTGCCCGGATCACCGGATGCGGCCGCGAACCGTCCCCGGAGAGCTCCGGCTGGAACAGGGTCGCCAGGAAGAACGGGTGCCCCGGCAGCTCGGCCGTCCGCACCGCGCCGTCCTCGTCGTGCCCCGACAGCCGCAGCCCGTGCGCGGCGAGCACCGGCAGGTGGCGGGGCGCCGGACCGTAGTGGCAGTGGTAGCGCTCCGTCGACCGCTCCGCCCCGAGCGCCGACTCTGCCAGCGAACCGGGCTCGGCCCGCACCAGCGCCTCGTGCCCGGCCAGCGAACAGGCCAGCGGTGCGATCAGCGGGTCGTCCGCCCCCGGGTCGTTCTCGGCGTGCGCGGCCCCTGCCAGCCCGCACACGTGGCGGGCGTACTCCAGCAGCGCGTGCTGGAAGCCGCCGCACGTCCCGAGGAAGGGGACGCCCTCCTCCCGGGCCACCCGGACCGCTGCCAGCGCCCCCGCCTCGCTCGCGTACGGGCTGCCCGGCAGCACCCACACCGCGTCGAACCCGGCCAGGGTCCCCGCCGCGGCCTCCGCCTCCGCCGCCGCGGTCGGGATCCAGCAGGCGTCCAGCACCAGCCCCTCCCGCTCGGCCAGCGCGTCGAGGAGGAGCGGGATCCGGGTGTGGGACTCCACGTGCGGGGAGCGGTCGCCGACGAGGGCGATCCGGGCGACGGTCATCCGGGCGACGGTCATCCGGGAAGGGGACGGGGCGTGGGCCCGCTGCGAAGTGGTCATGCGGATCATCCTGTGGCCCGGTCCCACTTCAGCACCAACGATTGTTCCCGAATGGTCGATAAGCAGCGCTGATGGGCGGCGATGGCATCCTGCGGGCATGGACCCGCACCTCCTGCGCACCTTCACCGCCGTCGCCCGCCTCGCCTCCTTCTCCGCCGCCGCACGCGAGCTCGGCTACACGCAGTCCGCCGTCTCCCAGCACATCGCCGCCCTGGAAGCCGACCTGCACACCGAGCTGCTCACCCGGCGGCCCGTGGCCCCCACCCCGGCCGGCGCCCGCTTGCTGGAGCACGCCCGGCCGCTGCTGCTGAGGCTCGACGCCGCCCGCGCCGACGTCCTGCGGCTCGCCGCCGCCCCGCCCGGCCGGATCACCCTCGCCGCCTCCCCGCTCGCCGCCGCCGGCCCCCGGCTGCTCGCCGCCCTGCCCGCCACCGGCGTCACCCTGCGCGTCCTGCCCCCGGCCCGGGTGCCGGCCGCCGTCGCCGCCGGGGACTGCGACCTCGGGCTCGTCGACGGGCTCGCCGCCCCGAGCGACCCGCTGCGGCTGCCCGACGTGGCCCCGCTGAGGGTCACCGGCATCGCCGAGGAGGAGCTCGCCGTCCTCTTCCCCGCCGGGCACCCCTTCGCCGCCCGGGACGCCGTCCGGCTCGACGACCTCGCCGACGCGCGCTGGCTCGACGCCCCGGACGTGGGACTCCCGCTCACCACCGGACGCCGCGCCCTGCGCTACGACGGCACCGACCTGCACGCCCTGTGCGCCCTCGCCGCCGCCGGACACGGCCTCGTGCTGCTGCCCCGGCCGGTCGCCGAGACCGCCCGCGCCGGGGTCGCCGTACCGCTCGCCGCACCCCGCCTGGCCCACCGTACGGAGCTGCTCGCCCCCGCCGGCCTGTCCGGCGCGGCCGCTGCGCTCGCCGCACGCCTCGCGGCAGGATCCCCGTATGACCACCACCCCGACGCCTGACCCGGCGGCCCACCCCGAGCCCGAGGCCTTCACCACCGCCGACTACGCCGCCCGGATGGCCGCCGCCGCGCAGAGCGCCGCCGACGCCGGACTCGCCGGACTCCTCATCGCCCCCGGCCCCGACCTCACCCACCTCACGGGCTACCGCCCGACCGCCGAGACCGAACGGCTCACCCTGCTCGTCCTCGCCGCCGGCCAGGACCCCGTGCTGGTCGTGCCCGCCCTGGAGGCCCCCGACGCCGCCGGGGCCCCCGGCGCCGGGGCGCTGACCCTGCGCGACTGGACCGACGGCAAGGACCCCTACCGGGTGGCCGCGCCGCTCCTCGACGTCAGCGGCCGCTTCGGCGTCAGCGACAACACCTGGGCGCTGCACCTGCTCGGCCTGCAGAGGGAACTGCCCACCACCACCTACGCCGCGCTCACCGACGCCCTGCCCATGCTCCGCGCCGTCAAGGACGAACGGGAACTGGCCCGCCTCGCGGCGGCCGGAGCCGCGGCCGACGCCGCCTACGCCCAGATCCTGCACGTCCCCTTCGCCGGCCGCCGCGAGAACGAGGTCGCCGCCGACCTGGCGGGACTGCTGCGCGTGCACGGCCACTCCCAGGTCGACTTCACCGTCGTCGGCTCCGGCCCCAACGGCGCCAACCCGCACCACGAGGCCGGCGAACGCGTCATCCGGCACGGCGACATGGTCGTCCTCGACTTCGGCGGCCTCAAGCACGGCTACGGCTCCGACATCTCCCGCACCGTCCACGTGGGCGAGCCCACCCCCGAGGAACAGCGCGTCCACGACATCGTCCGCGAGGCCCAGCAGGCCGGCTTCGCGACCGTCCGCCCCGGCGCGACCTGCCAGGACGTGGACCGGGCGGCCCGCGCCGTGATCACCGAGTTCGGCTACGGCGAACGCTTCGTCCACCGCACCGGCCACGGGATCGGCGTCACCACCCACGAGCCGCCGTACATGGTCGAGGGCGAGGAGCAGCCCCTCGTCCCCGGCATGTGCTTCTCCGTGGAGCCCGGCGTCTACCTGCCCGGCCGGTTCGGTGTCCGGATCGAGGACATCGTCACCGTCACCGGGGACGGCGGCCGCCGCCTGAACAACGCCCCGCGCGAGATGGCGATCGTCGGCTAGGCCGTCTCTTCCGGGTCAGGCAAGATCCGGAAGAGACGGCCCAGGCCGCGGCTACGGACCGAGCACCACCGCCGACTCGCCCGGTACGTGGATCCGCCCGTCCGGGCCCGGATGCTCCACCGGCTCCCACGACGCCAGCACCCGCACCCCGTTGCGGCCCAGCGCGACCGTCACCGACTCCGTCGAGAGGTTCACCACCACCCGCACCTCGCCCCGCCGGAAGGTCAGCCAGCGGCGCTCCTCGTCGTAGGCGACCCGGACCGCCGCCAGGTCCGGGTCGCGCAGGTCCGGGTGGGTGCGGCGCAGCCGGATCAGGGTCCGGTACCACTCCAGCAGCCAGGCGTGCGACTCCCGCTCCGGTTCCGCCCAGTCCAGGCAGGACCGGTCGCGGGTCGCCGGGTCCTGCGGGTCCGGGACCTCCTCGGCCTTCCAGCCGTGCGCCGCGAACTCCCGCCGCCGGCCGCTGCGGACCGCCTCGGCGAGCTCCGGGTCGGGATGGTCGGTGAAGTACTGCCAGGGCGTGCCCGCCCCCCACTCCTCGCCCATGAACAGCATCGGCACGAACGGACCGGTCAGCGCCAGCGTCGCCGCGCAGGCCAGCAGCCCGGGGGAGCAGGTGGCGGACAGCCGGTCGCCCAGCGCCCGGTTGCCGACCTGGTCGTGGGTCTGGGTGTAGCCGAGGAAGCGGTGCGCGGGGGTGCGCCGGCGGTCCACCGGCCGGCCGTGGGTGCGGCCCCGGAAGGAGGACCAGGTGCCGTCGTGGAAGAACGCCCGGGTCAGGGTCTTGGCGAGGGCGCCGAGCGGGGCCTCGGCGAAGTCGGCGTAGTAGCCCTGCGATTCACCGGTCAGCGCGCAGTGCAGGGCGTGGTGGAAGTCGTCGTTCCACTGCGCGTGCATCCCGAGGCCGCCGCCCGCCCGCGGGGTCGTCAGGCGAGGGTCGCACTGGTCGGACTCGGCGATCAGGAACAGCGGCCGCGTGGTCTCCGCCGCCAGCTCGTCCACGGCGGCCGACAGCTCCTCCAGGAAGGACAGCGCCCGCCCGTCGGCCAGCGCGTGCACCGCGTCCAGCCGCAGGCCGTCGATCCGGTAGTCCCGCAGCCAGGCCAGCGCACTCCCGATCAGGTACGCGCGGACCTCGTCGGAGCCGGGCGCGTCCAGGTTCACCGCCGCACCCCACGGCGTGTGCCGGGTGTCGGTGAAGTACGGGCCGAAGGCGGGCAGGTGGTTGCCGGAGGGGCCCAGGTGGTTGAGGACCACGTCCAGCACCACCCCGAGCCCGGCCGCGTGCGCGGAGTCCACGAAGGCCGCCAGACCCGCCGGGCCCCCGTACGGCTCGTGCACCGCCCACGGCGCGACCCCGTCGTACCCCCAGCCGTGCCGGCCGGGGAAGGGGCACACCGGCATCAGCTCCACGTGCGTGACGCCCAGCCCGGCCAGGTACTCCAGGCGGCCGGCCGCCGCCGCGAAGGTGCCTTCGGGGGTGAAGGTGCCGACGTGCAGCTCGTACAGGACCGCGTCCTGGAGCGGGAGGTGCGGCGCCGGCACGTGCGGGGCGAGGGCCGTCAGGTCGACCACCGCCGACAGCCCCTCCGTGCCGTCCGGCAGCCGCCGGCCGCGCGGATCGGGCCGGACCACCGGATCGTCGCCGAGCCGGAACCCGTACCGGTCGCCGTCGGCCGCCGGGGCCTCGGCCACCCACCAGCCCGCGCGGCCGGGGGCCGGATCGGGGGCCATGTCGTAGGCGGTGTCGTTCAGTCGCATGGCGACCCGACCTGTCAGCGGTGCCCACACCTCGAACTGCACGGACGGTCCCCTCGTCTCCGGCGGTGTCCAGCATGCGTAATCGTGCCCGTATCGTGCCCATCATTCCGGGCCGGGCGGGGGAGTTCTGGACACTCCGCACCCGACGGGCCGACAATCACCCTGTGACGTCGAGTTTCGAGTTCCCCGCCTTCCCCGCCCCGCGGCTCTCCGACGCGGAGCGAGACCTGGCGCTGGGCCAGCTCAGGGAGGGTGCGGCCCTCGGCAAGCTGTCGCAGGACACCTTCCTGCGCCGCATGGAGCTCGCGCTGGTCGCCCGCCGGTCCGAGGACCTCGCCCCCCTCCTCGCCGACCTCCAGACGCGGGAGGGTCCGCTCGGTACCCAACCCCCTTGGACGAGGCGTCTGTTCGGCTGGGTGGGCCGGGCCTCGGCGGTCTCCGCCGGGGTGCGCCGGGCCTGGCAGGTGGAGCGGCTGCCCAAGCTGCTGTTCCCGCACCCGGGCGGCGGCCCGCTGCGGATCGGCCGCGACCCCGGCAACGGCCTGCGGCTCAGCCACGAGACCGTCTCGCGGGCGCACGCCGAGCTGAGCCTGCGGGACGGGACCTGGCTGCTGCGGGACCTCGGATCGACCAACGGGACCACCGTCAACGGGCGCCGGGTGACGGGCGCCGCGGTCGTCCGGCCGGGGGACCAGGTGGGGTTCGGGCGGATGAGCTTCCGGCTCTCGCAGGACTGAGCCGGGCGGGCGGGGGAGCGGAACGCCGAGGAGGCAGGGGAGGCGGAGGAGGCAGAATCGGGGTGTGGACCACCGACCCGATCCAGCCGATCTGTACCCCGACGCGGCGGCGCACGGCAGCCTCGCCGCGATGCTGCGGGCCCTCGCGGAGGAGGGCGGCTCCCCCTTCCCCGTGACCGACACCTCCCGTCCCGAGGAGCTCCTGTACGCCTCCGTGGAGAGCCGGTCGCCGCTCCGCCACCCCCTGTACGTCACTGCGGGGGCGTTCGAGCGGGGGTGGTCGGTCCGAGGCGAGGACTCCTTCCAGGACGCGCCGCTCGTCCAGGGCGAGACCGACGACCCGGAGCAGCTCGCCCGGGCCGCGCGCGGCTGGTACGAGGGGACGCCGCTGGAGGAGATCCGCGACGCGGCGCCGTTCGTGCGGCTGACCGGACGCTTCGAGGTGCCGGACCAGGACCCGGTCCTGATGACCGAGTCCGAGTGGCAGGGCATGAGGGTGGAGGCAGCCGAGAAGGGCGGACCGGGATACCGGGAACTCGTCGAGGCGGCGTACGAGGAGCCGGCCCTGCGGGCCCTCTTCCCGTTCACCAGCCACTGGGTGCTCCGCTTCTCGACCACCACCCGGCCGGCTCTGACCATCGCCGGCCCCTGCGTCCTCACGCACGCGGCCGACCGGTACACCGTCAGCCCCGGCTTCCTGGGCACCGACCCGTACGCCGAGACCACCACGGCCCGGGAAGCGGTGGCGGCCGCGGTACGCCACCTGCCGCCGGGACTGGGACCGGTGACGGTGGGGAGGATCCGGCGGGCGGAGGGGGGCTGAGGCGGGCTGAGGGGGCGGTCGGTCGGTTGGTCGGCCGCGGGCCGGCGTCGGCCTGGGTTGGGCCTGGGTTGGGATCGCCCTGACCTGGGCTTGCCCCGGTCCCGGACGATCCCGGGCCAGGGCGCTGGCCCGTTCCGACCCGCTTCCACCCCGGCCAGGGGCCCGGCAGGATGGTGCTCATGGATCACACCGGCATCGTGCGCCCCGCCCGCCCCGAAGACCTCCCGCGCCTCACCGAGCTCATCCACGAGCACATCGCGTACGAGAAGTCCGAGCCCCGGCCCGCCGGCCTCGGCGAGCGCCTCGGACCCCGGCTGTTCGCCGAGGACGCCCGGCTGTGGGTGCTGCTCGCCGAGACCCCCGGCGGCACCGTGGCCGGATACGCCGCCTGCTCGGAGGAATTCGCGTTCTGGGACGCCCGCCACTACCTCCACATGGACTGCCTCTACCTCGCCGAAGAGGCCAGGGGCCACGGCCTCGGGGCCGCTCTGATGGCGGGCGTGGCCGACCTCGCCCGCCGGCTCGGCCTGGAACACGTCGAGTGGCAGACCCCCGGCTGGAACGAGGGCGCGATCCGCTTCTACGACCGCCTCGGCGCCACGGGCTGCCCCAAGCAGCGCTACGCCTGGCCGGTCTGAAGACACCGGTACGCGGCCAGCACCGTCCGCGACTGGTGCTCCACCTGCGTGGCCACCGGTACCCAACGGGCCTGGAAGCGGGCCGAGAACTCCTCGCACCACCCCGTCACCAGGCGGTCCAGGCCGGGCGCCGCCGGATGCGCCTGGGCCCGCAGGACGCGCAGCAGCATCGCGGCGGCCCGCAGGGTCAGCCGCCGCCCGAAGGCGTCGATGCTGCCGAGGGAGGCCGTCGTGGCCTCGGCGGGCGCCCCGGGGGCCGTCCACTCGGCGGCCACCTGCGGGATCAGCCCCAGCGTCCAGTCCACCGCCCGCAGCAGCGCGGCGGCCCCCGGCCCGCTGCCCGGGACCCCCTCCCGCAGCCCCGCCACCCGCGTCGCCTCGCCGGTCAGCCGCTCCGCCAGCATCCGCAGGGCGCCCCGCGGGTCGGGGTGCGGGGCCGGGTCGTCCACCAGGTCGGAGGCCCACATGGGGACCTCGACGATCGCGGTGGTGCCGCGCCCGCGGTGGCACCAGGTGCTGAGCCGGGTGTCCTCGCTCCCGGCCTGCGGCATCACGAAGATCCCCGGGCCGGGGGAGCCCCAGCCGGCGGCGTCGGAGGCCCCGGTCTCCACCGGGATCCGCAGCTCGGCGGCGGACTTCCCGAAGGGCTCGGCGAGCCCCGGTACGTCGCGCGTCAGCTGAACCCAGGACCCGCCGAGGTCCGTGCCGTGCAGGGAGACCTGCAACGCGGGCCGCAGCTCGTCGAGGAGCGCGGTCAGGGCGCGCGTCTCGGGCGGGAGCCGGTCCGGGGGGAGCAGGGACGGCGCCCACTCGGGCTGCTCCGGCCCGGACGGGCGGTAGAAGTTGCGGTGGTAGTCCAACAGCGAGTACGGGCGCGGGGTGCGGTGCAGGTCGGCGCCGTCCGGGTCGGCACAGAGCAGGAAGTGCCAGCCCGCCCCGCCGCCCCCGGCCCGGACCACCCGCCGGGCGAGGTCCAGCGCGGTCGCCCCGCCGACGGGCTCGTTGGCATGGGCCCCGGCGACGACGAGCACCTCCCGGGGCCCGCCGCGCTGCCCGTCGACGGACAGCAGCCACAGCGGCCGCCCGCCCCGGGAGGCACCTGCCTGCCGCATCCGCACCCGGCCGGGGTGCTCGTCCGCCAGCGCCCGTCCGGCCAGGGCGAGTTCGTGCGGGGTGGGGTAGCGCATGTCACGGAGGAGGGTCACATGGTGTGCCATGCCCGCCACACCGGCCGGCTACCGCTCCCCGCGGCCCGAATGTGTGCCGCGCTGCCGTGTGCGGCGGGCGCCTCCGGAGCGGCGTCAGGGAGGGTTTGGGGGTTTCCCGGCAGTCCATCGTCCTTCCGGTTCGGGCCGGTCCCTCAAGGGCGCTCCCTGCGGTCGCGTCGCTACGCGATCGCCTACGGCGACCCTTGACCGACCGACCCGCCCCGGAAAGCCGAAAGACTGCCGGGAAACCCCCAAATGAACGGTCACGGGGCAGAAGGAACAGGGACGGGCCCGTCAGCGATGAGGCGAGGGGCCGGGGGCCGCCCTGCCGGGCATCGAGCCCCATGTCCGTACCCCCGGGCCAGGGGCGCGGCCAGGACGCAGCAGATCGCTACGCGCTTCTCCCGTCTCAGCGTCCGACGACCGCCTGGGGCTGATACCTGCACCAAAAGTCGATCAGAGCAGGCCAGGTACCCGACAAGCGCGACGGATCGCTACGCGCTCCCCACGGATCGGCGTCCGGGCGCCGTCTTGGGCTCAGAGCCGTCGCTGGGCCGCCTCCAGCAGTCCGCCCACCTGGGAGTTGAACGCGATGGCGGCCTGGGGCGCGTGGCGGGGGATCAGGTTCACGATGAGCTCGAACAGCGGGAGCAGGTGCTCGGACTTGCGGATCCCGCCGCCGACGATCACGACGTTCCACGGCTTCCTGGTCAGCGCGGCGACGAGGGTGGACTCGACCGTTTCGTCGTGGACGATCAGCTCCATGTCCGCGTCGATGCCGTGTTCCCCGAACCGGGCCATCTCCGCGTCGAGCGCGGTCTGGAGTGCCGCCCCGTCGATCCCGGGGATCGCCTGGGGCTCGTAACCGATGACAAGTGTAGAAGGCATGCAACGAACCTAACGAGCCCCTGCTCGGACACGATCGCTTTCCGGACACCCCGGAACCAAGGTTGGAGTCAGCCCCACTTCTGGTGGTCCGAGCGGTCGCAGGGCCGCAGGCGGAGGCCGGTGGGGCCGTCGTCCAGGCACTGGCCGGTGGTGTTGCTCTTCACCTCCACCGAGGCGTCCGGCCACGTGGTGACGGTCCACTTCTGGGACGCGGTGTTGCCGCAGGAGCGGCCGCTGAGGCCTGTGGCGTCGCCGGCCAGGCAGGCGCCCGAGGCGTGGTTCCTGAGCGTGCCGGTTCCGCTGCCGTCCTGGAGGGGGTGCAGGGTCCAGCGCTGGTAGCTCATGCCGTTGGGCGGGAAGGAGCGCAGGCCCTGGTCGAGGCTGTGGTCCAGGCAGTTGCCCGTGGAGCGGTTGACGAAGTTCCGGACCGTGTCGTGCCGGGGCGGAGCCGCCGCGGCTTCGGCGGCCTGCGGACCTGAGCGGGGCTCCCGCCCGGGCAGCGGAACGAACCAGGCGAGCGCGGCGCCGGCCAGCAGCCCGGCGAGGCCGGCGACGGCCGGCCACCTCCACCGGGCCCGCCACCACGGCGGGGCCGGGGGCGGCGGCGGAGCGGGCGGAGCCGCGGGCTGGCTGCGGTCGGCGGCCTCCCACAGGGCCCGGTACTCCGCGGGATCCGCGCCCAGGGCCCGGCACAGGTCCCGGACGGTGTTCCACGGCGGGACGGTGCTGCCGCGCAGGTAGCGGGAGAGCGAGGAGTCGCTGATCATCACCTCGGACTCCAGGGAGCGCAGCGTACGGCCCGACCGCTGCTGCAGAGCCCTCAACGCCCCGCCAAGCCGTTGCCCCGGACTGCGCCCGTCGACGTCCGCCATGCTCGCCCCTGTCCCGGGATGGTCATGTCCCAGCAGGTCAGAAGCGTAGGGATCCCGACTCGGCCGAAGCAAACGGGACACCGTTGCGAGCCCCCGCCGGCCCCCCGCAGACTCGGCACCAGCCGGCTCCCAGTCGAGTGAGCGGCGACCCCATCAGCGCCGGACAGGCGCATTTCCCCTGCCAGAAAACGGAGTACGGGCATGTCCTTGAACCTCACCCGCCGCGTGGCCACCGCCGCGTTGACCACCCTCCTCTCCCTGGGCTCCCTCGCGCTCACCGCGCCGACGGCCCCCGCCGCACCGAACCCCGCGACCGCCTCCGCCGAGGCGGCTCCCCGCATCAGCCGGGCGGAGGTCCTCGCCCGGGCCAAGACCTGGCTGACCGCCAACAACGGCCGTCCGGTGCCCTACTTCCAGAACAAGTACTGGAAGGACGGCTACCGGCAGGACTGCTCCGGCTACGCCTCCATGGCCCTCGGCCTGCGCAAGCCCGGCCCCAACACCGTCTCCCTCAAGAACGACGGCTACACCCGCCGCATCGCGATGAAGGACCTCGCGCCGGGCGACCTGGTCATCAAGGCCGACAGCAACAGCGCCGACTTCCGCCACGTCGTCATCTTCGACGGCTGGGCCAACGGCGCGCACACCGCCTACAAGTCCTACGAACAGGCGGGCGGCGTCGGCACGCGCTGGAAGCAGCACTCCTACGGCGTGAACGGCCGCGACGGCTACCACGCCTACCGCCCCGTCAACATCACCAACTGAGGACCGACATGAGCATCCGCACCACCCTCCTGGCGGGCCTCCTGCTCGCCACCGCCCTGGCACCGGCCGCCACCGCCGAGGCCGACGCGCTCGACAGCGTCCAGACCTTCCGCAACGGCGCCACCTCGGCCTGCCTGGACGACAGCGACGCCGGTGTCCGCACGTACGCCTGCCTGGGCAACGACCACCAGAAGTGGAACGTCCACCAGTGGGCCGACGGCACCCGCGAGCTGAGGAACCGCAAGACCGGCCTCTGCCTCACCGACCACCCGCGCGGCACCGCCTCGGCACAGCCGTGTGACAAGGCCAAGGACGAGAGCTGGTTCGTCCACCGCTACCCCGACGGCGCCGTCGAGTTCAGGAACCAGGCGACCGGCCTGTGCCTGGACGACAGCCCCGAGCACCACCTGCGCACCTTCCCGTGCGGCACCCACGCCCAGAGGAGCCCCTACCAGACCTGGCACTGACCACCCCGCGCCTGGCCTCCCCCCCCCCGGGGAGGCCAGGCCGCCCCATACGGTCAGCCCCGGACGGCCGCCGGACGCCGCGACGGGAGAAGCGCGTAGCGATCTGTCGCGCCGGTCGGGTCCCTGGGCCGCTCTCGTCGACTTTTGGTGCAGGTATCAGCCCCGGGCGGTCGCCGGACGCCAAGCCGGGAGGAGCGCGTAGCGATCTGTCGCGCTCGGGTGCTCCGGAGGCCGCTCTGATCGACCTCTCGTGCAGGCAGCCGGCGCCCGGCCCCTCGCTCGTCGCTGACGGGCCCGTCCCTGTGTCCTTTGCCCGGTGACCGTTTCTTTGGGGGTTTCCCGGCAGTCTTTCGGCTTTCCGGTTCGTGCCGGTCGGTCAAGGGTGGCCGAAGGCCATCGCGTAGCGACGCGACGAAGGAGCGCCCTTGAGGGACCGGTGCGAACCGGAAGGACGATGGACTGACGGGAAACCCCCAACCCTCCCTGAGACCGCCCAGGGGTGTACCGCTCACCCAGCCCCGACCCGCACCAGCACCGCCACCGGCAGCCGCTCCAGCAGCGCCGCCAGCTCCACCCGCCCCTCGTACGCAGGACTCCCCGATCCCCCCGATCCCCCCGATCCCCCCGGACCCCCCACCCTCTCCACCCGCACCCACCGTCCCGGCGGCAGCTCCAGGGCGGTGGCCCGCCAGCCGCCCGCCGCAGTCAGGCGGTGGGAGAGGCGGGTGGCCACCGCGACGAGGCCGGGCGGGCGCGTGAAGGCGATGCAGTGGCCGGCCGCCGGGCCACGGGGGGTCAGTGGGGCGTAACCGGTGAACAGGCCGGGCCGGTCGCGCCGCAGCCGCAGCAGGGCCGCCGTCAGCGCGAGCTTCTCCCGCGCGGGGTCCGGCGGGGCGGCGCCCGCGTCCAGGGCGGCCAGTGCCTCCCGGGGGAACTCGGCGGGGCGGCGGTTGTCGGGGTCGACCAGCGCCCTGTACTCGTACTCGGCGCCCTGGTACACCTCCGGCACCCCCGGCATCGCCAGGTGCAGCAGGGTCATCCCCAGCAGGTTGGCCCGGGCCGCCTCCGCCAGTTCCGGCGGCAGCTCCACCGGCTCCCCGGGCACCAGGTCCGCGATGCCGGCCTCGTACCCCTCGTCGGGGTCGGTCCAGGAGGTGTGCACCCCGGCTTCCCGCGCGGACTTCAGCAGGGCCGCCGCCAGCCGGGACTTCCGCTCGGGCACCCCGCCCAGCCCCAGCGCGCTCTGCCGGGCCACCCACGCCAGCCGCGCATCCGCTGCCGAGCCACCCACCGGGCCCACCGCACCCGCGGCGGTCACCCCCACCACCCCCACCACCCCCATCGCCTCCGGAGCCTGCGACAGCACCGCGATCCGGGCCCGTACGTCGGCGCTGCGCTTCGTGTCGTGCGTGGACAGCACCGTGCCCGTGGCGGGCCAGTCCCGTTCCAGTTCCGCGCAGTACGCGTGGAACTCGGCGACCGGCACCGCCGGGTCCCCGGGCTCACCACCCACCTCGGTGGCCGACAGCAGCGGCGCCCACCGGTAGAAGGCGCGGTCCTCCAGGGACTTGGCGCGCAGGGCCGCCGAGGTCTGGGCGAAGCGTGCCCCGAAGGCGGGGTCGCGGAGCAGCAGGGCCCGTACGCCCTCCACCGCCCGGGTCCCCGCCCCGGCGGCGGCCCGTTCCAGGGTGGCCGGGGACGGCCCCGGGCCGCCCGGGTACGTCCGGTAGACGGGTGAGGCGAGCAGCAACTCCCGTACTCCGCCGGCGAGCGCGGTGCCCGCCCAGCGTTCCAGGAGTCCCAGCTCGGCGGCCAGGTCGACGGTCAGCACCTCCCGTGCCGCCGCCGCGGCGGTCTCCTCCCAGGAGGCGGGTCCGCCGTCGGACTCCCCGTACGCGCGGGCCAGTTGCCCCGCGCCGTCGGGGTCGGTGAACACCCCGTCGATCCGGTGCAGGGCGTCGTAGCCGGTGGTTCCGGCCACCGGCCAGGACGCCGGCAGCCGCTCCCGGCGGGCCAGGATCTTCTCCACGACCACCCAGCAGCCGGACCCGGCCGCGGCCCGCAGCCGCCGCAGGTACTGCTCCGGGTCCGCCAGCCCGTCGACGTGGTCGATCCGCAGGCCGGTGACCACCCCGTCCCTCACCAGCTGGAGCACCTTCGCATGGGTCGCGGCGAACACGGCGGGGTCCTCCACCCTCACCCCGATGAGGTCGGAGATCGTGAAGAAGCGCCGGTAGTTGAGCGCCGTCCGGGCCTCCCGCCACCAGGCGGCCCGGTACCACTGCGCGGCCAGCAGCTCCGGCATCGGCAGTCCGGCCGTCCCGGCCCGCAGGGGCAACTCCACGGCCCCGTACCGGAGCAGCGCCTCCGCGCCGCGCACCACCTCGCCCGTCTCGCCGTCGGAGCCCAGTACCGGCAGCAGGACCTGGCCCCCGCCGCCCTCCCAGTCGATGTCGAACCACCGTGCGTACGGCGACTGCGGCCCCTCGCGCAGCACCTCCCACAGGGGCCGGTTGAGCCGCAGCGGCGACGGCACCGCCATGTGGTTCGGGACGATGTCGAGCACCAGCCCCAGCCCGTGGGCGCGGCCGGTGGCGGCGAGTGCGCGCAGGCCCCGCTCGCCGCCCAGTTCGGCCCGTACCTCCGCGTGGTCGGTGACGTCGTAGCCGTGTTCCGAGCCCGGTACCGCCTCCAGCACCGGGGACAGGTGGAGGTGTGACACGCCGAGCGAGGCGAGGTACGGTACGGCTGCCTCGGCCGCCGCGAACGGGAAGCGCGGGCCCAGCTGGAGACGGTAGGTCGACGCCGGGACGACCGGCATCTGAACGTCGGATTCCGATTGGCTGATTGAATACCCCAGGCTCATGAGAACGTACGTACCCAGCCCGCGCGATTCCGTGCCATTACCCAATGCATCCGGGTGACTGCACCGCGTTAGTGTCGATCAAGTGGTTGGAACCGTCAGCACCTATCGTCACGTCATCGCCCTGACCGGGCCCCTACTCCCGCTCGTCTCCTTCTTCGCCCGACTTCCCGTCGCGATGTCCCAGTTCGGCAGCGTCCTGCTGGTCTCCGAGACCAGCGGCTCGCTCGCCACCGCCGGAATCGTCGGCGGCACCCTCTCCGCGGGCCAGGTGGTCTTCGGGCCCCTCCTTGGCCGCCTCGCCGACCGCCACGGACAGCGGCCCGTCGTCCTCGCCGCGGCGGCCGTCAACGCCCTCGCCACCGCCGCGCTCGTCGCCGGCGCCCTCGGCGGCCTCGCGACCGCCCCGCTCGCCGCGATCGGCGCCGTCACGGGGGCCTCCGTACCCCTGATCGGGCCACTCGCCCGCACCCGCTCGGTCGCGCTCGCGCACCGCGCGAAGGCCGACGAGAAGACCGTCGGCGCCGTGCACTCCCTCGAAGGCACCCTCGACGAGGTCTCCTTCGTCTTCGGCCCGGCCCTCGTGGGCCTCGCCGCGCTCGTCGCGCACCCGGCCGTCGCCCTCGGCGGCGCCGCCGCCCTCGTGGCCGTCTTCGGCACCGCGTACGCCCTGCACCCGACCGCCGCCGTCACGGCCGGGAGCCCCGCCCCGGAGCGCGCCGACGGCGCCCGGAGGGCCCGCCCGCCGCGCGTGGTGCACGCCGTACGCGGCTCCCTCGCCCTCCAGGGCGCCATGTTCGGCGCCTGTCAGGCGGGCATCGCCTCGCTCACCGACCGGCTGGGCGTTCCCGGACAGGCCGGCATCGTGTACGCCGCCATGGGCGTCGTCAGCGCCGCCGTCGGCCTCGCGCTCGGCGCGCTGCCGGCCCGCTTCGGGCTCCGGCTGCGCTGGCGGGTGGCCACCGGCGCCGCGCTGGTGCTCTCCGTGCCGCTGCTGTTCACCGAGACCCTGTGGCCGCTGTACCTGGTCGTCACCGTCCTCGGCGCCGCCTACGCCCCGCACCTGATCACCGCGTTCGCGCTCACCGAGCGGGTCGTCGAGCCCGCCCGGCTGGCCGAGTCGATGGCCTTCGCCGCCAGCTCGCTCGTGGCCGGGCAGGCCGCCGCGCTGGCCGTGTCCGGGCGGCTCGCCGAGTCGTACGGGCCCGCCGGGGCCTTCGCCGTCGCGGTGGGCGCGGCCGCCCTGTGCCTGGTGATCGCCCTCGTGACCCGGGTCCCGTCGGCCCGGCCCGCGGCCCCGGCCCCGATTCCGGCTCCGGCTCCGCCCGCCGTCCCGCTCAAGGCCTTCATCCCGGCCCAGCGCACCACCTCCCCGGAGGACTCGGCGGCCGGCTCCGGCTCCGGCTACGCCGGCCGCTGAAGCACCACCAGACACCGTCCCGTCAGGGCCACCCGGTCCCCGGCCGCGTACTGCGGCCCGGTGCCGGGTGGCAGTACCTCCGCCCGTGCCGTGTCCACGACCAGCCGCCAGTGCGCGCCGTGCCCGGCCGGGACGGTGAAGTCCTGCGGATCGGCGCCCGCGTTGAACATCAGCAGGAACGAGTCGTCGGTGATCCGCTCCCCGCGCGTGCCCGGCTCGGAGATCGCCTCCCCGTTGAGGAACACGGTCAGCGCCCGCGCGTGCTGCGCCTGCCAGTCCCGCGCCCGCATCTCCTCGCCGTGCGGGGTGAACCAGGCGATGTCGGAGAGTTCGTCGTGGGTGCCCTCCACCGGCCGGCCGTGGAAGAACCGGCGCCGCCGGAACACCGGGTGGTCGCGGCGCAGCCACACCATGCGGCGGGTGAACTCCAGCAGGCCGGGCGGGGGTTTGCCCGGCTCGGGCCAGGCCACCCAGGACAGTTCGTTGTCCTGGCAGTAGGCGTTGTTGTTGCCCTCCTGGGAGCGGCCGAACTCGTCGCCGTGGCTGAGCATCGGGACGCCCTGCGAGAGCATGAGGGTGGCGGTGAAGTTCCGCATCTGGCGCTCGCGCAGCTCCAGGACCGCGGGGTCCTCCGTGGGGCCCTCGACCCCGCAGTTCCAGGACCGGTTGTGGGTCTCGCCGTCCCGGTTGCCCTCCCGGTTGGCCTCGTTGTGCTTCTCGTTGTACGAGACCAGGTCGTTCAGGGTGAAGCCGTCGTGGCAGGTGGTGAAGTTGATGGAGGCCAGCGGCCGCCGGCCGTCGTCCTGGTAGAGGTCGGAGGAGCCGGTCAGCCGTCCCGCGAACTCGGCGAGCGTGCGCGGCTGTCCGCGCCACAGGTCCCGCACGGTGTCGCGGTACTTGCCGTTCCACTCGGTCCACAGCGGCGGGAAGTTGCCCACCTGGTAGCCGCCCTCGCCCAGGTCCCAGGGCTCCGCGATCAGCTTCACCTGGCTGACCACCGGATCCTGCTGCACCAGGTCGAAGAACGACGACAGCCGGTCCACCTCGTGGAACTGCCGGGCCAGGGTGGCCGCGAGGTCGAAGCGGAAGCCGTCCACGTGCATCTCGGTCACCCAGTACCGCAGCGAGTCCATGATCAGCTGGAGCACGTGCGGGGAGCGCATCAGCAGCGAGTTCCCCGTACCGGTGGTGTCCGTGTAGTGCCGGGGGTCGTCCCCGAGCCGGTAGTACGAGGAGTTGTCGAGGCCGCGGAAGGACAGCGTCGGGCCCAGGTGGTTGCCCTCGGCGGTGTGGTTGTAGACCACGTCCAGGATCACCTCGATCCCGGCCTCGTGCAGGGCCCGCACCGCCGACTTGAACTCCAGCACCTGCTGGCCCCGGTCCCCGGAGGCGTAGCCGTTGTGCGGGGCGAAGAAGCCGATGGTGTTGTAGCCCCAGTAGTTGCTGAGCCCGTCGTTCACCAGACGGTGGTCGTTGACGTACTGGTGGACGGGCATCAGCTCCAGCGCCGTCACCCCGAGCTTCGCCAGGTGCCCGATCACCGCCGGGTGCGCGAGCGCCCCGTAGGTGCCCCGCAGCTCCTCGGGGAGGTCGGGATGACGCATGGTCAGCCCTTTGACGTGGGCCTCGTACAGCACCGTGTGGTGGTACTCGTGACGCGGCGGCCGGTCGTTGGCCCAGTCGAAGTACGGGTTCACCACGACCGAACTCATCGTGTGCGGGGCCGAGTCCAGGTCGTTGCGCGAGTCGGGCCGGCCGAAGTGGTAGCCGTAGACCTCCTCGCCCCAGGACACCTTCCCGCTGATGGCCCGCGCGTACGGGTCCAGGAGCAGCTTCGCCGCGTTGCAGCGCTGCCCGCGCTCGGGCTCGTACGGGCCGTGCACGCGGAACCCGTACCGCTGGCCGGGCATGATCCCCGGCAGGTAGGCGTGGCGGACGAAGGCGTCCGTCTCGCGCAGCTCGACGGCGGTCTCCGAGCCGTCGTCGTGCAGCAGGCACAGCTCGATGCGCCGGGCGACCTCCGAGTAGACCGCGAAGTTGGTGCCCGCGCCGTCGTACGTGGCGCCCAGCGGATACGCCTGACCCGGCCAGACTTGCATGGTTAACGACTCTTCCCATCCTGGTCCGGCTCGCTCCGGCCCGTGATCCGGCTGGATCCGGCACGGATCACGTCTCTGCCAGATCTTCCCCGAAAGAGGGTCCCCACGCGTGGACTTGGAATGCTGCCGACGGGTGAACCGGAGAGCTGATATGCGGGTCAACGGACTGTCCGGGCATCACATAATGGGTCAACGGACAGCCGGACCAGGGGACCTGACGCCCCGGGGGACGGCTTCGGGCTGCGTCGGGCCGCGTGCGCGGAGTACCCTTCCGTGATCACTGGAGACGGGCGTCCAGACGCAGAAGGCGGTGCACGGGTGAGCTCGGGAGGTCTGGAGCTGCCCCCTGGTGACAGCGGTCACGAGGGTGGCCCGGCGGACGCCGCGGGCGGTCCGTCGGGTGCGTCCGGCGGTGTGCCGGGCACGGCGGCGGCCGGGGCGGCGGTGTCACTGGCCCCGCAGGCGGCCGGGGACGCGCGGGCCGGGGCCGAGCTGGACTGGGGCGCGGACGCGTGGAGCGAGGTCCGGACGCGGGCCCAGCGCGCGGGCCGTGCGTACATCTGGCTGAATCTCATCGAGCAGCGGCTGCGGTCGGTGGTCGGCGCCGTGCTGCGGCCCGTCTACGAGCCGGTGCACGGCGGTGACGACTGGGTCGTCGCCGCGGCCGGCCCGGCCGGGCAGGAGTGGGTGCAGCGGGCGGTGGCCGTGCGCGAGGTCAGCCGGCGCAAGGGCTACCTCCTCGACCCGGCCGACGACAACGTGCTGAGCTTCCTGACGCTGCCGCAGCTGCGGGAGCTGATGGTCCAGCACTGGCCGTGCTTCGAGCCGTACTTCGACGACCGGCGCGAGATCGAGCTGGCCCTCGACGAGCTGGAGGTCACCCGGAACGTGGTCTCCCGCAACCGGGCGCTGTCGCGGGCCGTGCTGGAGCAGGCGGAGCGCGCGTCGGCGCGACTGCTGGAGGTGCTCGGCGCCGGCTCGGGCAGCCCCTCGGCGGACCGGCTGCCGATCGACGCCGTCGAGGACCTGGTCGGGGACCGGTACGCGGACGTCATCTCGGTCCACCCGGACCGGGTGCGGCTCCAGCGGCAGCTGCCGGCGGAGGACCTGTTCGGGGGCGCTCGGCGGCTCGACGCCATCGGCATAGGCCTCAACCTGCTGGTGCAGAACTTCTCGGGGCGCAGGCTCGTCCGGCTGACGGAGGCCGGCTGCCGGGTGCGGCTGCTGTTCCTGAACCCGGCGAGCAGCGCGGTCAAGCGGCGCGAGCGGGAGCTGGGGCTGCGCAAGGGCGAGCTGAGCCGGTCGGTGGAGATGAACATCCTGCACGTGCGCAGGGTCCGGGCGGGCCTGAAGGACCCGTCGCGCTTCGACATCCACGTCTTCGACGAGACCCCGCGCTTCACCGCCTACCTGGTGGAGGGGCAGTCCTCGGGCATCGCGGTGGTCCAGTCGTACCTGCGCCGGGCCCGGGGCATGGAGGCCCCGGTGCTGGTGCTGCGCGGGGGCGGGCGGGGCGTGCCGAAGGACGCCGACCACGGGCTGTTCCAGACCTACCGGGAGGAGTTCGAGTCGGTCTGGGAGGACTCGCGTCCGGTGTCCTGAGACCGGGCGCGCGGTCCGGCGTACCAGGTCGGGTCCGGGCCTGCCGCCGGGGGGTGCCCCAGCCGGGTGTCAGTGGCTCGTGGCAGGCTGAAACGCGTTGACCGGAAACACGGGGGAGGGGCGCGTCATGGAGGCGTGGTACGGGGGAGCGCCGGCCGGGCTCGGCCTGGAGGCGACGGGTACGGAGCCGGGTGCACCGGTGGGGCGCGGGCACGGGCCCGGCGCAGGGGCGGCCCAGGCGGGGACGAGGGCCGCGTGATGGGCTGGATCAGCGGGCCGCTGGTGGCCTTCGACCTGGAGACCACGGGCACCGACGTGGAGACCGACCGCATCGTGACGGCGGCGGTCGTGCGGCTGGAACCGGACGGCGCCGTCGCGTCCGAGCGGACCTGGCTGCTGGATCCCGGGGTGGCCATACCGGAGCAGGCGTCGGCGATCCACGGCATCTCGACGGAGCACGCCCGCGAGCACGGGGCGCCGGCCGCTTCGGCCGTCGAGGAGATCGCGGGGGCCGTCGCCGAAGGGCTGCGCTCGGGGACGCCCCTGGTGGTGATGAACGCGCGCTACGACCTGTCGCTGCTGGACCGCGAGTGCCGGCGGTACGGGATCGAGTCGGTCAGCGAGCGGCTGGGGAGCGTGCCGTCGCCCGTCATCGATCCGCTGGTGATCGACAAGCACATCGACAAGTACCGGAAGGGCAAGCGGGCCCTGCACGCGCTGTGCGCCCACTACGGGGTGTCCCTGGAGGACGCGCACGACGCGCGGGCGGATGCCGTGGCCGCCGCGCGCGTGGTGCGGCGCATAGGCGAGAAGCACCGGCCCGTCGGCCTGATGCCCTTGGCGGACCTGCACGGCCTCCAGGTGCGCGCGGCGGCCGAACAGTCGGCCTCCCTGCAGGCCTACCTGCGGCGCACCGCGGATCCGTCGGCGGTCGTCGAACCGTCCTGGCCGCTCGTTCCCCGGCGGGGATGACCGTAGGCGTCAGTGCTCTCGGGGCTCTCCGGGCTCTTGGGTGCCTCCGGGTTCGAGTGCCTTCAGGGACAGCGACACGCGTTCCCTCGAGAAGTCGACGTCGAGGATCTTCGCCGAGATCCGCCGGCCGACGCTGACGACCTCGGAGGGGTGGTCGACGGGGCGCCGGGACAGCTCGGGGATGTTGATCATCGCGGTGAAGCCGCCGATGTCCACGAAGGTGACGCCGAAGGCGGCGATCTGCGTGACCGTGCCCGTGCAGACCTGCCCGCGGCGCAGGGTCTTCAGGAAGGCCCAGTCCCGGTCGCTCTGCGTCGGCTCGGTCCTCCACCGTGCGCGCAGGACGCCGTCGTCGTCGGGCCGGACCGCGGTGAACAGCGGGTGGCGGTCGTCGAGGGTCAGGGGCAGTGCGGTGGCGGCGCGGGCGCCTGCCACGCGGGCGGCCAGTTCCCCGTACTCGGACTCGTCGGCGAGGGTGCTGGAGACGACCCCGTCCCCGTCCTCCCACACGAACTCCACCGGGCCTTCGGCGGGAAGCGAGGCGAGGACCGCGTCGACATCGGCGGACAGGTCCGGCCAGACGGTCAGCATGGCCCGCGGGGCGAGCCGGGCGCGTACCGCCGCGAGGGTGTCCCGGGTGATGCGGTGCCAGCGGGAGGCGTTGTAGAGGTAGCCCTCCTCCAGCAGCACGGCGTTCCGCGTGGCGACGGACCAGCGGAGCCGGTCCCAGAAGTCCTCGTCGGCCGGCCGCTGCACGCCGGGCTCCTCGAAGTCCGCGTCGTAGGGCGAGGCCTCCAGCGGCTCGGCGAAGAGGCCGAGGGCCCGGGTCCGGGCAACGGCGCGCTCGCAGGGCCGGTCGCTGCCGACGTAGACGTACTGGTCCCAGCCGACCTGCACGTCGAACCGGTCCTCCACCGCCAGACGGCACCAGGCGCCGTTGCCGCGGAGCATGCCCCTGACCAGTTCCAGTCCGACGGAGAGGGGCACTTCGGCGCCGTCGTGGAAGCCGGCGAGGTCGGGCGGGAAGAGCCCGGCGAGGCCGTGGCCGTCGGCCGCGGGCTCCGGGCCGAAGTGGACGGGGCCGGAGATCCCCGGCTCGCGTATGGCCAGGCGGTCGACACCGGTGTCCTCGGCGAAGGCGGCGACCGCCCGCAGGTACGCGGCCTCGACCGGTCCGTGGTCGCAGTCCGTGTCCTCGGAGCCGGTGTAGTGGCCGTGTTCGTCGCGGTCGGCGGGGTCGTACTTGGTGATCCGGTGGACGAAACGCGGCACGTGGCTCCTCGTGGTGGTCGGCCGTGCCCGCCCGTCGGTCCGTTCGGGCACACCCGCCATTCTCCGGCCGGGGCCGGAGCGGTCCACCGGTTATCCGTCCCCGGGGCCGGTCAGAAGGGGTGCCAGCGGGCTTCCGCGTCGCCCTCGCGGAGGGAGGCCACGCGGCGGCGGAACTCGGCCAGGGCCTTCGGGTTGGCGGGGGCGTGCTGGGCGACCCAGGCGCAGCTCGCCGTCTCGCGGGCGCCGCGCAGGACGGCGCAGCCCTCCCACGCGCGGACGTCCCACCCGTACGCGTCCGTGAAGGCCCGGTAGGAGGCGGCGGGCATCCCGTACCGGTCGCGGGAGAGGGCCATCACCACCAGGTCGTGTTCCCGCAGGTCCGACGAGACGGTCTCCAGGTCCACCAGCACCGGCCCGTCCGGGCCCACGTGCACGTTGCGCGGCAGGGCGTCGCCGTGGACGGGGCCGGGGGGCAGGTGCGGGGTGAGCGCGCGGACCTCGTCGGCGTAGGCGTCGCGCCGGGCGCGCAGGTACGCGGCGTCCTCGGGGTCGACGGCCGCGCCGGCCAGCCGGAGCCACCGCTCGACCCCGCCCAGCAGGTCCCGGGCGGGCAGCACGAAGGGCGGCGCGGGCAGCGCGTGCAGCGGACGCAGCAGGGCCGCGAGGTCCTCGGGGCCGGCCGGCCGCACCGGCTCGGGGAGCCGGTGCCAGACGGTCAGCGGGTGCCCGTCCACCAGCCGGGGCTTCGGTTCGGCGGCCCGTACGGCCGGGATCCCGGCGTCGGCGAGCCAGCCGGCCACCGCCAGTTCCCGTTCGGCCCGTGCCAGCAGACCCGCCTCGCGGCCCACCTTGACCACCAGGCCGCCGGTCGCGAAGACGGCGTTCTCGCCGAAGGCGAGCAGCTCCGGGCGGTCCGCCCCCGTGCCCGCCAGTCCCGCCTCCGCCAGTACGTCCCTGGCCCGTGCCTCGTCCATGGGTGCGTCTCCTCCTTCGCCGGATCGCCGGATCGCCGGATCGCCGGATTGCCGTGCGCCTCGTGATCACCGTGGGTCCGCCCAGTCTCGCATTCCGGGTGCGGGAGGCCCTGAAGGGGCGATGTTCGGCCAATGCGTCGATTTTCGGGCAGGGGACTCTCCTGGCCTCCTTTTCCAATTGCACGAGACGTATCGTCTCGCTAGGGTCGTGTCATGACTTCCACAGCCAAGCCCGCACACATCGCCATGTTCTCCATCGCCGCCCCCGGCCACGTGAACCCGAGCATCGAAGTGATCCGGGAACTCGTCGCCAGGGGCCACCGCGTCAGCTACGCCATCCCCGCCTCCTTCGCCGAGAAGGTCGCCGAGACCGGCGCCACGCCGGTGGTCTGGAAGTCCACCCTGCCCACCGAGGACGAGCCCGAGGCCTGGGGCACCGAGCTCATCGACAACGTCGAACCCTTCCTGAACGACGCCGTCCAGGCGCTCCCGCAGCTCGCGGACGCCTTCGAGGGCGACGAACCGGACCTCGTCCTCCACGACATCACCTCCTACCCGGCGAGGGTCCTCGCCCGCCGTTGGGGCGTCCCCGAGATCTCCCTCTCCCCGAACCTGGTCGCCTGGACCGGCTACGAGGAGGAGGTCGGCGCCCCGATGACGGCCGAACTGCGCGCCTCCGAGCGCGGGCGGGCGTACTACGCCCGCTTCCGCGCCTGGCTCGACGAGAACGGCATCGACGAGGACCCCGACAGCTTCGTCGGCCGCCCGCGGCGCAGCATCGTCCTGATCCCGCGCGCCCTCCAGCCCTGCGCCGACCGGGTCGACGAGTCCGTCCACACCTTCGTCGGCGCCTGCCAGGGCGACCGCAGCGCCACCCAGGGCACCTGGCAGCGGCCCGCCTCCGCCGAGGGGAAGAAGGTGCTCCTGGTCTCCCTCGGCTCCACCTTCACCAAGCTGCCCGCCTTCTACCGCGCCTGCATCGAGGCCTTCGGCGGCCTCCCCGACTGGCACGTGGTCCTCCAGATCGGCAAGTTCACCGACGAGGCCGACCTGGGCGAGGTCCCCGCCAACATCGAGGTCCACCGCTGGGTCCCCCAGCTGGACGTCCTGCATCAGGCCGACGCCTTCATCACCCACGCGGGCGCCGGAGGCAGCCAGGAGGGCCTCGCCACCGCGACCCCGATGGTCGCCGTACCGCAGGCCGTCGACCAGTTCGGCAACGCCGACATGCTGGCCGCCCTCGGCGTCGCCCGGCGCGTCGACACGGAGGACGCCGACGCCGCCGCCCTGCGCGAAGCCGTCCTCGGACTGCTCGCCGACCCCGAGGTCGCCGCCCGGGCGCAGGCCGTCCGCGCCGCCATGGCCTCCGAGGGCGGCACGCGGCAGGCCGCCGACCTCATCGAGGCCGCGCTGTCGTAGGCGCGGCCTAGGGGGTGTCCGCAAAGTCCCGCCTGCCCCGCGGCGCCCGGCACGCACTCTCGCCGCACCGGGCGAAAGCCCGAGTACGTCCAGTACGC